>CAXBGQ010000091.1:0-10593 GCA_963975135.1 uncultured Nioella sp. | reverse complement strand
CTGGCCTGTGATCCCGAAGTGCTGATCGCGGATGAACCGACCACGGCGCTGGATGTGACCATTCAGGCGCAGATCCTGGAACTGGTGCATGACCTGCGCCGCAAACTTGGCATGGCGATTGTCTGGATCACGCATGATCTGGGCGTGATCGCGGGCATCGCCGACCGGGTGCTGGTGATGTATGGCGGGCAGGTTGTCGAACAGGGCCCGGTGCGTGAACTGTTTGCCAACCCGAAACACCCCTATACCCGCGCCCTGCTGGAGACCGTGCCGCATGTGCGCGGCGCGCGGGCCGAGCGGCTGGAGGTGATCCAGGGCCAACCCCCGATGTTGAGCGGGCAGCCCACCGCCTGCCCGTTCCGTGACCGCTGTGCCGAAGCGCTGCCGCGATGCTCACAGGAAAACCCGTGGCGCGTCAGCATCGGTGCGGGCCATGACGTGGCCTGTTTCTGGGACGCCGATACCGGGAGGCCGCGCGATGTTTGACATGAGCAAACAGAAAAAGCTGGTCTCGGTGGTTGGGCTCAAGATGTATTTCCCGATCTATTCCGGGGTGCTGCGCCGCCATACCGGAGATGTGAAGGCGGTCGATGATGTCAGCTTTGAGATCTACGAGGGCGAAACCCTGGGTCTGGTGGGCGAATCGGGCTGCGGCAAGTCCACCTGCGGGCGGGCCGTGCTGCGGCTTTATGAACCCACGGCCGGCACCATCGAGATTGACGGGCGCGAAATCGCCAAAGCCGATCAGACCGCGCTGCGCAAGATGCGCCCGATCATGCAGATGGTGTTTCAGGATCCACAAGCCAGCCTGAACCCGCGCATGACCGTGGCCGATATCATCGCTGAGCCCTTGAGCGAGCACACCAGGAAAACCGGCAAGGAACGGCTGGACCGAATCTATGAGCTGATGGATGCGGTTGGCCTGAACCGCGATTTTGCCAACCGCTACCCGCATGAGTTTTCCGGCGGTCAGCGGCAGCGCATCGGCATCGCCCGCGCGCTGGCGCTGAACCCCAAATTCATCGTCTGCGACGAACCGATCGCGGCGCTCGATGTCTCGATCCAGGCGCAGGTGGTGAACCTGCTGGAGGATCTGCAGAAAGAATTTGGGCTGACCTATCTGTTCATCAGCCATGACCTCAGCATGGTGCGCCATATCGCGGACCGGGTGGCGGTGATGTATCTGGGCAAGATCGTCGAGCTGGCCCCGCGCGACGGGCTTTATGAAGACCCGCACCACCCCTATACCAAGGCGCTGCTATCTGCGGTGCCGGAACCCGACCCGGTGGCCCATGACGAAGCCAACCGCGTGATCCTGCAAGGCGATGTGCCCAGTCCCTCGAACCCGCCGCAGGGGTGCAATTTCTGCACCCGCTGCCCGAGCGTGATGGATATCTGCAAACGCGACGACCCGGAATTTCGCGAAGTCACCCCGGGTCGTTTCGTGGCCTGCCACCTGTTTAACGAGACCCAGACCACCGGCTGAACCGGCGGCGATTGAGGTAACAAGAGCGAACCAACAAGGAGAGAGACATGAAGATGAAACATATCATGCTGGGGGCTGCGGTGGCATTCGCACTTGCCCCGGCGGCGGCCCTTGCCGATGAGGGCGAGCGCGGCGAAGACGGCCAGCTCAACATCATCTACTGGCAAGCGCCCTCAACGTTGAACCCGTATCTGTCGGGCGGCACGAAAGAGGTTGAATCGGCCTCGCTGGTGCTGGAACCGCTGGCCGGTTTCGATGATACCGGGGCCCTGATCCCGCGTCTGGTTGACGAAATTCCCACCGTCGAAAACGGCGGCGTCTCCGAGGATCTGACCTCGATCACCTGGACTCTGTCCGAGGGCATCACCTGGTCCGATGGCACCGCCCTGACCGCGGCCGATGCCGTGTTCACCTGGGAATATTGCACCAACCCCGAAGGCGGCTGTGCGCAGGCGTCGTATTTCGATGGTGTGCAAAGCGTCGAAGCGGTGGATGATCGCACGATCCTGATCACCTTCGCGGCCCCCAAGCCGTTCCCCTACACCGCCTTTGTCGGTGCCGAGAGCCCGATCATCCAGGCGGCACAGTTTGCCGATTGCCTGGGGGCCAGCGCGCCGGAATGCACCGAGGCCAACTTTGGCCCGATCGGCACCGGCCCGTTTGTCGTGACCGAGTTCCGTCCCAATGACGTGATCACCTTTGCCGCCAATGAAAACTACCGCGTGCCGGATCAGCCGGCCTTTGCGACGGTGGTGTTCAAGGGTGGTGGCGACGCGGCATCGGCGGCCCGGTCGGTTCTGGAAACCGGCGAGTTCGACTATGCCTGGAACCTTCAGATCGACCCGACCATCCTGGCCGATATGGAATCCAATGGCATCGGAACCGTGGCCACCGCCTACGGCACTTCGGTCGAACGTCTGCACCTGAACCAGACCAACCCCGATGCAGGCCTTGGTGACATGCGTTCTACCGTTGAGGGTGGCCCGCACCCGTTCCTGACCGACCGTGCCGTGGGTCAGGCCATGTCGATGGCGATCGACCGGGCGCTGTTGGTCGAGATCGGCTACGGGGCCGGTGGTCAGCCGACCTGTAACGTGCTGCCCGCGCCGGCCGCCTATGCCTCGACCGCCAATGATGGCTGTCTGGTGCAGGATCTGGCAGGCGCTGCCGCCGTTCTGGAAGCGGCCGGTTGGGTCGACGAAGATGGCGACGGTGTTCGTGAGCGTGACGGCGTCCGCCTGAGCGTGCTCTACCAGACCTCGACCAATGCCGTCCGTCAGGACACCCAGGCCCTGGTCAAACAGTGGTGGGAAGAGATCGGTATCGAGGTTGAGCTGCGCAATATCGACGCCTCGGTCTTCTTTGGCGGCGACCCCTCCAGCCCGGACACGTTCCAGAAGTTCTATGCAGATATCGAAATGTATACGAACAACTTCTCTGGCGTTGACCCCGAGGCCTATATGGGCAACTGGCGCTGCTCGGAAATCCCGGGCCCTGACAGCCAGTGGCAAGGTGCCAACATCCAGCGTTTCTGTGACCCCGCCTATGACGCGTTGGTCACCGAAATGAGCCAGACCGCATCGTTGGAAGAACGTGGCCGCCTGGCCCGTGAGATGAACGATATGCTGATGCAAAGCTATTCGATCATCCCGCTCATTCACCGGGGCGGTGTCTCGGCTTATGCCAATACCCTGGAAGGTGTGCGCATGACCGATTGGGACAGCGAAATGTGGAACATTCAGGAATGGTCGCGCGCCGACTGATCGCTGATGTGACCTGATCCCGCCCGCATCCCCGGCCTGTCGTGCCGGGGGTGCGGGCATCCTCCCACCATAACAGACTTCTGAACCGAGGCGCCCATGCTGACCTTCACGCTCCGTCGATTGCTGCTGGCGATACCGACGCTTCTGTTCATCAGTCTGATCATCTTTCTGATCCTCGACCTGGCGCCCTCCGATCCGACGGCCAGCCTGCCGTTGACGATCCCGCCCGAAGTGCGCGCCGACATCCGCGCCTCGCTTGGCCTGGATGAGCCGATGGCGGTCCGCTTTGCGCTATGGTTGCAGCAGTTTTTCTATACCGAGCCGCTGAATTTCCTGGAAAACGTCACAGGTTGGGATTTGGGCGGCGCGGACCGCACCCGGGTCATTTCCTGGCAGACGCGCAGCCCGGTCGTGGACCTGATCGCACAGCGCATGCCGCAGACGCTGTGGGTGGTCGGCACCTCCTATATCTTGGGCATCGTCATCGCGGTGCCGATCGGGGTGATCTCGGCCTACCGGCAATATAGCTGGTTCGACCAGATCGGCACCTTTGTCTCGATGCTGGGATTTTCGGTGCCGACCTTTTTCACCGGCGTCCTTTTCATCGTGATCTTTTCGGTTCAGCTCGGCTGGTTCCCTTCGGTCTATGACACCACGCTTGTGGTCACGGATTGGGCCAGTTTCGTGCAGCAATTAAAACAGATCATCATGCCGGTGATGGTGCTTGGCCTCTATAATGCCAGCCAGATCAGCCGGTTCATGCGCGCCTCGATGCTGGACAATCTGAACCAGGATTACGTGCGCACCGCGCGCGCCAAGGGTTTGACCGAACAGGTGGTGGTGCTGGTGCATGTGCTGCGCAATTCGATGATCCCGGTGGTGACCGTCATCGCGCTTGGCGTGCCGCAGGTTTTCGGCGGGGCCATCATTACCGAGCAGGTCTTCAAGGTAAACGGATTGGGCCAGCTTCTGATCATCGCGATCCAGAGCGGCGACATTCCGACCGTGCAGACCCTGACCTTTATCTTTGCGGTGCTGATCGTGCTGTTCAACCTGATTGCAGACGTCCTTTATGGCGTGCTTGACCCGAGGATTCGCTATGACTGATCTGCCCAATGTGAACGAGCAGCAGGGCTACCGCGCGCCCCGCAACCAGTGGTGGGATGTCTGGGACCAGTTCAAGACCCATAAGGGCGCGCTGATGGGGGCCGGGTTCTTTATCTCCATGCTGCTCTTTGTCTATGTCGGCCCCTATTTCTGGACGCTGGACGCGACCTATATCGACATCCGGGCGCGCAATTCGGGGGCCTCGCTGGCGCATCCGATGGGGACCGACCAATTGGGCCGCGACACGTTCGCCAGGATGATGGCGGGCGGGCGCACCTCGATTGCCGTGGGGCTGACCGCGATGGCGCTGAGCCTTGTTCTGGGCACGCTGATCGGAGTTGTGGCGGGCTATTTCAAGCGGCTCGACGGGATCCTGATGCGCCTGACCGACCTGTTTCTGGCGCTGCCGCTCTTGCCGCTTTTGCTGGTTATCATCATGCTGTTCCGCGACACGCTGCGCTTTTATTTCGGGCCGGAAAACGGCATCTTCATCCTGATTGTCTTTGTCATCGGCATCACCAGCTGGATGCAGGCGGCGCGGATCGTGCGCGGCGATGTGCTGGCGCTCAAGGAGCGTGAATTCGTGTTGGCCGCAAGGTCGATCGGAACCCCACCGCACCGGATGATCATCCGCCATGTGCTGCCCAATGTGATGTCGCCCGTCATGGTGTCGGCCACGCTTGGCATCGCCAACGCGATCATCACCGAAAGCGCGCTGTCGTTTCTGGGGCTGGGATTTCCGTCGGATTACCCGACCTGGGGGCGACTTTTGTTTGATGGCACCGATTGGTTGCAGAGCAACCCCGAACGGGTGATCTGGCCCGGATTGGCGATCTCGCTGACGGTGTTGTCGGTGAACTATATCGGCGACGGGCTGCGCGATGCGCTGGACCCGCGGATTAGGGGCCGCTGAGACCGGATGGGTATGGTGGCGGCAAGCGCGGCGCATCATTGCGATGCATGTCCAATCAGCGACATGAGACATGCCTGGGCCCGCAATACCGTCAAAACGGGTTGTCACCGCGCGCCAGGCACCGGCGCGAACCCGATCAATAAAAACTCTGCGGATCAATATCGACAGATAACCGCAGCGCCCCCGGCAGCTTCAGCCCGCCCACCCATTTCCTGAGCGCATCCTGGATCGCGGCACCGCGCGGTGCCTTGACCAGGAGCCGCACCCGGTGGCGGCCCCGGATGCGGGCAATCGGGGCCGGGGCCGGGCCATAGACCGTGCCGCCAATGGCCGTGATGGGGGCGTCGTTTCGGGCCAGATAGGTGGCAAGATCAATGGCCGCCGCCGCATCGGGTGCAGACACGACAATCCCCGCCAAGCGGCCAAAGGGCGGCATCCCCGTGGCCCGACGCTCATCGGCCTCGGCGCGCCAGAACCCTTCCTCATCGCCTGCCAGAATGGCCCGGATCACCGGATGCTCGGGCTGAAAGGTCTGCATTACCGCCACGCCCGGCACTTCGGCCCGCCCCGCGCGCCCCGCGACCTGGCGCATCAGTTGAAAACTGCGCTCGGCAGCGCGCAGATCGGACCCCTGCAGACCCAGATCGGCGTCAATCACACCGACCAGCGTCAGGCGCGGGAAATTATGCCCCTTGGCCACCAGCTGCGTGCCGATGATGATATCGGTTTCGCCCTCGGCGATTTCGACGATCCTGGCTTTCAGCGCCCGGGCCGAACCAAAAAGATCGGACGACAACACCACCATGCGCGCCTCGGGGAATAGCTCCGCCGCCTCTTCCGCCAACCGCTCCACCCCCGGCCCCACCGCCGACATCTTGCCCGCTACCTCGCAGGACGGGCAGATTTCGGGCATCGGTTTCGTCGCACCGCATTGATGGCACATCAGCCGTTTCTGAAACCGGTGCTCGACCATGCGCGCATCGCAGTGATCGCAGCCCACCTGTTCGCCACAGGCCCGGCAGATCGTGACAGGGGCATAGCCGCGCCGGTTGAGAAACAGCAGCGATTGTTCGCCGCGTTCCAGCCGGGCCCGCACCTCCCCCTGCAAACTGGGCGACACCCACCGGTTGCCCGGCAGATCCTCGGCCCGCATGTCTATCGCGCGCATGTCGGGCATCACCGCGGCCCCAAACCTGTCACTCAGGTCAACTCGCGCGTATTTCCCGCTTTCGGCGTTCCACCAACTTTCCAACGATGGCGTGGCCGAGGCCAGCACCACCTGCGCCCCATTGAGCGAGGCCCGCAGCACCGCCATATCGCGTGCATTGTAGAGCGCGCCATCCTCCTGCTTGTAGCTGGTGTCGTGTTCCTCATCGACCACGATGAGCCCCAGATCGCGGAACGGCAGGAACAGCGCTGACCGCGCGCCCACTACCAGCCCGGCCGCGCCCTGCCCCACCATGCGCCAGCAGCGGCGGCGTTCGGTCATGGTCACGCCGGAATGCCATTCGGCAGGTTCGGCCCCGAACCGGGCCTTGACGCGAGTCAGGAACTCCGATGTCAGCGCGATCTCGGGCAGCAGCACCAGCGCCTGCCGCCCCTGCCGCAAACATTCGGCGACCGCCTCCAGATAGACTTCTGTCTTGCCCGATCCGGTGACGCCTTTCAGCAACGTGGTGCCATAGGTCCCGTCGCGTATGCCTTGCGTCAAAGGCAGAACCGCCGCCGCCTGATCGGGCGTCAGCGGTTTGCCCGGGCGCTCCGGGTCCAGCGGTAAATAAGGCGCGTCACGCGGGGTATCGACCTCTTCGACCGCGCCCAGTTTCACCAGCCCCTTGATGACCGACCCGGACGTGCCCGCCATTTCGGCCAGTTCCGATTGCGTAAAGGCCACCCCGCCATATTCCTCCAGCACCGCCAGCACCCGCGTGCGGGCATCGGTCATGCGGTCGGGCTCTTCCATCCCCAACCGGTAGAGCTTGCGCATCGAGGGCGGATCGGCCAGCCCCGGTGCCCGCGTCGCCAGCCGCAACATCGCCGAGAGCGGCGTCAGCGTGTAATCGCCCGCGCGGGTCAGGAACGCGCGCATCTCTTCGCGCATCGGGGCCACGTCCAGCACCTTGGCCACGGCCCGGATCCTGGCCGGATCCCAATCGCCGCGCCCTGCCCCCCAGACCACGCCGATCACCTGGCGCGGACCCAGCGGCACCATCACGAACGCGCCCATCCAACAGCCGCCTTCGGGGGCCTTGTAATCCAACACCCGATCCAGCGGCTCGGCCGTCAGCACCCCCACCAGGGTGCCTTCTTCAAAAAACGCGGGGCTGGTCATGATAGCGCAAACATCAACAGGGTTCCCGCCACCCTATTCCTGCGCTAAGAGATGCGCAAACCGCATCACGCCCGATAGGAACAGATCATGAAATTCTTTGTCGATACCGCTGAAGTCGATGCCATTGCCGAGCTGAACGATATCGGCATGGTCGATGGCGTCACCACCAACCCGTCGCTGATCCTGAAATCGGGACGTGATATCCTTGAGGTCACCAAGGAGATCTGCGACCTCGTCGACGGCCCGGTTTCCGCCGAGGTCGTGGCGCTCGAAGCGGATGCCATGCTGGCCGAAGGCCGCAAGCTGGCCGCGATCGCACCCAATATCTGCATCAAGCTGCCGCTGACCTGGGACGGGCTCAAGGCCTGCAAGATCCTCACCGGCGAAGGCTACCAGACCAACGTGACGCTGTGCTTTTCGGCCAATCAGGCGCTCTTGGCCGCCAAGGCCGGGGCCACCTATATCTCGCCCTTTATCGGACGGCTCGACGATATCAACCTCGACGGCATGGATCTGATCGCAGAGATCCGCGCCATCTATGACAATTACGGTTTCGACACGCAGATCCTGGCCGCCTCGATCCGCTCGGCCAACCATATGAAAGACGCCGCCCTCATCGGGGCCGATGTCGCCACCGCGCCGCCGAATGTGATCAAGGCGATGGCAAATCATGTGCTGACCGACAAGGGTCTGGATGGCTTTATGAAGGATTGGGCAAAAACAGGGCAGAAAATCCTGTAACCATGGTGTAAGGTCGGCCCAAAGCTAAAAAAACGAGCATGAGGGCAGACGATATGGGCGAGAAGGCAGAGCCGTTGCAGGACTGGCGCGAACGGGTATTGACCGATCCGGATTTGATTCTGGATGACCGCGACGTGATGCGCGCATTGATCACGGCCAATGACCGTCAGATGGGCGGCAATATCGTCGATATGCGCGGCATCGCCATGGAGCGGCTGGAAAACCGGCTGGACCGGCTTGAGGATACGCATCGGTCCGTCATTGCCGCGGCCTATGAAAACCTGGCCGGCACCAACCAGATCCACCGCGCCATCCTGACCCTGCTGGAACAGCCCGATTTCGAGGCTTTCCTTAAGGTGCTCGGCACCGAGGTGGCCGCCATCCTGCGCGTTGACCGCATCCGGCTGGTGCTGGAAAGCGCCGAGGCGACCGAGGACAGCGCCCCCAAGGTGCAGAAACTCGAAGATGTGCTGACCATCGTCGGCCCCGGTTTCGTCGATCACTACGTGACCGGCGGGCGCGCCATCCCCGAGCGCGCCGTGACCCTGCGCCAGGTCGGCGACAGCTCCGGCCGCATCTTTGGCGAGGCCGCCGATTGGATTGCCTCCGAGGCGCTTTTGAAACTCGACCTCGGCGAAGGCCGCCTGCCCGCGCTTCTGGTGATCGGATCCGAGGATCCGCATCAGTTCCGCCCCAGCCAGGGCACCGATCTGCTGACCTTCTTTACCGGTGTGTTCGAGCGCAATATGAAACGGTATCTGGGCTGAGACCATGACCTTGATGCTCAGCCCCGCTGCCCGTGATCTGCTGGCCGCGTGGCTGGCCGATGTCGGGTCGCTGCGCGGCGGGGCGGACGCCACCGTGACTGCCTATGGCCGCGACACCACCGGGTTTCTGGCCTTTCAGGCCAGCCATTTCGGCGACCGGATGGGGCTGACCCCGCTGCAATCGCTCACCCCCCGCGACATGCGCGCCTGGATGGCCGCAGAACGCGGGCGCGGCGTCTCGGCCCGGTCGCTGGCGCGACAGCTTTCTTCGGTGAAATCCTTTTTCCGCTGGTGGGCGGAACGCGACGGGTTCGACGCCACCGCGATCCTGTCCACCCGCGCCCCCAAGTTTCAGCGCAAACTGCCCCGGCCCCTGTCTGTGCCCGCCGCCCAGGACATGCTGGACACCATCGAGGCACAGGATGCCCGCGATTGGGTGTCGGCGCGCGATGTCGCGGTGGTGACGCTGCTTTACGGCTGCGGCATGCGCATATCCGAGGCGCTCGGGCTCCCCGCCGATGTGCTGCCGATCTCGGATGCCTTGCGCATTCGCGGCAAGGGAGGCAAGGAACGCGAGCTGCCCGTCCTGCCCGCCGCGCGCGCCGCCGTGGCCCGCTATGCCCAACTCTGCCCGCATGATCTGGCCCCCGGCACGGCGCTTTTTCGCGGCATCCGGGGCGGCGCGCTCAACCAGCGGCTGATTGCCAAGGTGGTCGAGGCCGCCCGGATGCAGCTTGGTCTGCCCGCCAGCGCCACACCGCACGCCATGCGTCACAGTTTTGCCACCCATCTCTTGGATGCCGGTGGCGATCTGCGCGCGATCCAGGAACTTCTGGGCCACGCCTCGCTTTCGACCACGCAGGCCTATACGGCGGTCGACACCGCCCGCCTGCTGGAGGTTTACGCCAACGCCCATCCCAAGGCCTGATCGGGTTGCGAAATCGCGTCCAATGGGGCATGTCACGCCCATGAATATCCGCCTCAAAGCTCTCTCGGTTCACCTCTTCACCGCCACCGGTGCCGTTTTCGCCATGCTCGCCATGCTGGCCGCGGTCGAGGAGAAATGGCCGCTGATGTTCCTGTGGCTGGTCGTGGCCTTTATCGTCGACGGCATCGACGGGCCACTGGCGCGCAAATACGAGGTGAAAACCAACGCTCCGGAATTTGACGGCTATTTGATGGACCTGATCATCGACTATCTGACTTATGTCTTCATTCCGGCCTATGCGCTCTTCAAATCGGGGCTTTTGCCGGGCTGGCCGGGCTGGTTGGTGATCATCGTCATCACCTTTGCCAGCGTGGTCTATTTCGCCGATACAAGGATGAAGACAAAGGACAATTCCTTTTCCGGCTTTCCCGGCTGCTGGAACATGGTGGTGCTGGTGCTGTTCGCAATCAGCCCGCCGCCCCCCGTCAGCCTGGCCTTGGTGGTTCTGTTTGCCGTGGGCATGTTCGTGCCCTTCAAATTCGTCCATCCCGTGCGC
>CAXBGQ010000090.1:0-10611 GCA_963975135.1 uncultured Nioella sp. | reverse complement strand
CGGCCATCTGGCGGTCGACCTCGGCCTCTTCGTTGATCATCGCCTGCAACTGGCGGCGGAACCTGAGCTGCCCGCCATCGATCGGCAGGTCGATATGGGGACTGGTCTTGCTGCTCATGCCGATCTGGACCGCGTTCAGCACCGCGCGATCCTCCTCAAAGGCGTGTTGGACATCGGCGCTCATCATCTTTGACAACTCGGCATCGTCAGGCCGGATATTGCGCAGCTGGAACCAGTAATACCGAGTCTCGGTCTCGGTGGTCGGCGTCATGAAATTGTAGCTGTCCATGATGAAGGTCTGTGCATGCAGAGGCCCGTCCGGGCCGCCGGGGCCCGCAGGCGGCTCGTGATCCATCATCCAGCGATGCACGATGACGCCATTGTCGGTTTTGGTCACCCGCAACGGCGTGTCCTTGGTGGCGGCGGCGGCAAAGCTGCTTTCATGGACCCAGGCCACATGGGTGGGGTCCAGCAGGTTGTCGCACATCAGCAGGTAGTTGCAGGCCAGCTCCATCGCGTCCCCGCGATTGATGCCCCAGGCGGGATCGTCGTAATTCTCGATCTCGAAAATATCCAACGGGTCGGCCAGCGCCGGATTGCCCATCCAGATCCAGACCAGCCCGTATTTCTCATGGGTCGGATAGGCATGGACCCTGGCGTTCGACGGAATGCGCCCGGCACCCGGGGCCCAGACACATTGCCCGGCTGGGTCGAAGGTCAGCCCGTGATAGCCGCATTCGACCGTGTCGCCCTTGATGCGGCCTTTCGAGAGCGGCAGCTTGCGATGCGGGCAGGCATCCTCCAACGCCACGACCTCATCGGCCTCAGAGCGGAAAATGCAGACCTTCTCGCCCAGTACCCTGATCTGCTGCAATTCGCGGGTGATTTCATGGCCCCAGGCCGCCACATACCAGGCGTTTTTCAGAAACATCTCGTTCACCCTTTCAGGATACCGGGCAGGTTCAATCCGTTCTCACGGGCACAATCCAGCGCGATCTCATAGCCCGCATCGGCATGGCGCATAACGCCGGATGCGGGATCGTTCCACAGCACATTGGCGATGCGGCGGTCGGCATCCTGCGATCCATCGCAGCAGATCACCATGCCGGAATGCTGGCTGAACCCCATGCCGACGCCGCCACCATGATGCAGGGAGACCCATGTGGCCCCGCTGGCGACATTCAGCATCGCGTTCAGAAGCGGCCAATCCGACACCGCGTCCGAGCCATCCTTCATCGCCTCGGTCTCACGATTGGGCGAGGCGACCGAGCCAGAATCCAGATGGTCGCGCCCGATCACTACCGGGGCCTTCAATTCGCCGCTGCGCACCATTTCATTGAAGGCGAGCCCAAGTTTGTGGCGCACGCCCAACCCCACCCAGCAAATGCGCGCGGGCAGGCCCTGAAACGCGATCCGGTCGCGCGCCATATCCAGCCAATTGTGCAGATGCGGGTCATCGACCAGCTCTTTTACCTTGGCATCGGTCTTGTAGATATCTTCCGGGTCACCGCTCAAAGCACACCAGCGAAACGGCCCCACGCCGCGACAGAATAGCGGTCGGATATAGGCGGGCACGAAGCCCGGAAAGGCAAACGCGTCCTCCAGCCCCTCCTCCAGCGCCATCTGCCGGATATTGTTGCCGTAATCCACCACCGGTAGGCCGGCGTTCCAGAAATCGACCATCGCGGCCACCTGCACTTTCATGCTGGCGCGCGCGGCCCTTTCCACCGTTTTCGGGTCGCTCTCCTGTTTCGCGCGCCATTCGGCGACGCTCCAACCCTGCGGCAGGTAGCCGTGGATCGGATCATGGGCGCTGGTCTGGTCGGTGACGATATCAGGCCGCACGCCTCGGGCGACCAATTCAGGGAACACATCGGCGGCATTGGCGATGAGACCCACCGATTTCGCCTCCCCGGCCTTGGTCCAGCGGTCGATCATCGCCAGCGCGTCATCCAGATCATGCGTGATCTCATCGACATAGCCCGTGCGCTTGCGAAATTCGGCCCGCGTCTCGTCGCATTCCACCGCCAGACAACAGGCCCCGGCCATCACGGCGGCCAGAGGTTGCGCGCCGCCCATGCCGCCAAGCCCGGCAGTCAGGATCCAGCGGCCCGTAAGGTTGCCGTCGTAATGTTGTCGCCCGGCCTCGACAAATGTTTCGTAAGTTCCCTGCACAATCCCTTGAGAACCAATGTAAATCCACGACCCGGCGGTCATCTGGCCATACATCGCCAGGCCCTTTTTATCCAATTCGTTGAAATGGTCCCAAGTGGCCCAATGCGGCACCAGGTTGGAATTGGCGATCAACACGCGCGGTGCGTCGGCATGGGTGCGGAAAATGCCCACCGGTTTGCCCGATTGCACCAGCAGCGTCTGGTCGCCCTCCAGCGACTTCAGGCTGGCGATTATGGCGTCGAAATCATCCCATGTCCGCGCCGCGCGCCCGATGCCGCCATAAACCACCAATTCATGCGGGTTTTCGGCCACGTCGGGGTGCAGGTTGTTCATCAGCATCCGCATCGGGGCCTCGGTCAGCCAGGATTTGGCCGTGATCTCGGTGCCTGTGGCGGGATAGACATCGCGGATATTGTGGCGCGGGTTGGTCATGGCGAGCCTCGCAGGGTTGGGGCCAGTTGGGCCAGAGCGGTCAGGATTTGCGTGAGCGTCTCGCGCAGGCGCGCGGATTTTTCTGTGTCATAGGTCCAGGGCGCGGCTTCGGCGCTCAGATAGGTCGATTGCGCCAGTTCCATCTGGATGGCGTGGATGTTTTCAGCAGGGTTCCCATAGTGGCGCGTGGTCCATCCCCCCTCAAAGCGACCGTTCAGGATCGTATCGTAATCCTTTGCTTTAGAACATATATCACTCAATGTTCGTTCGACACTTGAAGCACAGGTTTTGCCCTGATTGGTGCCGATGTTGAAATCGTGCAAGCGGCCATCAAAGAGAAACGGGATATGCGACCGGATCGAGTGGCAATCATAAAGAATGGCCACCCCATGCCGGGCACGCACCCGGTCAAGCTCGCCCCTCAGAGCGGCGTGATAGGGCGCGTGACAGGCGGCCCGCCGCCGGGCGACTTCCGCCGCATCCGGGGGCGTTGTCCAGATGTCCTGCCCGTCAAAGTCAGTGATCGGCACCAGCCCGGTGGTGTTCTGGCCGGGATAGAGGCTGGCCCCCTCGGGGTCACGGTTTGCGTCGATCACATAGCGGTGGAAACCGGCGCGCACCGTGGTGACCCCGGCCAGCAAACCGTCATAGAGCCGGTCGACATGCCAATCCGTGTCGGCCAGCAAGCGCCCGTTTCCGTTCAACATCTCCGCCACATCCGCCGGCACATATGTCCCGGCATGGGGCAGGCCCAAAACAATGGGGCCGTCGCCTTGCGTGACCACGACCGGGTTCATACCCATACACCTCTGACATGGCTTGGCAGGTCTACCGCATCCGTCAAAGTACCATCGGCGACCATCGCGGCGGCGGCCTCGATCAGCGGTGCCATGTAGCAATCGGCACCCAGTTCAGGCACCTCTCGGCGCAAGGCTGTAATGGCCGCTTTCAACGGCCCGGACGTTTGCAGCGGCGCGCGGAAACCAATGCCCTGCGCGCCGCAGATCGCCTCGACCCCCAATATGACATTGAGGTTGGCATTCATCCGCAACAAGCGTCGCGCGGCATGGGCGGCCATGCTGACGTGATCCTCCTGATTGGCGGAAGTGGGCGTTGAATCGGTCGTGCAGGGATTGGCCAGGTGTTTGTTTTCGCTCATCAATGCGGCGGTTGTCACCTCAGCGATCATCAGGCCGGAATTCAGCCCCGGATCGGGCGTCAGGAAAGGCGGCAGGTCAAAACTCAGCGTCGGATCGACCATCAGGGCCACCCGTCGCTGCGCAATCGCGCCGATCTCAGAGATCGCTATCGCAATCTGATCGGCGGCAAACCCCACCGGTTCCGCGTGAAAATTGCCACCCGACACGATCAGCCCCTGATCGACCAGAACCAGCGGATTGTCGGTGACGGCATTGGCCTCGACCTCAAGCGTGCGGGCGGCGAAATGCAACAGATCCACCGCAGCCCCCGTCACCTGCGGCTGACAGCGGATGCAATAGGGATCCTGCACCCGGGCGTCGCCATCGCGGTGGCTTTCGCGGATCTCTGAGCCTTCCATCAATGCACGCTGCGCGCGGGCAACCGAGATTTGCCCGGCATGGCCGCGCAGGGTGTGGATGGCGTCCTGCAAGGGCGCGGTCGATCCCATGATGGCGTCGGTCGAAAGCGCAGAGGTCAACACTGACGTGGCCGCGTTCTGCCACGCCCCCCAAAGCCCCACCAGCGCGCAGGCCGTGGAAAACTGCGTGCCGTTGATCAGCGCGAGCCCCTCCTTGGCTCCAAGCGTGATGGGGGACATCCCCGCCTTTTGCAGCGCCTCGGCGCTTGGTATGCGTGCGCCCGCATAGACCGCCTCGCCTTCACCGATCATCGTGGCCGCCATATGCGCCAGCGGCGCCAGATCGCCCGAGGCCCCGACCGAGCCTTGCGCGGGGATCACCGGCATCACGCCGCGCGCCAGCATTCCCTGGAGGCTATCAATTACTTCCCAGGCGCAGCCCGACGCCCCACGGCCAAGCGACAAAAGCTTCAGCGCCATCATCAGCCGCGTGGTGGGGCCGTCCAGCACCTCGCCCACGCCGCAGCAATGGCTGAGAATGAGGTTACGTTGCAGCGTTGCGGTATCGGCGGGCGCGATCTTGACGGATGCCAGCTTGCCGAAACCGGTATTGACGCCATAGACCGCCGCATCGCCGGCGGCGGCGCGGGCAACGAGGGCTGCGGCCGCCTCGACCCCGGGACGGGCGGCGGGGTCAAGTTCAACCGCGCCGGTGCCGGTCCAGATCGCATGCAGATCGGCCAGCGTGGCGGCACCGGGGATCAGACGAACCTTCATGTCCGACCTCCAAAAATACGCATGTGCAGCGGGTTGAAGCCGATGCGATAGGCAAGTTCAGCCGGGGTTTCGACATCCCAAACCGCCAGATCGGCGCGGTGGCCTGCGATGACACGGCCCCGATCCGTCGCCCCAAGCGCGCGCGCGGCATGGGCGGTGACGCCAAGCAGCGCCTCCAGCGGGGTCAGCCGAAAGAGGGTGCAGCCCATGTTCATGGTCAACAAAAGCGAGCTCAGCGGCGAGGATCCGGGGTTGCAATCGGTCGCCAGCGCCATCGGCACGCCGTGATCGCGAAAGGCCTGCACCGGCGGGGCCTGGGTTTCGCGCAGCGTATAAAACGCACCGGGCAACAGGACCGCAACGGTGCCCGAGGCGGCAAGCGCGCGGGCGTCATCCTCGGTGGCATACTCGACGTGATCGGCAGAGAGCGCACCATATTGAGCCGCCAGCGCCGTGCCGCCGATATTGGACAATTGCTCGGCATGTAGTTTCACCGGCAATCCAAGATCAAGCGCAACATCAAAAACGCGGGCGATCTGTTTGGTATCAAACGCAATTCCCTCACAAAACCCATCGACAGCATCGACCAGTCCTGCCGCGTGGGCGGCGCGCAATCCGGGGATGGCGACCTCATCGATGTAGGCATCGTTGCGGGTCTTGTATTCGGCGGGCGTGGCGTGGGCCCCGAGAAAACTGCTGCGGATATCCACCGGCCGCCGGTCGCCGATGGCGCGCGCCACGCGCAGCATTTTCTGCTCGGTCTCAATATCCAGCCCGTAACCCGATTTCACCTCGATCAACGTCACGCCCTCGGCGATCAGGGCATCGACGCGGGTCAGGGCGCTTTCAAGCAGCTCGGCCTCGGTTGCGGCGCGCGTTGCGCGCACGGTCGACACGATGCCGCCGCCCGCGCGGGCCACCTCTTCATAGCTGGCACCATTGAGCCGCAGCTCGAACTCAGCGGCGCGATTGCCGCCAAAGACCACATGGGTGTGGCAATCGATGAGGCCGGGCGTGACCAGCCGTCCGCCAAGATCGGTGCGCCGGTGATCGCCATAGGTATCCGGCAGATCGGACTCGGCCCCGACCCATTCGATGCGCTCGCCCTCTGTCACGATGGCTCCGGCCTCGATCAGGCCAAAACCGCTGTCATCGGCCAGAGTGGCAATGGTCGCATTTGTCAGGATCATGGGGGCACGACTCGCTTGTATCTCGTAGGGCTCGCGTTATTATGTCTGCACATAATAAACTGTCAAGGTGGAGACCGATGCGGGAAATCTGGGCGGAAACGGCGTTGCTGCCGGCGGGTTGGGCCCGCGACGTGCGGGTTACGGTGGGACCCGATGGGCGGATCGCCAAGGTAGAAACCGGCCTGCCGCAGAGCGAGGCCACGCGCGCCGGCCTGCTGCTGCCCGCCCCCGTCAACACCCATTCGCACGCCTTTCAGCGCGCCATGGCCGGGCTGACCGAACGGCGCGGCCCCGATCCGCGCGACAGTTTCTGGACCTGGCGACAGCTCATGTTCCGGTTTCTCGACCGGCTGACGCCCGACCATGTCCAGGCCATCGCGGCTTTCGTGCAGATGGAGATGCTGGAGGCCGGATATGCCACCAATGTCGAGTTTCACTACCTGCATCATCAGCCCGGCGGCGCGCCCTATGACGACCTGTCGGAGATGTCGGCCTGCATCGCGGCGGCGGCGGCGGAGACAGGCATCGGCCTCTGCCTCCTGCCGGTGCATTATCAATATGGCGGCTGCGATGGCCGTGCGCTTGGCCCCGGCCAGATTCGGTTCGGCAATGACCGCGACCGGTTTGACCGGTTGCATGGCGACGCCGTGGCGGGCCTTGCCGCCCTGCCCGCCGATACCGGCCATGGCGTCGCGCCACATTCGTTGCGCGCCGTGGGCATGGAGGATCTAAAGACATACAGCGACCGCTATGCCACCGGACCCATCCATATGCATCTGGCCGAACAGATCGCCGAGGTCGAGGAGGTCTCGGCCAATTGGGGCGCGCGCCCGGTCGAATGGGCCGAGGCGCATATGGGGCTGGACGACCGCTGGTGCCTTATTCACCTGACCCAGATGACGCCATCCGAAACCACATCGCTCTCTGCGACCGGTGCTGTTGCGGGGCTTTGTCCGATCACCGAAAGCAGCCTGGGCGACGGGATCTTCGACGGCGTGCGCTGGATGGATCAACGCGGTCGCATCGCCATCGGGTCCGACAGCAATATTCGTATCGCGCTGGCCGAGGAATTGCGGAGCCTGGAGTATTCGCAACGCCTGCGCGATCATAGCCGCGCGGCGCTGGCAACGGCAGAGCAATCCACCGGGCGGCGGTTGTTTCAGGCGGTGTTGGCGGGTGGCGCGCAGGCGGCGGGGCGCGCGTCGGGGGCACTGGAGCCCGGGCTCTGGGCCGATATGCTGGCGCTCGATACCGGCTCGGTGCATCTGGAGGGGCGCGCGGGCGATACCGCGCTCGATACCTGGATATTCGCGGGCGATGACCGACTGGTCACCGATGTCTGGGCTGCCGGGCGTCACCGCGTGCAAAACGGAGCCCACATCGGGCGCGCGGCCATTGTGGCGGGGTATCGCAAGGCGCTTGCCGATCTTGGGGACGCAGTGTGAGCGGGGCGATAAAAAGCTGGCAATCGGTTCAGGCCGAGGTTCTGCGCCGCATCCATTCGCGCGAATGGAAACCCGGCGCGCAGATCCCGAACGAGGCCGATCTGGCCGCCGAATTCGGCTGCGCCCGCGCCACCGTCAACCGTGCCCTGCGCAATCTGGCCGAGGCCGGGCTGCTGGACCGGCGGCGCAAGGCCGGCACCCGCGTGGCGCTGCAGCCCGTGGCCAAGGCGGTGCTGGATATTCCGGTGATCCGGTTGGAGGTCGAGGGCACCGGGCGGCGCTATGGCTACCGCCTGATTTCAGCCTCCCAAACCCCGGCCCCGCCCGAAATTGCCGCCGCCATGACCATGGCCCCCGATGCACCGGCCCTGCATCTCATTGCCCTGCACCTGGCCGATCGCGCGCCTTATGCACTTGAGGATCGCTGGATCAATCTGGGCGTCGTGCCGGGGGCGGCTGAGGCCCCGTTCACGGAAATCAGCGGCAATGAATGGCTGCTGGCCAACGCGCCCTATACCCATGGCGAGATCGCCTTTTCCGCCGTCATGGCCGATCCGCAAGCCATCGCGGCGCTGGCCTGCCCCGATCCCAGTGCGCTTTTCGTGCTGGACCGTCTGACCTGGGACCAGACCCGGGTCGTGACCAAGGTGCGCATCACCTATGCGCCGGGCCATGCGATGACGACGGTGCTCTGAGCAACTGCTTTCTTTGCGAATAAATCGGAAGTAGCCTGCGACTTATGACGCAGTTATCCCTCAAAGGGCTGGAGCTTTTCCGGCTCGCCGCGCGCCACGGTTCGGTCACTGCGGTGGCGCAGGACAGTGGCCTGTCGGTCTCGACCGTCTCGCACCACCTGCGCAGTCTTGAGGCAGCACTTGGTCTGACCCTGCTGGATCATGGCCGCCGCCCTATGGGCCTGACCCCCGAAGGCGCGGTGTTCCTGCCCCATGTCGAGGCCGCGCTGGACCGTCTGGCGCGCGGGCAGGCCGAGCTATATGCCGACAGGATCAGCCAGATCCGCAGCCTGCGTCTGGCCCTGATCGAGGATTTCGACAGCGAGATCGCCCCCGATCTGGCCCGCCATCTGGCCACCAGCCTGCCAGCCTGCGACTTCACCCACCTGACCCGGCCAAGCCACGAGATCCTGGACCTTCTGGCGCGCGGACAGGTCGATATCGGGATCTGCACACAGCCGCTGTTTCAGGTCGGTGGCCCGGCGGAAACCCCGCTTTTGCGCGATCCCTTCGTGTTGGCCGTTCCCGCGCATCTGGACCACATCGCCGAGGATTATCTTGACGATCGCACCGGCCTGCCCCTGCTGCGCTATGCCAGCGGTCAGATCATCGGAGCCCATATCGAGGCGCAATTGCGCCGGATGCGCCGAAAACTGGCGCATCGGTTCAGTTTTGAAAGCAATCAGTCGCTCTTTGCGCTGGTCGCCGATGGCGGTGGCTGGGCCATCACCACGCCGATGAATTTCGCCCGCGCGCAGCGGTTCCAGTCGCGGGTGCGGCTGCTGCCGTTTCCGGGCCGCAGCTTTGCACGCACCATTTCGATCTATGCCGCGCCGACCTGCAACAGCGGCGTTGCAGGGGTCATCGACGCGACGCTCAGGCAGTTGATCGGGGCTCGCGCGATTGCCCCCACCATCGCCGCCATGCCCTGGCTTGGCGATGGGTTCCGGCTGCTTGAGGGCGACAGCCTCAGCCCAGAATATTGAACGCGGCCCGGATCTTTGCATCAATCGAGGGGTCCAAATACTTGGGATGGTGCGTTGCCAAAATCTCGGTCGCGCGCGTGCGGGCCCGGCCCCAGGCGTCGCGCGCGCCCTCCTCGGCCCATGTCACCGGCGGGTCGCGGTCGGCCAGTTGCGGATAGACATAGTCGCGTTCCATCGCAGCCAAGGTCTGCGCGCTGCCCAGAAAATGCCCCTCGCCCAGAACCGCCGCGCAAATCGCATCAAATCCGAGGTTTTCGTCGCTGATTTCAATGCCGCGCAGCACCCGGTAAGTGGCTGAATGCATCTCGTCATCCAAAACAAACGCCTCAAAGCTCACGCCAAGCAGCGACGCGGTCATGCCCGCGCTTTCATAGATCAGGTTGCCCCCCGCCAGCGCCGCCGCCAGCGACGTGATCCCCTTTTCGACGCCATATTGCGCGTCGATCGCCTTGGCATCGGTCATCGAGGCCGCCACGCCCGATGGCAGACCCAACCAGTTCGACAATTGCGCCGAGGCGGCATTCAGCACCGCAATCTCGCCGCCGCCGCCCGCAAAAGCCCCGCTGCGCAGATCGATCACCAGCGGCCAGTTGGAAAACACCATCGGATGGCCTGGCGCGATCACGTTGACCATCACGAGGCTCGCCAGCGTTTCGGCCAGCGATTGCGCCAGGAACCCCGCCAATGTGGCCGGAGCCGTGGCCCCCGATTGCGCCGCCGTGATGCAGGAGAGCGGAATGTTATGAGCGATGCATGCATAGACCACATCGACCGCATCGGCCCCGAACCGCATCGGCGAGATGACCGGGCTGATATGGGCCTTGACGAAGGGCTGGCGGGCAAAGGCCCCCGCGCCGCCCGCGACCATGTCGAACATCTCCACGATGGGGGCGACATGGGCGGCCTCGGTAAAGGCGGTGGCCACCGGTTTTGTGGTGTGTTTCATCAGCGCATAGGCGGTGTTCACATCCAGATCGAACGCGTCCGGCACATCGGTGGCAATGCAGCAGCGGGTGAACCAGGCGATATTGGTCAGGCTGTCCTGCAACCGGGTGAAATCATGCAGGTCGCGAAGTGTGGAGGGGCGGTAGAGCCCGGTGCCCATATCCAGCGTTTGCACCGCCGCGCCGCCAGTACCGAAATAGACCCGGTCGCCGCCCACTTCGATGGCGCGATCCGGATCGCGGCCATGCAGCGTAAAGCGCTTTGCCGCCCGCGCGATGGCATCCTCGACCATGGGCTTTGGAAAGGTGAGCCGCCCGGCCCGGCCCCAGGCCGCGCCCGCCCGGCAGAGATCATCGGCCAGCCGGGACG
>CAXBGQ010000089.1:0-10639 GCA_963975135.1 uncultured Nioella sp. | reverse complement strand
CGGCCACCGCGATCTCTTTGATCAAGGTGAAAAACCGCACCCGCGTCAGGTGTCCCGATTTGCCGCGTGAAGGGAACAGGAACCGCGAGGGTGGTGTGCCGGTTTCCAGGCGCGCGGCCTCATCTTTTTCATCGCGATGCGCAAGCCATGTCGCAAGGGCGGTTCGCGCCGGTGGTGACAGCGGCACCATGCGCTCCTTGCCGCCCTTGCCCCGGATCAGCAATAGCTGTGGATCGCCGCGTGCGGCGGCCACGGGCAGGGACACAAGCTCGGTCACGCGCATGCCGGTGGCATACAGCAATTGCATCAGGCAGGCATTGCGCAGCCGGTCGTGGGCGCTGCGGCCATGGCGTTCGGCGGCCTCCAGCAAGCGGTCGACCTCGGCCATTGTCAGGGTCTTGGGCAGCGTCTTGTCGCGCCCCGGCCCCTTGATGTGCAGGGTCGGGTTGTCGCCGCGCAACGCCTCTTCATAGGCAAAACGATAAAGCTGTTTGATCGCGGAGAGTTTCCGCGCACGGGTCGATTTCGCCATGCCCTGCGTGTCGAGATGGATCAGGTAGGCTTCGATATCGGCCCGGCTGGCAGTGGAAAAACCCATGTCCTTCCCGGCCAGCCACGCCTCAAGATCCATCAGGTCGCGGCCATAGGCCAGCAGGGTGTTTTCGGCGGCATTCAGTTCGGCGGCCTGCGCTTCAAGAAACGGGGATATCCAGCCGCCGATCATCCCGCGCGCTCAAGGATCATCAGCTGCAAGGCGGCGCGCCGGGCGGTGCTTTCCAGCCCCAGATGGCGCAACAGTTGCAGCGCGTCGCCCATGTCGTCCATGTCGCCATCGCCCGCGCTGAGCACCAGCGCCGCGCGCAGCAGTGCCTCGCCGATACGTTCCTCCTGCACTATCCGCTGATACCGCTCGGGCAGATCGACGCCCGCAAAGGCATTGGCCACCATCCGCGGAACCGCGCCGCGCGGCACCGTTTCGGGCGGCAACCCGCGGGCGATGGCAAAAAGAAACCGTTCCTCATCGGATTGCGGAACGTTCAATTGTGCGATCCGCTCATAGTTTTCCGACAACAGCGCCACCCGGCGCGCCAGGGCTGCGGCCTCATCGGTCAGCGGCAGCCGCATCAGCCTACCGGCATAAACCTCGGCAAAGGGCACTTCGAGGCGGGCCTCCTGCATGGCGCTCCAGGCAATGGGCAGCAGGCGGGCCACGGCCTCGGGATCCCGTGCCAGCATGGCGACATCGAAGCCCTGAAGCGCGTCAACCCGGTCCCAGACCCCGCCCGAGGCCGACGGCACCCGTGAGGTATAGATGAGCTGCCACTGATCGGGCGTGATCGCGCCGCTGCGGCCCAGGCGTTCGGCGGCATCGAGCTGCGCCCGCCAGCCCGCGGTCGGGGCCAGATCGGATTGCGAAAAGGCCAAGGGCAGCGTCGCCGCCCCCTGACGTTCGCCAATCGCGGCGCGCATTTCGTAATAAAGCGGTGTCGGCGCGATCTCGGGCGGCAGGGGCGGCTCGCCCTCGAACAATTCAGGGTCAAGAAAACGCGCGATCAGATCGCCTTCCTCGACGGGAATAAAGCCAAGCGCCTCACCGGTGCCAAGCGTCAGCGCCGCCGCCGACCAATCCCCGCCGCGCGCCAGGCAAAAGATGCGGGCCGGAAAGGAGGGCGCGATATCGGGATTGGCGCGCATCGCGGCACAGGCGCGGTCGGGTTGCCCGGCCAGCAGGCTGACATCGAACCAGCGGCGAAACACCTGCGGCGTGGTGGGGCCGGCGCGTTCCATCAGCGCGCGCGCCGGATCAATCGCACCGCGTTCCAGCAGCAGATCGAGCCGGGCCAGAAACAGAGTGGATTCCGGCGTCGCATCCAGTGGCGGGTTCACCTCGGCCAGCGCCAGCATTGCGGTCATCGACTGGATCGCAGGCAGCCCCTCATAAGGTTGTGCGCGAAACAGATTGGACAGCGTCGCAGAGGAGGATTGCGCCCACAGATCGGCGGGCAGGCCGGTCTGCACCGGCGTCAGCAACCCGACCGCATCCAGTCGCACCGCGCCGATCGGCATGACGGTGATGTCCTGTGGCGTGGCCGTGGTCGCGATATTGCCGTTGGGGGACAAAATGGTTTCCGACAACCAGCCGGGGGCGTCACCCTCCTGCGCCAATGCCGGACCCGCAAGGATCAGGGCGATACATGCGACCCTAATCGCCATCCAGATCTACCGGCAGGATCATCTCGCGCGTTTGCGGCTGCATCAGACCCGAATAGGCATAGGCCACCAAAAAGAGCCCCGCCAGCACCGCCAACACAAATAGTAGCTTGAATATCCGCCTAAACATTCTTCCCCAGCCTGCCTGTTTCGACGTTTGCCGCCGCTTTCAATTCATTATAAGCCATCTGAACGCGGATTGCGCCAGAGCGGGGGACGTTTTTTTTTGGGATTGGGCGAAACGACGCCAAAAGGGCCACTGAAACTGACCAGGACGGTGGTTCTGGTGGGCATGATGGGGGCTGGAAAGACCGCAATTGGCCGGGCTTTGGCGGCGCGGCTGCAGGTTGCGTTCGAGGATTCGGATGCCGAGATCGTGGCGGCCTCGAAATTGGCCATCTCCGAGATATTCGACCGCTACGGCGAAGGGTTTTTCCGCGAAAAGGAAGGCCAGATCATCGCCCGCCTGCTGGATGGGCCGCCTTGCGTGTTGTCGACGGGGGGTGGTGCGTGGCTCTCGGCCGAGAACCGGCAGCTGATTAGCGCGCGCGCGGCCTCGGTCTGGCTCAAGGCCGATCTGGATCTGCTCTGGACGCGCGTCCGGCACAAGGATACCCGGCCGCTGCTGCGCACGCCCGACCCCTATGCGACGCTGGCGGCCCTGTTCGAGGCGCGTGGCCCGGCCTATGCGCAGGCCGAATTTACCGTGCATGCGCAGGCCAGCTGGTCAATTGATCAAACAACCGACGCGGTTATGGACTGCCTGTTTCAGGCCGGTGTGTTGGAGGCAAAGGCATGAGCGAAGCGACGGTTCACGTTCCCCTGGATACACGCGCCTATGATGTGCGCATCGCGCCCGGGCTGCTGGCGCGCGCGGGGGCCGAGATTGCCCCGCTGCTACATCGCCCACGGGTTTTCGTGGTCACTGAATCGCGGGTGGCGGGCCTGCATCTGGCGGCGCTTGAGGCGGGGCTGGCAGCCGAGGGGATCGGTGCCGAGGCGTTGGTGCTGCCACCGGGTGAGGCCACCAAAAGCTGGCCCTTTCTGACCCAGGTGGTGGAATGGCTGCTGGAACAAAAGGTGGAGCGTCGCGATATCGTGGTGGCCTTTGGCGGCGGCGTGATTGGCGATCTGGTGGGGTTTGCGGCAGCCATCCTGCGCCGGGGCGTGCGGTTCGTGCAGGTGCCGACATCTTTGCTGGCGCAGGTCGACAGTTCGGTGGGTGGCAAGACTGGCATCAACTCGGCTTTGGGCAAGAACCTGATCGGCGCATTTCACCAACCCGCGCTTGTGCTGGCCGATATCGACGTGCTCGGCACGCTCAGCCCGCGCGATTTTCTGGCCGGTTACGGCGAAGTGGCGAAGTACGGGCTGCTTGGCGATGTTGGTTTCTTTGAATGGCTGGAGGATCACGGCCCGGCGCTGGCGGCGGGCGACGCGGGCCTGCGGCTCGAGGCGGTGCGCCGCTCGGTTCAGATGAAGGCCGATATCGTGGTGCGCGACGAGACCGAACAGGGCGACCGCGCGCTGTTGAACCTTGGCCACACGTTTTGCCATGCACTGGAGGCCGCGACCGGCTATTCTGATCGGCTTTTGCATGGCGAAGGGGTGGCCATCGGGTGTGCGCTGGCGTTCGAGCTGTCTTATCGGCTGGGGCTTGTCAGCCAGGAAGAGCCGAGCCGCGTGCGGGCCCATCTGGCGGCGATGAACATGAAGCGCGATCTGTCCGATATTTCGGGCGATCTGCCTTCGGCGGCGGCTTTGCTGGATTTGATGGGGCAGGACAAGAAGGTGCTGGACGGGCAGTTGCGGTTCATTCTGGCACGTTCCATCGGGGAGGCCTTCGTGACCGCCGATGTGCCGCGCGATGCGGTACTGACGCTGCTGTCGGATGCTTTGGCTCAGCGTTAGGCCCGGGCGATCACGCCGATCTCGTTCAGGGTGCGCTCGAACTCGGACAGGCCCTGATCGAAACACTGCGCTTTGAGGTCGTCGAACCGGATACGCAGGGCGCGTTTCTCATCGCCCTTGCAATCATTCCAGGGGCGTCCCTGAAGGGCCATGTGCAACACGTAATAGCCGATGAAATGGGGCCGGGTGCCGGTCTGCAACAGCTTGGCATAAGCAGCATCGGCTCCCAGATCGCGCAAAGCCTCGGCATCCCTGATCCCGGCCCGGGTCAGCGCTTCGGCAAAAGCGGGGCCGATATTGCGGATCTCGGTCAGAGCCGTGGGCATGGCGGGCATCCTTGAGGGGCGGGCCATCCCGACCTATCAGATGCTGGCCCAATCCTGAAACCCGACCGGCGTCTCTTTCTTTTGCGTCTCGGTCGATTTCGGGGCCTGTTTCGGCGAAGGCTTGGGCGAGGGCATGATCGGTCTCCGTTTCAATTCGCTTTTCTGCCTGGGCTCAGGCTGGCACGGAAATATGGCGACGATTGGGCGGCAGGATGCCCGCCCTGGTGAAAACCGGCCGCTGGCTTTTGGCGCTTTGTTTCGGGACGACAGAACATGTTGAGGCTTCGCCGCCATGGGGGTGCGGATCATGGGTCGAAATGAATTTCTTATACATTTCAAACCTGTCTGAATCGGTGGGTTGGTCTTTGACATGCCGCTATGGGCACGCGTTTGCGATTCGCGGGCGATTGATCACGCATCGGAACCAAAGTTCGATTTCGAGGCGGATTACAAAAAAGACAATCTCTGCAAATTGCCGCCATATTCCTGCCACTGTTAACAGAGTGTTTCGTAATCAAGACCAATCCACTGTTTTCTAAACGTAAACAATAAGCGGATATTTTCCGGAGATGCCCTGAGTGTCGGTCTGTGGATAACTTTGGGGACTGATTGTAAAACCAAATATGTTTCAAAAGGTTAAGTCTTAGATTTGTGCAGAGCGCGGTGAATGCCATTAGCGCCAACATCGCAACAATTGGTCGTGGATGGCGTTCAAGCACTGCCTCATTTCGCCTTCGTTAACCACGCCAAGGTCTGATTGCTGCCAAGTTTCGAACAATTTTTGCTTCCTTGGAACGGCCATCTCGGGGTATTTATTACTCAGCCCAACTGGGGGGCGATGTCTGAAGGCCACGGGGGCGGCCGCACGAAACCAGCCGATCGGATGTATCGGCAGGTGGCATGTGAGCCGCGCGAATTGTGCGGAACCATGTGAGGAGGAACACCCTGCCAGGTGTCCGCCTACGCACGGCACCGATTGCCTGCGGCCATTTGCTCCCATCCCAGGCCCCCTCGTGCGCCCGCCCTGAACTTCACGTCATCGCCAGCCGGTTGGATCGAAACGGCAACAATCGCCAGGGGATGTGCGATGACCAAGGTCACCATGACCATCACGCAAGATTTTGGTGCCGCGCAAACGCGTGATCCTGAGGGTGTTGTTTTTTTACTGGAACTGAATCGCCGGACAGCCGCGCAAGGTGCGTGCCTCGGCGCGGCGAATTAAGGAGAAGATATTATGAGTGGTGAAATTAACCCCGGCACGGTCGATGGCGTTGTCGACGGCACACCCGGCGACGATCAAATTGATCTGGGCTATCTGGGCGACCCTGAGGGCGACCGGATCGACAATAATGATGCGATTTTTGACGGCCACGCCCCCAATGATGACGTGGTCCTGGCCGGCGCTGGCGACGACACCGTCGAGGCGGGCCTCGGCGATGACACCATTTTTGGCGGCGACGGCGATGACATTATCGACGGCGAAGAGGGCGACGATGTTGTCAAAGGCGAAGGCGGCAACGACACGCTGATCGGCGGCGATGGCAATGACACGCTGCTTGGCGGCGATGGCAAGGAATATGTTGAGGGCGGCGATGGTGACGATCTGATCGACACCCGGTTCGACACCAACCTGCCGCTGCCCGACCGTGGATATCCCGGCCTTTTCCCCGGCGATGGCGACCCGCTGGATGGCCGTGACACCGTCGATGGCGGGGCCGGCAATGACACCATCTATACCGGTGATGACAATGACTTCATCGACGGCTGGACCGGCGATGACGTCATCTATGCGGGCTTCGATGACGACACCGTGCTTGGCTATGACGGCAATGACTACATCGTCGGTGGCGAAGGCTCGGACGTTCTTTACGGCGAGGACGGCGACGACACCATTTATGGCGGTCTTGGCCCGGGCTTCCCCGACGAGCTGAACATCACCGATGACGGCTCGGACGGCAATCCGATCGGCCCCGATGCGGTCACCGATAACGGCATGGATACTATCTATGGCGGTGCCGGCAATGACGTGATCTTCGGCGAAGACGACGATGACATGATCTATGGCGGGTCGGGCGATGACACCATCGACGCGGGCATCGACGATGACTATGTCGAAGGCGGCACCGGCAATGACGTCATCACTGGCGGGCAGGGTGCGGACACGCTGCTTGGCGGCGATGACGAGGACGTCTTCATGGGCGGCAATGCCGGCGATACCGTCGATGGCGGCAGCGGTGGCGTTGATTACGATACGCTCGATCTGACCGGCTCCGGTCCGCTGCGCGTGGCGATTGATCCGACCGACCCCGAGGCCGGCACGGTGACCTTCTATGATGGCGGCGGCTTTGGGCCAGGCAACGTCCTTGGCACCATGGAATTCGAAGAAATCGAAAACGTCGTGCCCTGCTTTACCCCCGGATCGCGCATTGCGACGCCGCGTGGTGAAGTGCTGGTGGAAAACCTGCAGCCCGGTGACAAGATCATCACCCGCGACAACGGCATTCAGGAAATCCGTTGGGTCGGTGCGAAGACCTTGAACCATGCCGAGTTGCGCCGCGCGCCGCACCTGCGCCCGATCCTGATCAAGGCCGGGTCTCTGGGTGAAGGTCTGCCGGAACGCGATATGCTGGTCAGCCCGCAGCACCGGATGCTGGTGGCCAATGATCGCACCTCGCTCTATTTCGAGGAAAGCGAAGTTCTGGTCGCGGCCAAGCACCTGGTCAACCACAACGGCGTTCAGTGGATGGACACGCTGCGCACCACCTATATCCACTTCATGTTCGACCGGCACGAGGTTGTGCTGGCCGATGGGGTCTGGACCGAAAGCTTCCAGCCCGGCGATGTGACGCTTGGTGGGATGGGCAATTCGCAGCGCGCTGAGATCTTCGAGTTGTTCCCCGATCTGCGTGAGCCAGCCGGCCGCGACGATTATGTGGCCGCTCGCAAGGTTCTGAAAGGTCACGAAGCACGTCTTATCGTGCGCTAATGCAGCAGGGATACGGGGGGGGCTTGGGGGCATGATCCCGAACCCCGGACCCGAAACGGGGCGGCACCTATCACGGGTGCCGCCCCTTTTTCATTTGCGCGGCGTCGCCCGCCAGGAGGCCCAATCCTCGGGCGTATCAAGGTCGGTCAGCGCATTCTGGCCGGGCAGGGGGATCAGGTGAACCCGCGCGGCGTGGCGTTTCAACAGGTCGCGCGCGCCCTTATCGCCCTTGATGGTTTGCAGATCGGGCAGCAGATCGGCGGGAAACAGCACCGGATTGCCCGGCGTTCCATCCTGCGCTGCCGCGCGCAAAATGGCCCGCGGGGCCTGCCGCGACAACGCAATCATCAGATGCATGTCATGGGCCGTGACCTCGGGCATATCGGCCAGAACGATCAGAACGGGACCCGTGACCCCTTGCGTTCCTGCCTTGAGCGAGGCGCTCATACCCTGACCGGCGGGCACCGTCACGATATCGCAGGAGAGACCCTCCAAAGCCTGCGCCCGCGCCGTATTTCCCTGCGGAATAACCACACGCAGCGCGCCTGCCTTTTGCGCCCGCCCTGCCATGACCCGCAAGAGGGTCGCATCGCCCAGAGGTTCCAACATCTTGTCGGCCCCGCGCATGCGCGTCGATGCCCCGGCGGCCAGCAAAACGATCGTGACCTCAGCGCTCATCCGCGCATCCGGCTGCCATCGGGGTCAAAGAGCGGCTCGCTCACCAATCGCGCTGCCACCTTCTCACCCAGTATCTCGATTTCCACCGCCAGCCCGTCGACCGCGCGGTCGCTCGGCACGAACCCCAAGGCCACCGATTTGCCCGCATGATGCGAATAGCCGCCCGAGGTGCAGAACCCCTGCACGCGGCCCTCCAGCCAAATCGGCTCATAGGCGATCACGTCGGCATCGCCCGCCTCGACGATAAAGGCGCAAAGCTTGCGGTCCGGGTTTTGCCCGGCCTCCGCCGCCGCCCGGCCAATGAAATCGGCGTTTTTCGACAGCCTTACGAACCGGTCCATGCCGGTTTCCGCGGCGGTGTAATCGGGTGAGAACTCACGCCCCCAGGAACCAAAGAACCGATCCAGCCTGAGGCTCATCATCGCGCGCATGCCAAAGGGGCGGATGCCAAATTCCTGGCCTGCGTCCCAGAGAATATGCCACAAGGCGCGTTGCTGCATGGCATCGACATAGATCTCATAGCCCAGATCGCCGGTATAGCTGACCCGCTGCACGATGGCGTCGCAGAGCCCGACGGCGAGGCGTTTCACATCCATGAACCGGAAGCTGGCGGCGCTGACATCGGCCCGCGTGACCCTAGCCAATAGATCGCGCGCATGTGGCCCGGCAATCTGGAACCCGGTGCGCCGGTCCGAGATGTTTTCGACCGTGACGCCCGCAACCGCATGTTGATCAAACCAGCGCATGTGAAAATCCTGCGCGCCATAGCTTGCGGTCAACTGAAATTCGCTCTCGCCCAGGCAGGAGACGGTGAAATCGCCAATCAACCGCCCCGAGGGGGCCAGCATCGGCGTCAGGCTGATCCGACCGGGGGCCGGAATGCGCCCGGCCATGATCCGGTCCAACCAATCGCGGGCACCTGCACCGGTTATCCGGTATTTGCCAAAGTTTTGCACCTCATTGATGCCCACGGCCCCGCGCACGGCGGCCACCTCGCGCGCTGTTGCCTCCCAGGCATTGGAGCGGCGGAATGTCGGCGTTTCATAGCGCGCCTCGCCCGGAAGGGCGAAATAATTGGCCACCTCCAGCCCGTATTGCTGCCCCCAGACCGCGCCCAGACCGTCCAGAATATCGTAGACCGGCGTGGTCATGTTGGGCCGGGCTGCAGGCAGCTCCTCGTTCGGATAGGTCACGGAAAATCGGTTTTGATAGTTCTCGATCACCTTGGGTAGCGTATAGCCCGGCGTGATCCAGCGCCCGAACCGGGCCACATCCATGGCAAAGACATCGCGTTCCGGCTCTCCCTCGACCATCCATTGCGCCAGCGTCAGCCCGACACCGCCGCCCTGGGAAAACCCTGCCATGACACCGCAGGCCGACCAGTAATTGCGCAGGCCCGGTACCGGCCCCACAAGCGGGTTGCCATCGGGCGCGAAGGTAAAGGGTCCGTGGATCACCGATTTCACGCCCGCGCGTTCCAGGATCGGATAGCGGCGATAGGCGAACTCGATGGATGCCTCCACCTTGTCCAGATCGTCGGGCAACAGCTCATGGCCAAAATCCCACGATGTCCCGTCCACGGCCCAGGGCTTGCAGGTCTGCTCATAAAATCCGATGCACAATCCGCGCCCTTCCTGGCGCAGATAGCTTTCACCGCCGGGATCCATCACATGCGGATGCTCAGCGTCGCGCTCATAGATCTCAGGCAAATCCTCGGTGACCAGATATTGATGCTCCATCGGGTGCAGCGGCAGATAACAGCCCGCCATCGCCGCCACTTCCCGCGCCCAGAGGCCGCCCGCGTTGACCACATGCTCGGCATGAATGGTGCCCTTGTCGGTCACCACATCCCATCCGCCATCCTTGCGCGGGTTGGTCTCCAGAACTTTGCAATGCAGCTCGATCTCGGCCCCGCACATTTTCGCGGCCCGGGCATAGGCATGCGTGGTGCCCGAAGGATCGAGATGCCCGTCCAGCGGATCGTAAAGCCCGCCAAGCACATTCTCGACATTGGTAATGGGCGCGATCGCCTTTATTTCCTCGGGGCTCAGGATCTCGGTCTCCAGCCCCATGAACCGGTGCTTGGCGCGTTCGGCCTTCAGCATATCGAACCGTTCCGGGCTGTCTGCCAGGGTCACGCCACCGACATGATGCAACCCGCAGGACATGCCGGTCAGCTCCTCCAATTCGCGGTAAAGCCGGATCGTGTAGCCTTGCAGCGCCGCCATGTTGGTATCGCCATTGAGCGTATGAAACCCACCCGCCGCGTGCCATGTCGAGCCTGAGGTCAGCTCCGAGCGTTCCAGCAACATCACATCCGACCAGCCCAGTTTGGTCAGGTGATAAAGCACCGAGCAGCCAACCACTCCGCCGCCAATGACACAGACCCGCACATGCGTTTTCATAGCGTTATCCTTTCGAAACCCGTTTGCGGCCATTCAGGGACCAGCGGAATTCCCGCCGCAAGTCCGAAACCGACATCGCGCCTTCTTCTTTGGGAAAATACTCCGGGGAGCGCGAGGGGCAG
>CAXBGQ010000088.1:0-10691 GCA_963975135.1 uncultured Nioella sp. | reverse complement strand
ATGCTGGTGGTCGAGGGCGCGTTGTCGCGGTCGGTCTGGCAAGTGGCCGATTATACCGGGAACGCCACGCAATTGATGGCCTCGCTGCGCGCGCAGCTGGAGGCGGAGGGCTATGAGGCCGTGTTTGCCTGTGACGCCACCCTGTGCGGCGGTTTCGATTTCCGCTTTGCCATGGATGTGACACCCGAGCCGGCCATGCATGTCGATCTGGGCGATTTTTCCTATATGGTGGCGCGGACCGAGATGGGCGAGGACAGCGGCTATATCGCCCTTGTCACGTCGCGCGGCGGCAGCCGGGGCTTTGTCCATATGGTACGCATCAGCCCCGCCGAAATGGCCCCTGTCGATGTGGCGGTTTCCACCAGGTCACCCGATGGCGATCAGATCGTCGATCTGCATGAAAACCTGGACACGATCGGCACCGCAACGCTTGCCGATCTGCAATTCGCCACCGGATCGTCAGCCCTGTCGGACCGCGACTACCCATCCCTCGTCTCGCTGGCCGACTATCTGGCCGATCATCCCGATATCCGCGTGGTTCTGGTTGGCCATACCGATGCCGAGGGGTCGCTGGAAAACAATATCGCGCTCAGCCGTGCGCGCGCCGCCGCCGTGCGCGATTACCTGATTGATCGGTTGGCGGTCGCGCCGGACCAAATGGCTGCCGAAGGGGTCGGCTACCTGGCCCCGCGCGCCAATAATGCCAGCGATGAGGGGCGTCAGCAGAACCGGCGCGTCGAAGTGGTGATAACGTCGATCCAATAGCGGCAGCGCGTCATAGAAAAAGAGCGCCGTTCATGATGCAAAACCATGATCAGCGCCCCAAGGTGCCCCGCGACGGGCGCGCGGGGTGGCATGAACCATTAATTCGTTAGCAATTCACCACTCGTCCGGGCCTTTGTCGCGGAACTTGTCGACCAGGAAGTCGATAAAGGCGCGCACTTTGGGCTGCGTGTAGCGGCCCGGCGGGTAGACGGCGTAGATGCCCTGCGTTTCGACCGGAAGGTCGGGGATGGCATCCTCAAGCAGGCCATCGCGCAGGTAATCGGCGTATAGGAAGGACGGCAGATAGGCGATGCCAAGCCCGCCAACGGCGGCATTCAGCAGCGATTGGCCGTCATTCACAGTCAGCGACCCGGCGGTGCGGACCTGACGTTTTTCGCCCGAAGGCGCGGTGATCTTCCACACATTGCCCGCTGCCTGGTTGGAGTAATGCAAGAGCTTGTGGTCATTCAGATCGTCGATCTTGTGCGGCCGACCGAATTTCTTGAAGTAATCGGGGCTCGCGATCATGCGTTTGGTGGTTTCGGTCAGTTTGCGGGCGCGCAGGGAACTGTCCTCCAGCTCACCCACGCGGATGGCCATATCAAAGCCTTCGCTGATCAGCTCAACAAACCGATTGTTCAGGACCATGTTGACGGTGATGTCAGGGTATTCATGCAGGAATCCCCCCAAAATCGGCGATAGGTGGTTGACGCCAAAATCGGTTGCCACAGAAACCCGCAACATGCCCGATGGGGCCGATTGCATCGCCGTGACCAGCGCGTCGGCCTCGCCTGCATCGTTCAAAACCCGGCGGGCGCGGTCATAATAGGCCAGCCCGATCTCGGTCGGGCTCACGCGGCGGGTGGTGCGATTCAAGAGCCGCGCGCCAAGGCGTGTTTCCAGGCTTGATACATGTTTCGATACTGCGGATTTCGAGATGCCCATTTTCCTGGCCGCGTCCGTGAACCCCCCCTGGTCCACAACCGTGGCGAAGGCTTCCATTTCCGTAAGACGGTCCATTGGTTCACCTGTATTCAAAATACTTTCTGACAACAGGTATCGTTTCCAAATGCGGCGCGATTGCGGAGCGCGACAGGCCAAACGCGGGTAATACAGAGGATCGTTAATGGCGCTGCAACTCTGATTGTGGCGGCTTGCGCAACAATCAGGCAGCTGTTTGTCGATTGTCGCGGAATCCTACGGAAATTGTAGGTTCATTAACCCTTTGGAGCAGTTCGAATTGGAAACGGTCCGACAGAATCAGCGTCACAGTTCTGCCGCCAACCGGGCACCCTGATTGATGGCGCGTTTGGCATCCAGCTCCGCCGCGACATCCGCGCCGCCGATGACATGCGCCTTGATCCCGGCGGTCTCCAGTTGATCGGCAAGGCTTCGGTTCGGCACCTGTCCGGCACAGAGAACGATTGTTTCGGCCGCGATCAGGGTGGGGCGTTCGCGGGCCTCGCCAAAGCTGATGTGCAGGCCGTCTTCATCGATGCGCTCGTAATTCACGCCTGCCATCATCTCGACCTGCTTCATCTTCAGCGCGGCGCGGTGGATCCAGCCGGTTGTCTTGCCCAACCGTTTGCCCGGCTTTTCGGCCTTGCGCTGCAACAGCGTCACCTGTCGCGCGGGGGCTTCTGGGCGCGGGCCCTGGGGGGCCACGCCGCCGCGATCCTGTTCCGGGTCGCTCACGCCCCATTCGCGTTTCCACAGCGCCAGATCCTCGGTCGGGCTGTCGCCGGCATGGACCAGATATTCGGCCACATCGAACCCGATGCCACCGGCCCCGATGATGGCCACCCTGTCGCCCACCGGCACCTTGTGCAGCAGCACGTCGATATAGGACAATACGTTCGGCCCGTCCTGACCCGGAATACCGGGATCTCGCGGGGTGATGCCGGTTGCGATGATGACTTCGTCAAACCCCGTCAGATCCTCTGGCCCGGCCTCGACCCCCAACCGCAGATCGACGCCCGCCTTGTCGACCATATTGGCGAACCAATTGACCAGCCCGTGAAATTCCTCCTTGCCCGGAATCTCGCGCGCCATGTTCAATTGCCCGCCGACGCGTGTGGCCTTGTCAAAGAGTGTTACCTTATGGCCGCGCTCTGCCGCGATGATGGCCGTCATCAGGCCCGCCGCCCCGGCCCCGACAATGGCGATGGTTTTCGGCGCGACCGTCGGGTCGTAACGCAATTCGGTCTCATGGCAGGCGCGCGGATTGACCAGGCACGAGGTCAGCTTGCCGCCGAAGGTATGGTCCAGACAGGCCTGATTGCAGGCGATGCAGGGCGCGATCTCATCGGCGCGACCGGCTGCGGCCTTGGCGACGAAATCGGCATCGGCCAGAAAGGGCCGCGCCATCGAAACCATATCGGCGCAGCCTTCCGCCAAAACCTCTTCGGCCACATCCGGCGCGTTGATCCGGTTCGAGGTGATGACCGGGATGCCCACCTGCCCCATCAGCTTTTTCGTGACCCAGGCAAAGGCTTTGCGCGGCACGGATGTGGCGATGGTGGGAATGCGTGCCTCGTGCCAGCCGATGCCGGTATTGATGATCGTGGCCCCTGCGGCCTCAACCGCTTTTGCCAGTTGCACCACTTCATCGAAGGTCGATCCATCGGGGATCAGGTCGATCATGCTGAGCCGGTAGATCAGGATAAATTTCGGACCGACAGCGGCGCGCACGCGGGCCACCACTTCCACTGGCAGCCGCATCCGGTTTTCATAAGAACCGCCCCACCGGTCGGTGCGCTTGTTGGTATGGGTGACCAGAAACTGGTTGAGGAAATACCCCTCCGACCCCATCACCTCGACACCGTCATAGCCCGCTTCTTGCGCGCGCATGGCGGCGGTGACGATATCGGCGATCTGCTTTTCGATACCGGCCTCGTCCAGCTCTTTCGGCGCAAAGGGCGAGATCGGCGATTTGACGGGCGAGGCCGAGACGCATTCCGGCCCGTAGGCATAGCGCCCGGCATGCAGGATCTGCATCGCGATCTTGCCGCCCTCTGCATGGACGGCATCGGTGATCACGCGATGGTTGGCGATATCCTGATCGGAAAACAGCCCCGCCGCACCGGGAAACACGCCGCCCTCGCGATTGGGGGCCATGCCGCCTGTCACGATCAACGCCGCCCCGCCACGCGCGCGATCCGCATAGAACGCGGCCACACGCGGCCAGTCCCTGGTTTCCTCAAGCCCGGTATGCATCGACCCCATCAACACGCGGTTTTTGAGCGTGGTGAAGCCCAGATCGAGCGGGGCCAGAAGATGCGGATATGTGGCGTGTGTCATGGCAGATGTCCCCTTTGGCCGCCAAAATGGCGCGGGCAGGCCCGGCTGTCACGCGCTACGCGGCGTCATTGGCAATTTTCCGATCAATCCGCGCCGGTTTCAACGCAATGGCGCCGGAACGCGCGTTTCAGCAGCTCAAGCTCTTCACGCAGCAGCAGCATTTCGCCACGGAAATCCTGCTCCAGAGGTTCGCCCGCCAAAATGGTGATCCGGTCCAGCGCCTCGCCATCCGCCGCACTGCGCAGCGTGATGATCTGAACCCCATCCGAAATGGCCGTGGCCGGAATGTCGAACCCCGCCAGATGATGGCCCGGATGGCTTTCCATCTCGACCAGCTCAACATGGCCCAGCACCCTGTCCAGATGCACCGCCTCGATCACCGGGGGGGTGCCGGAACAGGCTAGAACCCCTTCGTAGCGGCCAGAAGTCAGGCGGGTTTTGGTCAGGGTGATCTCGGCCATCATGCGGTCCCTTTACAAATCGGCGCGCGGCGCGCGGGTCAGGGTCAGATCGTGCAGCGTGACCTGATTTTCGTTGCTGTTGGAATAGGCCAGATCAAATTCCGCCAACCCGCGATCATCGCTGAATTCCAGCTGGCGCACGATCTGTTCGGTATTCGGCCCGTGCTGCACATTCAACCTTACATAAACCTCGATCGGGTTCTCACGGGTCATGTCGATGCGCAGTGAAAAGAAGTGATTGCGCGAAATCCTGCGCAGAGCGGCGTCAGGCAGAGTCACCACCAGCGACAGGAACGACCCGTCGAAACGATAGACATCGATCTGATTGCCAAAACCCGACCCGGCACCGGGCGATCCATTGCGAATTTGGCGCAGGCAGATCTCGGAATGGGCACAATCGTGAAAAAGGGTGACGAATTCAGATAATTTGAAGGGCGACGGTGCCCCGACCGTGCCCGGATCGCCGCCCGGCGCGCACCACGGATCGGGTCGCCAGGCCCAATCGCATTGATCTGGACGCAGGATGCCGCCCTGCGGGTCAGAGATCAGCGCCGTCTCGGCGGCCACGGTCAGTTTGTCCAGACGGCGGCGCAACCTTTTCGCCGTGCTGTTCAGCGCAACCAGATCCTCGGCGGGCAGTTTAGGCGCACGTCCTGCCAGTTCGGTCCATTTCTGAACCGACCTGCGCAATATCCACCTTTCAAGAAACCCGCTCATGCCCCTGATGCTTTCTTGCTTATGGTTGCGGTCCCTGCCGGGTTCTATCCCCGATCTGGTTACCGGCTCATTATTCTCCGAAACAGCCCAACATTCCAGAGTGTTCCATCGTCCGGTGACGGCGCAGCGGTGGGTTGCGAAACGAGGGCCACAGGAGGGAATGCGGCAACCGACAGCTGATCGCGATCCGAATTGGCCGCAATCACCGCATTCGTATAGCTTTGCAGGGTGGCAAGGCCGTGCTCCGTTCCAACCAGCGCTGCCTCAGTTTCCAGCACGGTGAGCGTGGCAATGCGTGGTCCGACATCGAGATAGGACCGCCAGTATACCTCGGACACACCCTCAATCTCGCCCGCGCTGCTGTCTCGGGCATGCAGGAAATAGACATCGCCCTGAAAAAAGCTGTCGAGGATCTCGACACTGTCGGGATCGCCGCCCCGGCTGAGCAATTGGCGGCCCTCCTCGGATTGGAAAAACCGGTCGAGCTCGGGGATCGATTCGCGCAGGGTCTGGCCCAGACCGGCCTCGGAAACCGAAGCGGTCAGGACCGCCTGCACTTCGGGTTGCGCCTCGTTTCGCCGATCCGAAATCACGGCGCAGTTGCCCAACAGCACAAAGGCGGTATCGGCGCGCTCCTCGGTCGATGTCGGATCGATGCAAAACCCGCGCGGCCCGGTGACGATGACCTGATCGCTGGTTACCGCGATCTCGCGCACCGGCGGCGGGCCCTGCGGGCGCAGATTGCGCAACGGCCCGACCGAGCCACAAGCGGTCACCAGCGCCGTCAGCAACAACGCGGCGCTGTTGGCCTTAGAGATCCATATAGACATGGCGCTCCTCTTTGGCACCGGGATGGGTCACCGCGCCATACCGGGCCGAGCCGACAAGCTGCGCGTATTTCCACAACGCGCCCGAGGCATAGAGCGTCTCTTTCGGACCCGCCCACGCCGCCTTGCGCACCTCCAGCACCTCATCGCTCAGCGCGACCGACAATTCGCCGGTCTTGGCGTTGATGGTGATCACATCGCCATCCTGCAACAGGCCAATGGGGCCGCAATGCGCCGCCTCGGGCCCGACATGGCCGACACAGAACCCGCGCGTCGCCCCGGAAAACCGGCCATCGGTGATCAGGGCCACCTTTTTGCCCATGCCCTGCCCGCTGAGCGCCGCCGTGGTGGCCAGCATCTCGCGCATACCCGGCCCGCCTGCGGGGCCTTCGTTGCGGATCACCAGCACCTCGCCTTCCTTGTAGCTGCGCGCCTTGACCGCCTCGAACGCTTCTTCCTCACACTCAAAAACGCGCGCAGGGCCGGTAAAGACCTGCTCTTCGTCGCTCATGCCCGCGACCTTCACGATGGCCCCGTCGGGCGCGAGATTGCCCTTCAGCCCCACAACGCCGCCGGTTTTTGTGATCGGGGTTTCCACCGGGAAAATGACCTTGCCATCGGCCTCGCCTTCGATCCGGTCCAGTTCCTCACCCATTTCGCGGCCCGAGGCGGTCATGCAATCCTCGTGCATCAGCCCGGCCTTGCGCAATTCCTTCATGACGACCGGCACGCCGCCGGCCTCATAAAGGTCGATCGCCACATATTGCCCGCCCGGTTTCAGATCGACGAAATAGGGCGTGTCGCGGAAGATCTCACAGACATCATCAAGGCTGAAATCAATCCCCGCCTCATGCGCAATCGCGGGCAGGTGCAGACCGGCATTGGTCGAGCCGCCGGTGCAGGCGACAACGCGGGCGGCGTTTTCCAGAGATTTGCGCGTCACAACGTCCCGTGCACGGATGTTTTTCTCCAACAGGTTCATGACGGCAGTGCCCGAGGCCGTGCCATAGGCATCGCGGCTTTCGTAAGGCGCGGGCGCGCCCGAGGAATTCATCAGCGCCAGCCCGATCGCCTCGGACACGCAGGCCATGGTGTTGGCGGTGAACTGCCCGCCACAGGCCCCGGCAGACGGGCAGGCCACCTTTTCCAGCGCCGTCAGCTCCTCATCCGAGTTCTGCCCCGCCTGATACCGGCCCACCGCCTCGAACACGTCCTGAACCGTGACATCGCGACCCTGGAACCGGCCCGGCAGGATCGAACCGCCATACATGAACACCGACGGCACATTCAGGCGCACCATCGCCATCATCATCCCCGGCAGGGATTTGTCACAGCCGGCAAGACCCACCAGCGCGTCATAGCAATGCCCGCGCATCGTCAATTCGACCGTATCGGTGATCGCATCGCGGCTGGCCAGGCTCGACCGCATCCCCTCATGCCCCATGGCGATGCCGTCGGTGACGGTGATGGTGGTAAATTCGCGCGGCGTGCCATTGGCGTGCTTGACGCCCATTTTCACCGATTGCGCCTGACGGTTCAGCGCGATGTTGCAGGGCGCGGCCTCGTTCCAGCAGGTGGCGACGCCGACAAAGGGCTGGTGCACTTCTTCCTCGCTCAAGCCCATCGCGTAGAAATACGACCGGTGCGGCGCGCGTTCCGGCCCTTCGGTGGTATGACGGCTGGGAAGGTTCGACTTGTCCATGCGGCCCTTGAGCATCCTGGCTCTCCTCATCAGAAATTCTTGGCTGAAACGAGGAATAGAACGCAGGCCCTGACGGCACAAGCGCGATTGCCGCAAAGCGCGATGCGGGGTAGGGTCGCGAAAAAGCAGGCAGGCAGCAGTGATGATCTATAAAGCGCATGACGCATTCGTCGCCCCGGCGCGGGCGCGGCCCGAATTATGGCGTCTGTTTCTTGGTCTTGTGCTGGTCGCGGTTGTGTTTGTGGCGTGGTTCATCGCCATTGTCGCGGCCATCTACCTTGTCTCAGGCGAGGGCGGCGGCCAGCAATGGGTGGCCCGTCTGACCACCGCCGACACGCCGACATCGGTGTTGCTGGTCCTTGCGGCAATTCCCGGGCTTGGTCTGGGCGCGATGCTGGCGGTGCGGCTGCTTCATGCGCGCAAACCCGGCAGCCTCTTTGGCCGCAGACGCCGGGTGATCCGCCATTTCGCCGTCGCAGGAACCGTCTGCCTGGCGATCCTTGCGGCCTCTCTGCTGATCCCCACCGGCTACACGCCCATTCCGGGCCTCGATATCACCCTCTGGCTGACTTTCCTGCCCCTGGCGCTGGCCGCCATCATGGCGCAGGCCGGGGCCGAGGAGATCCTGTTTCGCGGCTATCTCCAGCAACAGCTGGCGGCGCGGTTCACTTCGCCGCTGATCTGGATACTGGTCCCGTCGGTCCTGTTCGGTGCCGCGCATTTCGATCCCGGCGCGCCGCCCGTCGTGGCCTGGCTGGTGGTCGCGGCCGCCCTGCTCTTTGGTCTCTGTGCCGCCGATCTGACCGCGCGCACCGGTTCCATCGGGGCGGCCTGGGGGTTTCATTTCGCCAATAACGTGGTGGCGGTGCTGTTGATTGCGCTGAATGGCAATCTTTCGGGCCTGGCGCTATATGTCACGCCCTTCGGGGCCGATGCGGTCGAGATCCTGCCACCGCTGATCCTGCGCGACATGGTTACTACCCTTGTGATCTACGCCGCGATCCGGTTTGCCCTTGCGCGCAGGAACGCCTAGAACCACCCTTCAATTGCATTTCCACGCCGCCCGGCCTATCTGGGCGGAACCGGAACCGAAGCTGCAGGCAGGTCATGAACTGGATCACAAACTACGTCCGCCCCCGGATCAATTCGCTGTTTTCCCGCCGCGAGGTGCCGGAAAACCTGTGGTCGAAATGCAGCGAATGCGGAACCATGCTGTTTCACCGTGAGCTCAGCGAAAACCTGAACGTCTGCACCAATTGCGATCACCACATGGCGATGTCGCCGCGCCAGCGGTTTACCGCGCTCTTTGACCTGGGAACCTTTGCCGAGGTTCATGTGCCCGTGCCGGTGCCCGACCCGCTGCATTTCCGCGATCAAAAGAAATATCCCGACCGAATGAAGGCCGCGCAAAAATCGGCCAATGAATTTGAGGCGATGCTGGTGGCCGAAGGCGAGATCGGCCGCACCCGCATCGTGGCTGCGGCGCAGGATTTCAGCTTCATGGGCGGCTCGATGGGGATGTATGTCGGCAATGCCATCATCGCCGCCGCCGAACGCGCGGTGGAGCGCAAGCTGCCGCTGGTCCTCTTTTCCGCCGCTGGCGGGGCCCGCATGCAGGAAGGCATCCTTTCCCTGATGCAGATGCCGCGCACCACGGTCGCCGTGCAGATGCTGCGCGAGGCGGGCCTGCCCTATATCGTGGTGCTGACGCATCCGACCACCGGCGGCGTCACCGCCTCCTATGCCATGCTGGGCGATGTGCAGATCGCGGAGCCAAATGCGCTGATCTGCTTTGCCGGGCCGCGTGTCATTGAACAGACCATCCGCGAAACCCTGCCCGAAGGATTCCAGCGTTCGGAATATCTGCTGGATCACGGCATGCTGGACCGGGTGACCCATCGCAAGGATCTCAAGGATGAGCTGGTGGCGATCCTGCGCATGCTGACGCATCAGCCGCCACCGGTCAGAGGCGACCTGCCCGCGCCGGATCCCGCGCCCGATGCGGAAACGGCGGACACGCCGTCCGAAGAGGCCCCTGAAAAATCGTGAGCCAGGCCAGATCCGACATCCTCCTTGACCGGATGATGGCGCTTCACCCCAAGATCATCGACCTGACGCTGGACCGTATGGAACGGCTGCTGGCGGCTTTGGACCATCCCGAGCGCAACTTGCCGCCGGTGATCCACGCTGCGGGCACCAATGGCAAGGGCTCGACCCTGGCCATGATCCGCGCCGGGATCGAAGGCGCAGGCCGCACGGCGCATGTCTATACCTCGCCGCATCTGGCGCGGTTTCACGAACGCATCCGGCTGGCGGGAGATCTGATTGATGAGGGTCTGCTTAGCGATATGCTGGATGAATGCCTCGCCGCCAATGGCCCAGACGCGATCACCTATTTCGAGATCACGACCTGTGCGGCCTTCCTCGCTTTTTCCCGCGTCCAAGCCGATTTTACGTTGCTGGAGACTGGTTTAGGTGGGCGGCTCGACGCGACCAATGTCGTTGATGCCCCGCGCCTGACTGTGATCACACCCATCGACATCGACCACCAGCAATATTTGGGCGACACGCTGCCTCAGATCGCATTCGAAAAGGCCGGTATCCTGAAACGAGGCGTTCCTTGCGTGGTTGGCCCGCAAGCCGAGGCCGCCTTGGAGGTGATCGAGGCCCAGGCCGCACGGCTCGGTGTGCCGCTCATTGCCCATGGTCAGCATTGGCATGTCTGGGAAGAACGCGGGCGGCTGGTGTTTCAGGATGAAACCGGGCTCCTTGATCTGCCAATGCCCGCGCTCATTGGCGCGCATCAAGTGCAGAATGCCGGGGCGGCACTCGCCGCCTTGCGCGCCTTGGGAATGGATGAGGGTGCCTGTGAGGCCGCCATGATCGACGCCACCTGGCCTGCCCGGATGCAGCGGCTGA
>CAXBGQ010000087.1:0-10749 GCA_963975135.1 uncultured Nioella sp. | reverse complement strand
GGTTGATGCAGGCGGCATCTCGATCGGGCTGAATATCGTGCTGCCGCATGAACAGGCCCCCAACGAATACGTGACGCCCGACCTCTGTTTCAACTTCCACTATTTCGCCATCCGCAAGATGCATTTCCTGATGCGTGCCCGCGCCATCACCGTGTTTCCGGGCGGCTTTGGCACGCTGGATGAAACTTTCGAGGCACTCACCCTCATCCAGACCGGCCGCATGGAACGGGTGCCTTTCCTGCTGTTCGGGGAGGCCTTTTGGCGCAAGATTATCAACTGGGACGCGCTGTCGGAGGCAGGCACCATTTCGGCCGAGGATCTGGAGCTGTTCCGCTTTGTCGAAACCGCTGATCAGGCGGTGGAAGTGATCGACACCTGGACCGATGTGACCAAGCGGACCGATATTCCGGGGCGTTAACTCGCCAGCCTAGAAATGCAGGTGGCCTGATAGCCCTTGACGACCGTAGCGGCGGCGGGGCCATAACTTTCGACGTCATTTGCCAGATCGGGAAAGAGCGCGATCACTTCGGCCCGGGCCTCCTGCTCCAGAGCATCCAAAGCGCAAACGCCGGGATGCAGGCTCTCGCTCGGCGCACCTTCGGCAAACACGATCTGATGCGCATCAAAAAGGAGATGCGCATAGGTCACCCAACCGCCCGTGCGGCGTTCGATATCGCGGCCATTGACCAGATCGCGGGCCGGAACCAGCGCCTGCGCCTCGCCGGTCATCAGTTCCACCCGCCAATCCGAGACCAGCATCCGGTGCATCGGTGAGACCTCCAGCGCGCGGTCATTTCCGATCGCGCCGGGGGCAAAGCGCACCGGGGCCAGATCGCCCGCAGCCAGCACCCGCCGGAACCCGATCCAGCAGAGCGGCTGATAGCCATTGTCGCGGGTCAGGATGCGGTCGCCGGGGGACAGCGTTTCGATGGCGCGGGGCCCGCGATCTGTTTCGATCAACGTGCCGGTGGTGAAACAGACAATGGTCGCGCCCAATTCGGTATGCGGCACATAAGCGTCATTCTCGACGATGCCGTTGACGGTATAATCGACCCCCTCGGGCGGCACGCCATCGGGAAAGACCAGGTAATAGCCATCCTCGCCGGCATCGTTCAGATCGTCGTCATTGTTCAGATCGACATCGATCACACCAACCCGATAGGTGGTGCCATCGTCGGCCTCGATCTCGAACGTGTAGTCCCAGATCGTCTGATAATAGGTGCCGTTGATCAGGGTCACCTGTTCCCAGGTGCCGCCGATCTGTTCGTTGCTGCTGACCTGTTCGTTTGTCGTGTCGCCGTTAAAGAGCGTCGCACCCTCGTTTTCGCGCACATGAAACGCCGTGGTCGAGCCCGAATAGCTCCAGGTACCGCCCACGGGCGGCCCATAGGCATAGTTCTGCGATGACCCGTTCACCGTGGACTGGGTGCCAAAAATCGCATTGGAATAACCGTAATAAATCGGCATGCGGGGCTAAAACCTTTCTCGTGCAACCGCTTTTTTTTACAAATCAATTGCGGCGAATTAAGGGATTTAGCGTGGAGATTTTGGCTTCGACAGTCTGCGATTTTTCTGCGCCGTTTTCATCGAAATCCGCGTTCACACCGCAGGCGCGAGGCAGCATGTTTCGATTCAAATCAAACGCAGACTGCTCTAATCCGGCAACACATACTCGACCAGTTGCGTCGGCAAAAACGGGCTGAAATTATTGTCCGAGACAAGGCTCGCCACAATGCGCCCATCTGCGTTGCGCCACAAGCTCAGCCCCTCCAGATTGGAAAACTGCCCATAGCGGGTGGTCAACAGGGTGGTTTCGTCGCCCAGACCGGCATCGGTGAGCGTGAAACGCCGAATTCGCGCGGCAAAACCGAACAACAGGCTGAAATCGCGTTCCAGCAGGTAAAACCGCCCCATATCGTCGAAATCCGCCCCCACCGCCAGAAACCCGCCCGCACGCGGAATGCTCAGCAGCCTGTCCCAAGTGCCATCGGCAAAGCGATAGACCGGAAAAGCTTGGGTTTCGGCCCCCGGATCTTCGGGCACCGCATAAAGCCGCCCGGCGGCATCAATAGCCAGTGCCTCAAGCGCTGCGTTCGGCGCGAAACCAGCGAAATCGGGGTGCGGTGGCAGGGCTTCGCTGAGGGTGCCGCCCAGATAACGCGCGACGCGGTGATCGCCCTCAAAGGACAGAAACAGGGTGCCGTCAGAGGCCCGGGCCACACCTTCGCTGTCGCGCGCCGCCCATGGCCCGCGCCGCCCGTCCTGGCCAAGCAGTTCCTCGGCCGAGGTCAAGGTCACGCCCGTGACCCGCCCTGCCAAATCGCGCGCGATATCCGCCTGAAACACAATCCCCCGATCCGAGATCGCCACCATCGACGCGCCGTCATCGGCCATTTCCAGCGCCGACAGCCCGCCCGACAGAGGCTCCGCGCTGCGGATGTTCAGCGCGCCCCACAACGTGGCTTGCTGCGCCGCACCGGGCAGGGCCAGCGCCATCCATGCGGCCAGCGCCGCTAGCCCCCGGAGGACAGAACGCGGGTGCATTGTTGTGGCAGATCGGCAAGGGTCAGTTCACCGCGCGGCGCGGGCGCGGGCGCGTTCGGATCGGGCGGTGTGGGCGGCGGCGGGTTGAGGATGTTGGCCTGCCATTCGCGCGCCTGGTCACAACCATCGCCGGGCGGTGGCGGGTCCTGATCGATGCAGCCCGGCGACCCGGAGGGGCAGTTCAGCCGCACATGGAAATGCGCGTCATGGCCATACCAGGGCCGGATCCGGCGCAGGTAGTCGCGGTTGCCGGTTTCATTGTCGCACATCCAGACCACGGCCCCAGGGAAAAGGAAAATCCGCGCCACGCGCGGGTCGCTGGCGGCTTCGCGCAAAATGGCCCAGTTCTGTTCGGTCCACAAATCGTTGACATAGGCCCCGCGTTCGCGCCTCAGCGACACGGCGGACAGGTTCTCACGCTCGCCCCGGCTCAGGTCCAGCCGTGCGGGCGGCAGCATCCAGATATCGGCATCCATCCCGATCTGATGGCTGGCATGGCCCCTGACCGGCCCGCCGCGCGGTTGGCTGATATCGCCGATATATAGCCCCTCCCAGCCCGGTTGCGTGGCGGCAAAGCGCGACAGATCCTGCAGGAAATCCACCATCGCGGGATGCGCCCAGTTGCGGTTGCGCGACAGCCGCATCGCCTGCCATGTGGGTCCGGTTTCGGGCAGTTGTTCCGCCCCCGCCAGACAGCCGCGCGCATAGCCGCCAAGGGCCTGCGACCGGCCCTCGCTGGCGGCCTCGGCTGCGCCAAACAGGGGTCGCGCCGGTCGGCTGTCGGCCTGTCGCACGGCGACATAGCCGGCCGAGTCCTCACCACCCGGCGCGCAGGCGCTGAGCACCAGACCGGCGGCAAGCGTCAACACGGTGGCCAGTTTCATGTCGCGTCCTCCCCGTTCGGGTTCACCCAGATCAACAGGACCAATCCCGCCAAAAAGAGCACAATCAGGGGTGCGATGCCAAGCTGCTGGCTGCCGGTGATCTGCGTCGTGACCCCGATCGAGAGCGGCGCGACAAAGGATGTGGCCTTGCCCGCCAGCGCATAAAGCCCGAAGCCCTCGGTGATCCGGTCGGGCCGGACCTGGAGCACCAGCATCGTGCGGCTGGCCGATTGCAGCGCCCCGCCCGCGGCCCCGATCACCACGCCCAGTATGTAGAACGCGATATCGGGCAGGGTAGAATCCGAAGTCACCGCGATCCCCAAAACGGAATGGCGCGAGACAAAGATGATCGCCAGCCCCACCAGCGTCAGAACCGCGACATTGACCACGATCACGGGCTTGGGACCGTAGAAACTGTCGGCCCGTCCGCCGAGCCAGGCAAACACCGCCCCCGACAGCACCGCCAGAATGCCGAAAATGCCGACATCGGTCACCGACCAGCCCAACACGCCCGAGGCATAGATGCCGCCAAAGACATAGATCCCATTGAGCGCGTCGCGATACAGCATCGACGAGCCCAGATAGGCAAAGAGGCTCCGGGTCTGCGGCAGGTGTTTCAGCGACGCCATGAGGTCGGGCAGCGCCGCACGCACCGCCTGGCGCATCGGCAAGGCGCGCGGGTTGGGTGCCACCCGCACCCACAGGAAAAACGGGATCATGAAAACCGCATACCAGATTGCCGTCAAAGGCCCCACCGCGCGGGTGCCCTCACGCTGGCTCGCGTCCAGACCGAACAGAGGATCCCAGCCGATCAGGGTGGTGCCCGTCGCGGCGTTCTCGGCCAAAAACAACAGCATGAAGATCAGCGCCGTCAATCCGCCGAGATAGCCAAACGCCCAGCCCGAGCCCGAGATCCGCCCCAGATCGCCGCGCGCGCCCAGGCTCGGCAACAGTGCGTTGGTGAATATCGTGGCGAACTCCATGCCGATCAGGCCGATGGCAAAGGACAGCATGATCAGGACCAGGTTGAAACTGTCCGGTGCCGCCAGCCACAGCCCCGCAGACCCCACCACATACATGACCGAAAACAGCCAGATGAACCGCATATGCACGCCCGACCGGTCGGCAATCGCCCCCAACATCGGGGCCATGATCGCAATCGCCAGCCCCGCCGCCCCGATGCCATAGCCCCAGGCCGTCTGCGCCGCGGTGCCATCGCCCAACAGCTCGTTGATATAGGGGCCGAAAATGAAGGTCAGCAGCAGCGTATTATAGGGCTGGCTGGCCCAGTCGAAGAAAAACCAGCCCCAGATCCGCTTGCGTATCGTGATTTCGCCCATCTGCCCCCCGCCGGTTCGCGTGGGTGCCATCCTTGGGCCATTGTGGGGCTTTGGCAATGTTTAATCCCGGCAGGTATCCGGCGGTGACAGGCTGACGGGCGTGGCGGATTGCCGGGCCTTGCGCGCGCCTCTCTTGTCATTTCAAGCCCACCCGCTTACCTGTTGCCGCAACGCAGAGGTTGTTGAGCAGAGGCCCGCCCATGTATTCGATCTTCCAGATCCTCTTGATGCTGATCTCGGTCGCCAAGTTCATCATCCTGGCCCATATTATCATGAGCTGGCTGATCACCTTTGGCGTGCTGAATATGCGGCAGCCCATTGTCGTGCAGATCTGGACCGGGCTGAACCGGTTGCTGGAGCCGGTCTACGGCCCCATCCGCCGCGCCCTGCCCAATATGGGCGGCATCGACCTGGCCCCGCTGATCGTCATCCTGGGTGTATTCGCGTTCGAGATCGTGCTGCGCAACAACGCCACGGTATTCATGTAGCGCGGGTTTGATCGGCACATGGGCGCTCAACGCTTACGCCGATAACGCGCAGGACAACCGGATGCGATTCAATCTGCATGCGGATCCGAACCGCCTGCGGATGCGCCGGGCCGCTTGCCGCGTGCTGCTGGCTGACCGGATCGGGTAAACCGCTGCGCGTCTTCATCAGATCGCCGCGCCCGGCGCTGACCAGAACGCCCAGCACGATCGCCATACCCAAAACGGCGGTCTTGATCTTCTGCCTGATCTGAATTCGGGACATGACACCCTCCTGTGCTATGGCCTATTCATTGCGCCATTGGCGATGAAATACAACGCAACAGGCCGTGAGGTCACGCGCGATTGAAAAGAGACCTGAGAGGCGGCGGATGATAGCCGACGACGTGTATGAACAGGCTGTGCTCAGGGTGTGCACAGGGTGTGACGCATGAAAATCGCGATGTGGAGCGGGCCAAGAAACCTGTCGACCGCGATGATGTATGCCTTCGCCGCGCGCGGCGATTGCGCCATCTGGGATGAACCGTTCTACGCCCCTTATCTGAAGGCGAGCGGTTCGGAACATCCGCTATCGGCAGAGATCATTGCCGCCCATGAAAGCGACCCGGCCCGCGTGGCTGCGCGCTGCGGGGGGCCGGAGCCCGAGGGCAAAAAACACTTTTACATGAAGCACATGCCACATCACATGCTGCCGGAAATGCCGATGGATTGGGTCGCGGATTGCGTGCATGTCCACCTCATCCGTCACCCGGCGCGCGTCATCGCCTCCTATGCCGCGAAACGCGAGAACCCGACGCTTGAGGATATCGGTTTTCCACAGCAGATGGCGCTTTATGAGAGAATCGGCGGCGTGGTGATCGACAGCCACGATATCCGGGCCAACCCACTGGAAATGCTGCAAAAACTCTGCGTCGCAATCGGTCTGGATTTCACCGATACCATGCTGCACTGGCCCGCGGGCGGCCATGCCGATGACGGCATTTGGGCGGCGCATTGGTATGGTGCGATCCATAGCAGCACCGGCTTTGCTGGCCCCGAAGGCGCGCTGCCGGAATTGACCGGCGCGGCGGTGGACCTGCTGCAACAGGCCCTGCCCTACTACCGCGAAATCGCGGCCCGCAAGCTCAGCTAGCCCATCCGCCGTTTGCGTGCCGCCAGCAGTTTCAGGCGCAAGGCGTTCAGCTGAATGAACCCCGCCGCGTCCTTTTGATCATAGGCCCCGGCATCATCCTCAAAGGTCACATGCGCCTCGGAATAGAGGCTGTAATCAGACCAGCGCCCCACCGTGCGCGCCTGACCTTTGTAAAGCTTCATCCGCACCGTGCCGGTCACATATGTCTGGCTGGCGTCAATCGCGGCTTGCAGCATCTCGCGCTCGGGGCTGAACCAGAACCCGTTATAGATAAGCTCGGCGTATTTCGGCATCAGCTCATCTTTCAGATGCATTGCACCCCGATCCATGGTGATCGATTCAATGCCGCGATGCGCCTCCAAAAGCAGCGTGCCGCCCGGCGTCTCATAGATGCCGCGCGACTTCATGCCGACAAAGCGCCCCTCAACCAGATCCAACCGCCCGCAGCCATGCTTGCCGCCCAATTCATTCAGCCGGGTCAGAATCGTGGCGGGCGACATCGCCTCACCATTGATGCTGACGGCGTCGCCCTTTTCAAAGCCGATTTCCACGTATTCGGGCGTATCGGGTGCCTCCTCGGGATGCACGGTGCGCTGATAGACGTAATCGGGCGCATCAACCGCCGGATCTTCCAGAACCTTGCCCTCGGACGAGGTGTGCAACAGGTTTGCATCGACCGAAAACGGCGCTTCGCCGCGTTTGTCCTTGGCAATCGGGATCTGGTTTTTCTCTGCGAAATCAATCAGCTTTGTGCGGCTGGTCAGATCCCATTCCCGCCACGGCGCAATCACCTTGATATCGGGGTTCAGCGCATAGGCCGCCAGTTCGAACCGGACCTGATCGTTGCCCTTGCCGGTCGCACCATGGGCCACCGCATCGGCCCCGTGTTCGGCCGCCAGTTCCACCAGACGCTTGGAAATCAGCGGCCGCGCGATGGAAGTGCCAAGCAGATAGAGCCCTTCATACACCGCATTGGCGCGGAACATCGGGAACACGAAATCGCGGACAAATTCCTCGCGGACATCCTCGATATGGATGTTTTCCGGCGCAATCCCCAACAGCTCGGCCTTGGCGCGGGCCGGTTCCAGCTCTTCGCCCTGCCCCAGATCGGCGGTGAAGGTGATCACCTCGCAGCCATATTCCGTCTGCAACCATTTCAGGATGATCGAAGTATCGAGACCGCCGGAATAGGCAAGGACGACTTTCTTGGGCGCGGACATTTCAGGCACTCCGGGAATTTAGATTGACCGCGCGGGCGATACCGGGTTTTCAGGGGGGAAGCAAGGAGAGTGCGTTATGGATGACGGGTATCGGATGCTGCAACATGTGGTGCGGCAGGTTTTCGGCAATCTGGGACAGGCGGCGCGGTTGACGCTGCTGCTAACGGCCGGGCCGATGCTGGTGATCTTTTATCTCTCGGCTCAGACGGTTCCGGGCCCCGGCGGCGTGTCGCAGCCGGAAAACCCCGGCCTGATCTTCGTGCTTTTTCTCGTAAATATCGTGACCTCGGCCTGGGCCGCTGTCGGCTGGCACAGATATGTCCTGCGCGAGGAATATGGTACCGGTGTCGTGCCGCATTGGCGCGGCGGCAATATCAAATCCTATATCGGGCGGTTGATCGTTCTGTTCCTCGCCCTTTTTGTGGCGGGTCTTGGTTTCGGGCTGCTCGTGTTCATCATCATGACGACGGTTCAATCTCTGGCGGTGCTCTGGGCGCTGGTCCTTGGGGCCGCAATCGGCTTTTCCTGGCTTGCCGTGCGCTTTGGCCTGATCCTGCCCGCGGCGGCCGTGGGCGAACGCATGACGCTCAAGGAAAGCTGGAACGAGACCATACCCGTATCCACCGACATTCTGGTTCCCGTCGTTGTTCTGGCGATCGGGGTCAGCATCGTCAGCAGCACGGTGAACGTGGTGTTTGGGGCCTCCGTGATCGGGCTTGTTGCTTCGGCGCTGGTTTATTGGATCCAGATCCTTCTGAACCTGTCGCTGATGACCACCGTTTACGGCATGCAGATCGAGGGTCGGCCCCTGCAATGACCACAGATTTCGCGGATAACGCCCGCCACGCGACCGATGCCATGCGCGCGCTGTTTCCCGAAACACCCTTGTTGCGCAATGCCTATCTGTCGGATCGCTACGGGGCCGATATCTGGCTGAAGCGCGAAGACCTGTCGCCGGTGCGCTCCTACAAGATCCGCGGTGCCTTCAACGCGATCACCAAGCATCTGGCGCTGCATCCCGATCAGGGCCAATTCGTCTGCGCCAGTGCCGGAAACCACGCGCAGGGGGTGGCGTTTGTCTGTCGCCATCTGGGCAAGCATGGCACCATCTTCATGCCGGTCACGACGCCGAAACAGAAAATCGCCAAAACGCAAGCGTTTGGCGGCGACGCGATCGAGATCAAACTGGTGGGCGACTATTTCGATGACACGCTGAGCGCCGCGCAAAATTTCTGCGCGACAAGCGGCGCGCATTTCCTGTCTCCCTTCGATGATCTGGACGTGATGGAAGGTCAGGCCTCGGTTGCGGTCGAAGTGATCGACCAACTGGGCACGGCACCCGACCGGTTGATTCTGCCGGTGGGCGGCGGCGGGTTGTCGGCGGGTGTCACCGCCTATCTGGCCGCGGTCGGGGCGCATACACGGCTGAAACTGATGGAACCGGCGGGTGGTGCAAGCCTGACATCTGCGTTGAAAGCGGGCAAACCCGTCACCCTGCCGCGTGTCGACAGCTTCGTCGATGGCGCGGCAGTGGCGCGGATCGGCGCGCACCCGTTTCAGGTCCTGCGCCAGACCGATCCCGGCGATGTGCTGGTGGCCCCCGAAAACCGGATCTGCGTGACGATACTGGAGATGCTGAATATCGAAGGCATCGTGCTGGAACCCGCAGGTGCGCTTGCGGTCGATGCCCTGCGCGATCTCGGCGCGGCCATGCAGGGGCAACAGGTCGTCTGCGTCACCTCGGGCGGGAATTTCGATTTCGAGCGTTTGCCCGAGGTCAAGGAACGCGCGATGCATTTCCAGGGGCTGAAGAAATACTTCATCCTGCGCCTGCCGCAACGCCCCGGCGCGCTCAAGGATTTCCTGGCGCTTCTTGGCCCGGATCAGGATATCGCCCGGTTTGAATACCTCAAGAAATCGGCGCGAAATTTCGGCTCGGTCCTGATCGGTATCGAGACCGGCGCGCCCGAAAGCTTCGATCGGCTGTTTGAACAGATGGCCGAGGGCGGCTTTGCCTATCGCGACATCACCGAGGATGAAGTTCTGGCCGAGTTCATGATCTAGGCCGCCATCGCGGGCAACTCTTCGCCCGCCGCGTCCACCGAGGCCTGAAACAGTGCCACCAGCGGGGCCAATTCGACCGCCTCACCGTCCCGACAGCGTTTTTCCGCATCGCTGCACGCGGCGGCAAACCCGGAAAACCCCAGATTTGAGGCGCTGCCGCGCAACCCGTGAAATGCCGCCGGTGTGATTGCGGCCGGGTCAGTGCGGAGAACCGACAGCAATTCGTCCATTTCTTCGAGAAAAATCTCGGCCACTTCGCCGAAATCATCTTCCCCGATTTCCTCTTTCAACTCGGTCAAACGGGCCCGATCGATCATGCCACCCTCCAAACGTCGCGCCCCCACGCCAGCACACCCTGGGCCCGCACTTGTTAACAGAGGCTTGCAGACCAATTTTCGAATGGTTTGGATTTTACCCTTCACTTGGATTTAACACCTGATCTGCCAAGCAGGGGGGAACCAAGGCAGGGGGGACACGTGCCGGAGGACGCAATTCATATCAAGCACCATCCCGGGGTCGATTTTGTCGCCGGTCCTGCACATGTTCTGGTGCTGGATGACAGTCGCGCACAGCGCCGGTTGCTGGCAACCCTGCTCAGGAAATGGGGGCATCCGGTCACGGTCTGTGAAACACCCGCAGATGCGCTGGCCGCCCTTGCCGACCCCTCTATTTCGATCGTTCTGACCGATTGGATGATGCCCGGCATGACCGGCCCGGAATTTTGCCGGGCCCTTCGCCAGATGGGCCGCGAAAGCTATACCTATGTCATCCTGCTGACCTCCAAGACCGAGAAATCCGAGATTGCGCATGGCCTGGATGCCGGTGCCGATGATTTCGTCTCGAAACCGCTCGACCCGCATGAATTGCGGGCGCGGATGCGAGCCGGAAAACGGATCATCGACATGCAACAGGAACTGGTCTGGCAAAATCAGCGGGTGCGCACAACCCTGTCCGAAATGCGCGGGCTCTATGATGCGCTCGACCGCGATCTGCAGGATGCCAAGGATCTTCAGGATTCACTGCTGCGCGAAACCTTCCGGCAGTTTGACACCGGTCAGATCGCGTTGACCCTGCGCTCCA
>CAXBGQ010000086.1:0-10773 GCA_963975135.1 uncultured Nioella sp. | reverse complement strand
CGTGATGCCCGATTTCGGGATGTCCATCGTCGGCACGTTCTTTGAATCCGGGTTCGAGGATCGCGCCCTGCATGATCTGGGCGAGCGGTTGCGGGCCTGGGTCGCTGAAAACATCACCGCAGATATCGAGGTGCATCCCCATATCCTGCTGGGCCGGGTCTATGAGCAAATCCTAGAAGCCGCCAATTCGGTCTCTGCCGATGTGATCGTGATGGCCTCGCACCGCCCGGAGCTGACCGATTACCTGCTGGGGCCGAACGCTGCCCGCGTTGTGCGACACGCCACGCAATCGGTCTTTGTCGTGCGGGGAACCTAGCGCCATGACGGGACATGTTTTTGGCCGCTCCAGCGGCACGCTTCCGACGGCGATGCGCGGCGACGGGTGTTACATTCACGACGCCGAGGGCAAGAAATACCTCGATGCCTGCGGCGGGGCGGCGGTGTCGTGCCTGGGCCATTCCGACCCGGATGTGCGCGCCGCGATGATCGCGCAGCTCGATCAGATCGCCTATGCGCATACCGGGTTTTTCACAACGGACGTTGCCGAGGAACTGGCCGATCTGCTGGTGGCCCATGCGCCCGCCGGCATCGACCGGGTCTATCAGCTGTCGGGCGGCTCCGAGGCGGTCGAGGCGGCGATCAAGCTGGCCCGGCAATATTACCTTGAGATCGGGCAGCCCGAGCGCCACCGCCTGATTGCCCGGCGCCAAAGCTATCATGGCAACACGCTGGGCGCGCTGGCGGCTGGCGGCAATGCCTGGCGGCGCGAGAAATACCAGCCGCTGCTGGTTGAAACCCACCATATCGCGCCCTGCTTCGAATACCGCGAACGCGCCGCCGATGAGACCGCTGAGGAATATGGCCTGCGCGCCGCCAATGAGCTTGAGGCCGAGATCCTGCGCCTTGGTCCCGAAACGGTGATGGCTTTCATCGCCGAGCCCGTGGTGGGGGCCACGGCCGGCGCGGTTCCGGCGGTGGCAGGCTATTTCGCCCGTATCCGCGAGATCTGCGACCAGTATGGCGTGCTGCTGATCCTCGATGAGATCATGTGCGGCATGGGTCGGACGGGGCATCTTTTTGCCTGCGAGGCCGATGGCATCTCGCCCGATATCCTGACCATCGCCAAGGGGTTGGGGGCGGGGTATGCCCCGATCGGGGCGATGCTGTGCAGCGGCAGGGTCCATGATGCGATTGCCAAGGGCTCAGGCAGCTTTCTGCACGGCCATACCTATCACGGGCACCCTCTGGCGGCCGCCGCCGGGCGGGCGGTGTTGCAGGCGCTTTTGTCGCGCGATCTGGTGGCCCGCGCGGCAAGCCAGGGCGCGGTTCTGGATCAGGCGCTGCGCGCGGCCCTGGGTCAGCACGCCCATGTCGGCGACCTGCGGGGGCGGGGGCTTTTCCGGGGTGTCGAACTGGTTGCCGACCGCGAGACCAAGGCCCCGTTCGATCCGGCGTTGAAGATCCACGCAAAAGTCAAATCTGCCGCGATGGCCGAGGGGCTGATGTGCTATCCCGCCGGGGGCACTGTCGATGGCCGCGCGGGCGATCATATCCTGTTGGCACCGCCCTTTATCATTTCGGACGATCAGATCGACGAATTGACCACAAAACTGACCCGCGCCATCAACGCCGCCCTGCCGGGATAAGAGCCCGACCCGACGACCGATATCCTGGCCCGACGGCCCGGTGCCGCGGCCCATCTGATTGCCCGATCAAAGCAGTTCTGACGCGGGGCGGCGTGGCAGCGACCGGAACCAGGCGGCAAAGGCGGCCTGTTCACGCGGCAGGCTGCTGGGTTTGAGCGCCAGGTAATAGCCCTCCTCGGCATGGGTGTGGGCCAGGTCAAGCGCCACCAGATCGCCGCTGTCGATGGCCTGCCGGGTGATCTGGCAGTGGCAAAGCGCGATCCCGGCCCCGCATTGCGCCATCTCAGCCGCCAGCCCGTGGGTATCGACATAGATCAGCGCCTCAAGCGGCGGGTTGCGCGGACCCAGATCGGGCCAGCCGGTCGACAGGCCCACCGGCTGGATCAGGGTGGCCCGCGCCAGACCCGACCAGGTCAGCGGGTCGGGCAGGATGGCCAGCAGCTCGGGCGACGCGACCGCATGCAGAAAGGAGGGCTCAATCAACTCGGCCCCTTGGCCTGCCATTGCCTCGGCCCCGAACCGGATCTCGATATCGGCATTGGTAGCGGCAAAATCATCGGGCCAGACCGTGGTTGTTACCTGCAAGGCGATCTCGGGATGGGCGGCGTGAAACTCTGCCAGATACGGTGCCAGAACCCGATGCGCGATGCTGGCGCTGGTGGCGATGGTAAGCTTTGCCCGGCTGCTCTCGGGGCGAAACCGCTGCGTTGCCGCCTCCAGCCGGGCCATTGCCGCCGCCACGTCGGGCACCAAAAGCCGCCCGGCATCGGTCAGTTGCAGAGCCCGATGGCGGCGCAGAAATAGCTGGGTTTCCAGCCGCTCCTCAAGGGCGCGGACATGCTGGCTGATGGCCGATTGGGTAAAGCCAAGCTCTTCTGCCGCAAGAGTAAAACTCAGATGCCGGGCGGCGGCCTCAAAGGCACGAAACCAGGTCAGCGGCGGCAGCGATTTGGGCATGGGGGCGGCCTTTGCATTAGTTTGTCTAATGTAATCATATCATTTTCTATCGTTTGTCACGAGGGGGCAGCTTCGCTAGGTCTTCCTGACCCGATTGCAGGACAGCCCGACGTGACACCCGATATTCGCAAGATCGTGACCTATCAGGAGGATGTCCTGATCGAGGGCTATCGCCCCGCCGACACCCCCTGGCGGATGTTCGCGGCAGCGGCGGTTCTGAAAAACCCATGGGCCGGGCGCTATGTCGCGGATCTGTCGCCCGAGATCCGCGCCTATGGCTCGGTGCTTGGCCGGATGCTGTCCGACCGGATCATGGCAATGGCGGGAGACGGTGCCGCGCCGGAGGCGATCGGCAAGGCGGCGATTGTCGGTCTGGACGGTGAGATCGAACATGCCTCGGGGCTGATTCACACGCTCAGGTTCGGCAATGCCCTGCGCGAGGCGGTGGGCGCGACATCCTATCTGGCTTTCACCAATATACGCGGCGGGGCGAATGCGGCGATCCAGATCCCGCTGATGGACAAGAACGATGCCGGCAGGCGCTCGCATTACCTGACGATCCAGTTTGCCATTCCCGACGCGCCACGCGCCGACGAGGTGGTGATCGCCTTTGGGGCCGCCAGCGGCGGGCGGCCGCATCACCGGATCGGTGATCGCTATCAGGACCTCAAGGATTTGGGCCATGATCTGGACAACCCGGCCGCGCTGTGACGGCCCCGGCGGGCTGTCGTTCTGGCAATCGGGCGCGGGCCCGGCGCTAGTCCTGATCCACGGCGTCGGGCTCAGGGCCGAGGCGTGGGCCGGGGTGACGGAACCGCTGGCGCAACATTTCACCACCTATGCCGTGGATATGCCGGGACATGGTCACTCGGCCCTCGGGGCGGCCTCGACGCTGGCCGATTACAGCGCCGCAATAGGTGCCTTCATCGACACGCTCACCGGCCCCGTGGTGGTGGCGGGCCATTCCATGGGGGCGATGATTGCGCTGGATCTGGCGGCGCGGATGCCGGGCCGGATCGCGGGCGTGGCGGCGCCGAATGCGATTTTCCGGCGCGACGCAGAGGCGGCGCGCGCGGTCCGGGCGCGGGCGGCGGCATTGGATGGCCAGACAGCCGCCGATCCGACGGCGACGCTGGCGCGCTGGTTCGGGGCCGCTCCGTCCGGGGCCGATGCCGAGGCCGCCGAGGCCTGTGGGGCGTGGCTGCGTGCCGCCGATCCGGCAGGCTACGCCACCGCCTATTCCATCTTTGCCGATGCCGATGGCCCCGCCGATGCGGCGCTGGCCGCGCTGTCGGCCCCTGCGCTTTTCATGACCGGCGGGCGCGACCGCAATTCAACGCCCGGGATGAGCCGCGCCATGGCGGCACTTGCCCCGCGCGGGCAGGCCGAAGTGATCGCCGATGCCGGTCACATGCTGCCGATGACCCATGGCCCCGCACTGGCCGCCGCGCTGATCGCGGCCTTTGCCGGATCGGGGTCCGCGCGATGAATTTGAACCCATCCGACCTGCGGCGCGCCTTTGGCCGCTTTCTGACGGGTGTGACCGTCGTGACCACGCGCGACGCCACCGGCACCCCTGTCGGGTTCACGGCCAATTCCTTTACCTCCGTTTCGCTCGATCCGCCGCTCTTGCTGGTCTGTCCCGGCAAGCATTTGAGCAGTTTCGAGACCTTCCGCACCGCGCCCGGCTTTGGCATCAGCGTGCTGGCCGAGGGGCAGGAAGGCGTCTCGAACCTTTTTGCTTCCGGGCCCGGCGACCGGTTCGCGGAATGCGATTGGGACGAAGCAACGGGCGGTATCCCCCTGATTTCCGGGCGCAGCGCCGGGTTTGTCTGCGACACCCATCAGGTCATCGAGGCGGGCGATCATATCGTGTTGATCGGCCGCGTGCGGGATTTCGACGATTCCGGGTACCCGGGTCTGGGATACGGGCCCGAGGGGTATTTCACCCGGTCGCTGGACCGCGCGGGCGGGCCCGAGCGGCCCGGCCCGACCCGCGTCAGCGCCTTGCTGGAGGATGGCGCGCGCCTTTATCTGACTCAGGATCTGGACCTGCCCACAATCGCGGTGCCGTCAACCAACACGCCCCTGAATGCGCTGGTGGCCGGGCTGGCGGCGCGGGGCATCCGGGCCGATCTCTCGGGGGTCTATGCCGTTTATGACGATACCGGGCCGGGCCGCCGGATCGTGTTTCGCGGTCATGTCGATGGGCCCCCGCCCGGCCTGACCGGCTGGTCGATTGCAGGGGCAGAGATGCGCCCGGTCCCCGACCCGGCGCTGGCGGCCCTGCTGGCGCGGTTTTCGCAGGAACACAGCGTGCAGGATTTCGGGCTTTACATCGGAAATGCGGACCACGGCGACATCGTGCCGGGCAACAGGAGAGGGTGACATGGAATTTTCGTTATTTGCCCATATGGACCGGATGGATACCGGCCAGAGCCACCAGACGCTCTATGCCGATTTCATCGAATTGTGCAAAATGGCCGATCAGGGCGGCATGCGCGCGATCTGGACCGGCGAACATCACGCCATGGATTTCACCATCACGCCGAACCCGTTCACCACTCTGGTCGATCTCAGCCACCACACGCAGAATGTCCGGCTGGGCACCGGCACGGTGATCGTGCCGTTCTGGCATCCGATCCGCTTGGCCGGTGAGGCCGCGATGGCCGATCTGATCACCGGCGGCCGGATCGAGATCGGGGCCGCGCGCGGGGCCTACAGCTATGAATATGAACGCATGATGCCGGGGCTCGATGCCTGGGATGCGGGCCAGCGCATGCGCGAGACGCTGCCGCTTTTGCGCCCGCTCTGGGAGGGCGACTGCGCCCATGAGGGCCACTATCACAGCTTTCCCGCCACCACATCCGCTCCGAGGCCCTTGCAGGAAGGCGGCCCGCCGATCTGGGTCGCGGCGCGTGATCCCAACAGCCACGAATTTGCCATCCAAAACGGGTTTCACGTGCAGGTCACGCCGCTCTGGCAGGGCATGGCCGAGATCGAAACCCTGATGGAACGGTTCCGGGCCGCCAGTGCTGCCCATGACGGCGCGCGCGCCAAAATCATGCTGTTGCATCACACTTATGTCGGGTCCGACAGCGAGGATGTGGCCCGTGCGGCGCGGGAACTGAGCCGGTTTTACAATTACTTCGGTGCGTGGTTTCAGAACAAGCGCCCCGTCCGGCAGGGTCTGATCGCCGAGCTGAGCGGCGCGGAGCTGGCCGCAAACGCCATGATGGCCCCCAAAAACCTGGCCCGTGATCTGACCATCGGCACGGCGGCCGATGTGATAGACCGGATCAAGCGCTATGAAGATCTGGGTTATGATGAGTATTCGTTCTGGATCGACAGCGGCATGAGCGCCGAACGAAAACGCGCTTCGCTGGCCCGGTTCATCGACGATGTCATGCCGGCCTTTGGCTGAGCCGCGGACAAGGAGAGACCCATGAACGACCTGCCGCATTACACCCTGTTCATCGCGGGCCAATGGACCTCCGGGGCCGATAGCCAGGTGATAGACAGTATAAATCCGGCCACGGGCCAGGTCTGGGCCAGTTTCGACTGCGCCGCACCCGCCGATGTGGACCGGGCGGTGCACGCGGCAAGGGCGGCGCTGGACCGGCCCGACTGGCGCGACATGACCCAGACATCGCGTGCCAGACTGCTCTACCGGCTGGCCGATCTGGTGGCGGAAAACGCCGAAAGTCTGGGCCGGACCGAGACCACAGACAGCGGCAAGCTTGCCACCGAGACGATGGCGCAGACGGGCTATGTCGCGGATTATTATCGCTATTACGCTGGGCTGGCCGACAAGATCGAAGGTGCTGTGCTGCCGATCGACAAGCCCGATATGCATGTCTACACCGAACGCCTGCCCATCGGTGTGGTGGCCGCCATCGTGCCCTGGAACGCGCAGATGTTTCTGGCCGCGACCAAGCTCGCCCCGGCGCTGGCGGCGGGCTGTGCGGTGATCCTGAAAGCCTCCGAAATGGCACCCGCCCCGATGCTGGAGTTTGCCCGACTGATCGAGGCGGCAGGCTTTCCGCCCGGCGTGGTCTCGGTCTTGACGGGGGATGCCGAAAACTGTGCCATCCCGCTCACGCGCCATCCGGGCGTGGATCGCATCGCCTTTACCGGCGGGCCGGATGCGGCGCGCCATGTGGTGCGCAATTCGGCCGAAAACTTCGCCGTGACGACGCTGGAACTGGGCGGCAAATCCCCGATCCTTGTGTTCGACGATGCCGATCTGGACGCCGCCGCCAATGGCCTTATCGCGGGCAATTTCGGGGCCTCGGGGCAATCCTGCGTGGCCGGCAGCCGGGGCCTGATTCAGCGCAACATCTATGACGATCTGGTGGCGCGGATCACCGGGAAATGCACCGGGCTCGTCATCGGCGACCCGCAGGATCGCACCACCCAGATCGGGCCGCTTTGCACCCTGGCACAGGTCGCCCGGATCGAGGACACGCTGGCCGCTGCCCGGGCCCAAGGGGCGCGTATCGCCTTTGGCGGCGCGCGCGCGGATCAAGGCAGCGATCATTTTTTCCAGCCCACTCTGGTGCTTTGCGACAGCCCCGAGACCCAGACCCTCAAGACCGAGATGTTCGGCCCCGTCATGACCCTGATGCCCTTCGACACCGAGGACGAGGCCATCGCGTTGGCCAATGACAGCGATTACGGCCTTGGATCGGGGCTGTTCACGCAAAACCTGGCGCGCGCGCATCGGGTGTCGCGGCGAATCCGGTCGGGGATCACCTGGGTCAACACCTATCGCGCGATCTCGCCTATCGCGCCCTTTGGCGGTTTCGACAACTCGGGCTATGGCCGCGAGGCCGGGCAGGAGGCAATTCTGGATTACTCGCGCACCAAGACCGTCTGGATCAGCACCGCGACCGAGCCGATGGCGAACCCGTTCGTAATGCGCTAGGCCGGGCCCGGGGCATCCATTGCCGCCACCAGATTGGCCATCAGCCGAAACGCCCCCGGCACAAGCCGATAAAAAGCGCACCGTGATGCGGGCGATAGGTCTCATCCCGGGATTTCGCGGAACAAAGCCCGCGTTCCTTGTGCCAGCCGGTCCAATCCATGGCACCGATCCCGTTGGATGTGCTCAAAAGCGGGTGACCCGGCACCAGATGCGTGATCCCTGCCGCCTTGTCAGCGACACGCCAGCGCAGCGATGGCTGACCGATTTCCAGCACCACGGCGGGGCGCTGCGACACGATCCTGAACGCGATTGACCGCCAGCACATGTGTTGCGCAATTCATCGGCGCACCGTCGATGCCCCTGCTGTCGGGGCGCGATCCGCAACAGGCAGTTGGCCCTGGTGACGCCGGGGCCCGACCCGCAGATCACGCGGGCTCTGGCGCATGGTGGCGACCGGGCCTTCGTGAACCGGCAGAACGTTGCTGCGTTCGACCTGCAAAGAGGCGCGGGCAAGGCCGGGCCGCCTCATTGGATTGCAGCCGGGACGCTGGCGCACTGGCCGATCCGCGCGCCGCCGCCGTTATCGCTTCGGTCGATCTGTTCCCGACCAATGGGCCCGGTGCCCCGCATCCCGGTAATCGGCGCGGCATGGAACAGGGCGAGCATCAGCCCGTCGGCGGTAAAGCGGTCCAAGCCAAGGATCGACCCGGGGACGTGGTTGAAAAAGGGAGAGCAGGACCAAGGGCGGGACGCCGCGGAGGCGCATCAGACATGCGGTGGCGACGGTCGCGCTGGTCAAGGCGCAGAGGTAAGATATTCCAATAAGCAACAACCATGGCTAAAATGATCTACGATTTATGGCCGGCCAGCCTATCCTGTGCCGAACTCGGGTCGGGAGGGGCCAGTGAATATCCTGTTCATCATGTATGATCAGCTGCGGTTCGATTACCTCAGCTGCGCGGGTCACCCGCATCTGCACACGCCCAATTTCGACCGCGTGGCGGCGCGTGGCGTGCGGTTTTCCAACGCCTATGTGCAATCGCCCATCTGCGGCGCTTCGCGGATGAGCTTTTACACCGGGCGCTACGCCTCCAGCCATGGCGCGCAATGGAACGGCTTTCCGCTGCGGGTGGGCGAACACACCATGGGCGACCACATGCGCAAGCTGGGCATGGATGCCTGGCTGATCGGCAAGACCCATATGAAGGCCGATGCCGAGGGCATGGCGCGGCTGGGGCTGGAGCCCGACAGCCTGATCGGCGCGCGCCAGGCCGATTGTGGTTTCGATGTCTGGATCAGGGATGATGGTCTCTGGGCCGAGGGGCCCGACGGCTTCTATGACGAAAAACGCTCGCCCTATAACGAATATCTCAAGGCGCGAGGCTATCCCGGCACCAACCCCTGGGCCGATTTCGCCAATGCCGGGCTGGATGGAGATCAGATCGCCTCGGGCTGGATGTTCGACAATGCCGACAAGCCCGCCAATATCCGCGAGCAAGATAGCGAAACCCCCTGGCTGACCAGCCGCGCCATTGATTTCATCGACCAGGCCAGCGGCCCCTGGATGGCGCATGTCAGCTATATCAAGCCGCATTGGCCCTATATCGTGCCCGCCCCCTATCACGACATGTTCGGTGCCAACCACGTGCCCGCCGCCCGCCGCCACGCCGCCGAACTGGACGACCCGCATCCGGTTCTGAAGGCGTTTCAGGACAGCCGCATCGCCGCCGCCTTCCAGCGTGAAGAGGTGCGCCAAAAGGTCATTCCCGCCTATATGGGTCTGATCAGGCAATGCGACGATCAGCTTGGCCGCCTGCTGGATCATCTTGAGGCCACGGGCCGGATGGACGACACCATGATCGTGCTGACCTCGGATCATGGCGATTACCTGGGCGATCACTGGCTGGGCGAAAAGGACATGTTCCACGAGCCTTCGGTGAAGATCCCGATGATCATCTGTGATCCGCGCGGCCATGCCGACGCCACCCGTGGCACGACCTGTCCGGCGCTGGTCGAATCGATCGACCTTGCCGCCACATTCGTCGAGGCGGCGGGCGGCACCGTGCCCGGCCATATCATCGAGGGCCGCTCGCTGATGCCCTGGCTGCGCGGTGAAACGCCCCAATGGCGCGACTACGTGATCAGCGAATATGACTATTCCGCGCGCCCGATGGCGCAGGATCTGGGCCTCGGCCCCCGCGATGCGCGCATGTTCATGGTCTTTGATGGCCGTCACAAGCTGCTGCACTTCGAAGGCGGCCTGCGCCCGATGCTGTTCGATCTGCAGAGCGACCCGGATGAATTTCACGATCTCGGGCGCGATCCGGCAGCGGCCGCCGTGATTGCCCGGCTTTATGACCATCTGGCCGGGTGGGGGCGGCGGATGAGCCAGCGGGTGACCATCTCGGATAACCAGATTGCGGCGGCGCGCGGCCGCTCTGCCCGGCGTGGCATCCTGCCGTTTCTGGTTGACGGATCGGAAGTGCCCGAGGATCTGAGCGAAAAATATCGTGGCCGCGCGGTGGCGCGTTACCTGCCCGAGGGCGCGCAGGACTGAGCGTGCCGGTCTGAAGCCGCACCCCCGGGGGCCTGGCCTGACGGTTCCAGGGTGTGGGGTTTCCGGACCCGGGCGGGCGGCATGTTCGGTCTGCCAGTGCCGGTCGTGTCGGGGAACGCGCAGATCTTGCGCGTGCTCGGGACCATGCCGATGATCTCGGGCAGGGGCCCTTTGCGGGTGAAAATCGCCACCCGGGTGACGGCGGTCTGACCGGTGGCGCGGCGCATTCGGTGGTGGCCATCCCGGCCCTCTTCGGCGCGCAACCGGTGCGATCTCCATCCCGGCGATCAATCGCGCGGCAAGGGGGCGGCCCGCACCCTGCGCATGGCCACCATCGCGCCAGGCCTGGGGCAGGCCATCACCATGGCCAGTTTCGCCAATATCGTCACCGACAATCGCGACCCGCGCAGAGCTCGATCACGACTTGCCGCCTCATGGCCAATGGCCCTTTCCGGTCGCCGACCCATGCGGTCGGCACCGCGTTGGACGAGAAAACCCTGTGTCTGATCACTGCGGCCTTCTGAAAAACTTCCTGAGGGGACCGTGACCGCTCCCCGGGGTCAAAGCCATCGCCATGAAGGTCGCGGTGCAACAGCTTGCCATCCTGCACCGACTTCCCGGTGCTGCGCGCGATTGCCGCGAGGCGGGCATGCTGAAATCGGCGATCAGGGGCGGGATGGCACAGG
>CAXBGQ010000085.1:0-10833 GCA_963975135.1 uncultured Nioella sp. | reverse complement strand
CGGCCCTTTCGCGCTGGTATAGCCGCCCGAGGCCCCGCCAAGCGCCTTGCCAAGCGTGCCGGTGAGGATGTCGATCCGGTCCATGACGCCGCAATGCTCCGGTGTGCCGCGCCCGGTTTTGCCCATGAAACCAACCGCGTGGCTGTCATCGACCATCACCATCGCGTCATATCGCTCGGCCAGATCGCAGATCGCCTCAAGCCGGGCGATATAGCCATCCATTGAAAACACGCCATCGGTGGCAATCATCCGGAACCGCGCGTCCTGGGCTGCCTGCAACTGCGCCTCGAGATCGGCCATGTCGGAATTGGCATAGCGGTAGCGTTGCGCCTTGCTGAGCCGCACGCCGTCGATGATCGAGGCATGGTTCAGCGCATCCGAAATGATCGCGTCCTCGGGGCCAAGCAGCGTTTCAAAGAGGCCCGCATTGGCATCGAAACAGGAGGAATAGAGGATCGTATCCTGCATCCCCAGAAACCCGGAAATCCGCGCCTCCAACTCCTTGTGCACCGTCTGCGTGCCGCAGATGAAGCGCACCGAGGACATGCCGTAGCCATAGCGCTCCAACGCCTCCCGCCCCGCCGCGATCAGGTCGGCATTGTCGGACAGTCCGAGGTAATTGTTGGCGCAGAGGTTGATGACCTCATGCCCATCCGCCAGCGCCACGGTGCCCGCTTGCGGCGTTGCGATGATGCGCTCGGTCTTGAACAGCCCTGCGGCGCGGAGCGCGTCGGTCTCGGCGGTCAGATGGGCGAGGAATGCGTCGGACATGGAACCTCCTGCGGCTGCGGGGAATCGAGTGGCGGCTCTCTGCCACTCTTCCCCATTTCCCGCCCGTTGTCAGGCCCGCATCCGCGCACCGCTCGGGTCATAGAGCGCCGCCCCCTGCACCTCGGCGATCCGCATCTCGCCCAGGATCTCGACCTCCAGCTGCGTGCCGGGTACCGCCATAGCCGCCTCGACATAGCCCATCGCCATCGACCGACCGACATGATGCGCGTACCCGCCCGAGGAGATATAGCCCACCGCCGCGCCATTCTTGAGGATCGCTTCATCCAACGTCACATCGACATCCGTGTCGATCACCAGCGTCACCAGCCGGCGCACTGGCCCTGCCTCTTTCGCGGCCAGGGTCGCGGATTTACCGACAAACTCCTTCTTCCAGTCGATAAACGCATCCATGCCGCTTTCCACGGCATTGAAATCGGGGCGAAATTCCAGCCCCCAGGCCCCCCATCCCTTTTCCAGCCGCATCGACATCAGCGCCCGGTTGCCATACCAGCGATAGCCCAGATCGGCCCCGGCCTCCTCGATCGCCTCCGCCAGCCGCAGCAGGTATTGCGGGCGGCAATATATCTCATACCCCAACTCGCCCGAGAAACTGATCCGGTTCAGGATCACCGGAACGCCGCCGACAAATGTCTGCCGCGTGTCGCGGAACTTCAGGGCACCGGGCTCCACATCCTCACGGCAGATCCGCGCCAGCAATTTGCGCGATTTCGGCCCCGACAGCCCGATGCCATGCCAATCGCCGGTGACATTGGTGTAAGCCACATCCTGGGGGCAGGTCGCTTCAAACCAGCGCCGATGCGCGTCCTGCATCACGCCCGAGCCGAACAGCATGAAATGATCCTCGGCCAGACAGGCGACCGTCAGATCACCGCAAAGCCGCCCCTTTTCGGTCAGCATCGGGCTCAGCGTCATCCGCCCCGGCCTCGGAAGGTGTCCCGCGAGCACGCGATCGAGCCAGGCCCGCGCGCCGGGCCCGCGAACCTCGTGCTTGGCGAAATTGGCAAGCTCGATCCCGCCCACGGCCCCGCGCACCGCCGCAACCTCGCGCGCGACATAGTCGAACGACCGGTTGCGCCCGAAACTGGGGTCCTCCCAGGCATCCTCAGACCCGTCGCCAAACCAGAGCGCATGTTCCAGCCCGAATGCCTGCCCCATCCGCGCGCCCCGCGCCACCAGCCGGTCATAAAGCGCCGTGGTCTGCTGCCGGCGGCCCTTGGGCAGCACCTCGTTGGGGAAGGTCATGACAAAACGGCGCTCGTAATTCTCGGTCGATTTCACCGTGCCCCAATCGGGGCTGGCCCAGTTTCCGAACCGCGCCACATCCATCGCCCAGACATCGATCGAGGGCTCGCCGTCGATCATCCATTCGGCCATGGTCAATCCCACGCCGCCGCCCTGACAGAACCCCGCCATCACGCCCACCGCGCACCAGTAATTGTGCATCCCCGGCACCGGCCCGATCATCGGGTTGCCGTCGGGGCCAAAGGTAAAGGGCCCATTGATCACATCCTTGATGCCCGCCGCGCCGATGGCCGGAATGCGTTCGAACGACATCTCCAGCCGGTCGGCGATCCGGTCCAGATCGGGGTTCAGCAATTCATGGCCGAACTCCCACGGCGTGCCACCCAGCTTCCAGGGCGTGCCGCGCGGCTCGTAGGTGCCCAGAAGCATCCCCTCGCGTTCCTGGCGGAAATAGATATTGGCCTCATAATCGATCCCGGCGGGCAGGCGGCTTGCGTGATTGGCCACGGCGTCGATCCGGTCGGTGATGAGGTAATGATGCTCCATCGGCTGCACCGGCAGGTTGAGCCCCGCCATATGCCCGACCTCGCGCGCCCAGAGCCCGCCGCAATTGACCACATGCTCGGCATTGATCACGCCTTTTGACGTCGTGACATCCCAGCTTCCGTCGGGCCGTTGGGTGGTGGCGGTGGCCCCGCAATGGGTGAAATACTGGGCCCCGTAATGGCGCGCCGCCTTGGCAAATGCATAGGTCGTGCCCGAGGGGTCCAGATCGCCATCCTGATCGTCCCAGAGCGCCGCCAGATAATGTTTTGGATCGATCAGCGGGTGCCGCTCGGCCACTTCGCGCGGCGAGATGAACTCCTGATTCAGCCCCATGTAACGCGCCTTTGACCGCTCGCGTTTCAGGTAGTCATACCATGTCTGGTTCGAGGCCAGATAAAACCCGCCGGTCAGATGCAGCCCCACGGAATGCCCCGACAGCTCCTCGATCTCCTTATAGAGATTGATGGTATAGCTTTGCAGGCGGCTGATATTGGGGTCGCTGCTGATGGTGTGGATCTGGCCTGCCGCGTGCCAGCTCGACCCGCTGGTCAACTCGCTGCGTTCCAGCAGGACGGCATCCTTCCAGCCGAACTTGGCCAGGTGAAAGAGGATCGAGCAGCCAACGACGCCGCCGCCGATGATCACAACCTTGGCGTGGCTCGGCAGGGCCTTGCCGGTGGCGGTCTCGTCTTTCTGGATCTCAGGCATGTCTCGGGTCTCCTTGCGTCGGCTCTGGTGTCGGCGGGTTCATAGGCACAGGGTATGACTCCGCGTTCTGCGGTCTGTCGCATAGCCCTCAACAATGGGTGAAGCAGGCGTTAACCTAATACCAGGCATCGGGCAGCTCCTCCTTGCGGCGGGCGACAAAGGCCTCCAGTTCTTCACGGATCGCGATATCCATGGGCGGGGCCTGATAGCTCTCCAGCATGGCATTCCATTTGCGATGCGCGCGGGCCCGCATATCCAAGCCGCCGCCGTCTTCCCAGCTTTCGACATTCTCGCTGTCAGATAGCCCTGCCTCGTAAAACGCGGTCTGGTAATTGCGCATCGTATGCCCGCAGCCCAGGAAATGCCCGCCGGGTTTGACTTCGGCATAGGCATCGCGCGCCATCGCTTCATCGGAACAATCCAGCCCCTGATTCAGGATCTTCTGATAGCTGCCCAACCGGTCGGCATCCATGATCAGCTTTTCAAACCCGGTGCAGAGCCCGCCTTCCAACCAGCCCGCCGCATGCAGCACGAAATTCGCTCCCGCCAGCATCGTCGAATGCATCGCATCCGCGCTCTCATAGGCGGCCTGCGCGTCCTCGAACTTGGAGGCCGTCAGCGACCCGCCACAGCGCAGCGGCAGACCGGCCCGGCGCGCCAGTTGACCGATGGCGTAATTCGACATCACCGGCTCCGGCATGCCAAAGGTCGGCGCGCCCGTTTTCAGCGACATCGAGGACAGGAAATTGCCCAACACGAAGGGCGCGCCGGGGCGGATGATCTGGGCAAAGGCGCAGACCATCATTGCCTCGGCCATGGCCTGTGCGATGCTGGCCGCGGTCGATACCGGCCCCATCGCGCCCGACAGGATAAAGGGTACAACAACAATGCCCTGGCCGCGTCCGCAATAGGAATAGATGGCCTCGGTCACCACCTTGTCGACCAAGAGCGGAGAGTTCGTATTGACGTTGCCCATGATGACGCAATTGGCCTCCATCACCTTTTTGCCAAAGACGATCTCGGCCATGTCGATGCTGTCTTCTGCGCGCGACTTTTCGGTGATGGCCCCGAGGTGGGGTTTGTCGCTCAACGTCATATGCGCGAACAGCATATCGAGATGCCGTTTCGAGACTGGCACATCGGTTGGTTCCGTGATCACCAGCCCGCCGTGATGCAGGGCAGGGTGCATATAGGTCAGCTTCACCAGCTTTTCGAAATCGGCCATATTGCCATAGCGCCGCCCGCCCTCCAGATCGCGCACGAACGGCGCGCCATAGATGGGGGCAAAGACCTGATTTGCCCCGCCGATCGTCACTGACCGGGCCGGGTTGCGCGCCAGTTGGGTAAATTCACGCGGGGCCTTGGCGCATTCCGCGCGGATCCAGTCGGCAGGCGCGCGCACCACGTCGCCCTCGACCCGCGCGCCGGCCTTGCGCCAGATCTCCAGCGCCTGCGGGTCGTCGCGAAACGCAATGCCCACATCCTCGATCAGCCAGTCAACCTGGGCCTCGATCTTTTCGATCTGCTCAGGGTCCAGCGGATCGAAAAAGGGCAGGGCGCGGCGGATATGGGGCGACGCGGGCACCCCCGTTGCCGCCTGCCTGTCGCGCGATGCGCGTGCCCGTCTGGCCATATTGCGATCCTTCTCTGCAATTTGGCGCATCCTAGCGCAGGTGGAAGGTGCCGTGACCCTTGTTAATTGATATGGTTTGGATAGAAACAGGTTATGCGAAAAATCTGGTCCCGCGTCTCATCCCCCCGCAATCTCATCCTCTTCGAGGCCGCCGCAAGGCATGGTTCCTTCACCCGTGCGGCAGAGGAAATAGGCGTTCAGCAGCCATCGGTGAGTTCCGCCATCAAGCAATTGGAGCAAGGCCTGGGCGTGCAGCTTTTCAAACGCGGCCATCGTCGCATTGACCTGACAAATGCAGGCGCACGTCTTTTTGCCGATGTGGCGCGCGCGCTCAACACGATGGAAACGTCGGTCGAGGCGATCCACCAGATGGGCCGCGACAGCCATGTGACGCTGAATTCCTCCTCGGCCTTTTCCTATTACTGGATGATGCCCAGGTTGCAGGATCTGCGCGACATCCACCCACAGATCGACCTGCGCCTGCAAAACAGCGTCGTTGAGCCCGATCTGGAGGCCGAGAATATAAGTCTTGGCATTCGCATGGGCGATGGCAACTGGCCGGGATATGAGGCGGCCAAGCTGGCCGATGAAATCATCTACCCCGTCGCCGCCCCCCGCGTCATGGCTGCGGCGAAAAACCTGCGCAGCATTCCCAATCTGATGCAGGAACGCCTGATTCATCTTGAGGAACCCATCCGCCCGCGCCCGACATGGTCGCAATGGTTTGCTCATCATGGCATTGCGGGGCGCGAATTTGCCGGCGGTCTGCGGCTGAACGACTACGCACTGGTGTTGCAGGCGGCGGTTTCGGGCGAGGGCTTTGCCTTTGGGTGGGATCATATTGTGCGCAACCTGCTGGAACGCGGCACGCTGGCGGCGCGTCAGGATTGGGGTTGGCGCACCGGGCGCGGGATCTACCTGATCTGGTCCGGCACACGGGGGCTGACGCCGCAAGCGACACAAGTGCGCGACTGGATCATTTCGGTGGCATGACCGGGCGCAATGGCCCTAACCTCCGGGGGCGCAAACGGGGGGCATCATGATGATCTACAATCTCGGCTCGATCAATATCGACCACAGCTATCACGTGCCCAACCTGCCGCGCGCCGGTGAAACGGTGGCCGCGACGGCGCTGATCACCGGGCTTGGCGGCAAGGGGGCCAATCAATCCATCGCCATCGCGCGGGCAGGGGGCCGCGTGATCCATATCGGGGCCATCGGGCGGGACGGGGGCTGGACGGTCGAAGCCTTGCGCGCGGCCGGTGTCGATACCGGCGCGGTGCAGGTGACGGATGTGCCCACGGGCCATGCAATGATCACCGTCGATGCGGCGGCGGAAAACGCCATCGTGCTCTATCCCGGCGCGAATACCCGAATAGATGAGCACCAGATTGCGGCGGCGCTGCAGGGGGCGGGTCCGGGGGATTGGCTGCTTTTGCAGAATGAAACCAATGGTGGTGTCGTCGCGGCGCGGTTGGCGCGCGAAAAGGGCCTGCGCGTGGCCTATTGCGCGGCACCGTTTGATGCCGCTGCGGTGGCCGAGATCCTGCCCCTTGTCGATCTTCTGTCCGTCAATGAGGGCGAGGCGGTGCAATTGCGTGCCAACCTGCCCGAGGCCGCTCTTGCCGGGTGCGATCTGCTGGTCACCTATGGCAGCCGGGGGGCGGCCTATATCGCGTCGGATCAGACGGTGAAAACCAAAGCTTTCAAGGTCGATCCCGTCGACACCACCGGCGCGGGCGATACGTTTCTGGGCTACGCGCTGGCCGGGTTCGATGGCGGATTACCGATTGATGTGGCGCTGCACAGGGCGTCGGCCGCCGCCGCGTTGCAGGTCACGCGCGCGGGCGCGGCAGAGGCGATCCCGCTGGCGCAGGAGGTTGCGGATTTCCTGTCGACACGAGAGTGATCAAGGGCTTTCGTCAGCCAGAAACGGGGTCAGGCTCTCGCTAAAGGCGTCAATGAAATCCAGAACGATCGGCGTGCGGGTTCCAGTCGCGGGGCGCAGGATGGTCAGGCGGTGGTGAATCGCGGGCTCGAACGGTCGGATCACGATACTGCCCTCATATTGCGCCGCATCCAGCGCCGACACGACCGAGGCCCCCATGCCTTCCTGCACCATCATGCAGGCGGCGGTGAACTGGCGCACCTCGACCCAGGAATTGATCTCGGTGCCATGGGCGGAAAAGGCGCGGCTCAGGCGGTGGAAAAACCGGCTGTCGCGGCGCGTATGGATCATCTTTTCCTGCGCCAGATCGGCAGGCGTGATTACGGCGCGATCCGCCAGCGGGTGACCCATCGGCAGGATGCAGACCGATTTCAACAGCACATCCAGACTGTCGGTCGCAGGATGACCTGCGAATCCGTCGGTGATTCCGCAATCATATTGCTCGCCGATGATCCATTCCAGGATGCGTTCGGGCCGGTCGGGTTCCAGCGTGACCGTGACACCGGGGCGTTCGGCCAGGAACCGGATCAGAACACCGGGTAGGTGGCTGGTGGCAAATCCGGGCAGGCAGGCGATGCGGATATGGCCCGCCGTGCGTTCAGTCAGGTCGCGGCGCAGATCCTCAAGATGGTCGAGCCCGTCCAGAATACGCTTGACCTCGACCAGCAGATAGCGCGCCTCGGAGGTTGGAACCAGCACTCCCTGACGTCGGTCAAACAGTTCAAAACCCACGGATTTCGCAAAATCGGAGAGAAGCCTGCTGACGGCGGGCTGTGACACGCGCAGATGCTTCGCGGCCTTGGTGACATTGCCGGCTTCTGCAACGGCCTGAAATGCCTCAAGCTGTCTGAGCTGGAACTTCATCTCGGCGGCCTTTCGTCCTGGCTCATTGGTGCAGTATTACCTGCGAGCAATTCATAACACAATGTTATGTGGATATCGCAAACATTTCACTTGAATTATTCTTCGGAAGGTCGAAAGCTATGCGCACAAGAAAAACATTTCTGCCAGGGAGACATGAAATGACCTTCACCAAGACGCTTTTGGCGTCCACGGCGCTAATGGGCATGATGGCCGGCGCTGCGGCTGCTCAAACTGAAATCAACTGGTGGCACGCGATGGGCGGGGCCAATGGCGAGCGCGTAGATCGCATGGCCGCCGAATTCAACGCGATGCAGGACGAATTCGAAGTCGTCCCGACCTACAAGGGCAACTACACCGAAACCATGACGGCCGCGATTGCCGCCTTCCGGGCCGGTGAACAGCCGAACCTTGTGCAGGTCTTTGAGGTTGGCACCGCCACCATGATGGCCGCCGAGGGCGCGATCTACCCGGTCGAGCAGCTGATGGCCGATGCCGGTGAGCCGTTTGACGGCGACGATTATCTGCCCGCCGTGGTGTCCTATTACCAGACGCCCGAAGGTGAGCTGCTGTCGATGCCTTTCAACAGCTCCACCCCGGTATTGTGGTATAACGCCGATGCGTTTTCCGCGGCTGGTATCGAGGTGCCGACAACCTGGGACGAGGTCGAGACTGCCGCGCAGGCGCTGGTCGATAACGGCATGTCCTGCGGTGTGTCCTTTGGCTGGCAATCCTGGGTTATGGTCGAAAACTTCTCGGCCTGGCACAACATGTCGCTCGGCACACAGGAAAACGGGTTCACGGGCTTTGACACCGAGTTCACCTTCAACACCCCAGAGGTTGCTGCGCGTCTGGATGCGATCGCGGCGATGTCCGATAACGGGCGCTTTGTCTATGGCGGACGCCGGGGCGATTCACTGCCGCTCTTTACCAACGGTGAATGCGGCATGTGGTTGAACAGCTCGGCCTATTACGGCTCGATGGTCAGCCAGGCCGAGTTCGAGTTTGGCCAGACGATGCTGCCGCTTGATACCTCGATTGCCGATGCGCCGCAGAACTCGATCATCGGTGGCGCGACACTGTGGGCGCTGCGGGGCTTCAGCGACGAAGAAAACCGTGGTCTGGCCCAGTTCCTGACCTATCTGTCCTCGCCCGAAGTGCAGGCTTGGTGGAGCCAGGAAACCGGTTATGTGCCGATCACCACGGCGGCCTATGAGCTTGGTCAGGAGCAGGGGTTCTATGAAGCCAACCCCGGCACCGATACGGCGATCCTACAGCTGAGCCTGAACGCGCCGACGCCCAATTCGCGCGGGCTGCGGTTTGGCAACTTCGTGCAGATCCGTGACGTGATCAACGAAGAGCTCGAAGCGTTGTGGGCCGGTGACATCGCCGCACAAGAGGCGCTGGACAATGCGGTCGAACGTGGCAACGAGCTGCTGCGTCGGTTCGAACGGTCTGTGAACTGATCGGTTTGATCTAAGGCACGTCCATGGCCCGGCCGCTGACTCTGGCGGCCGGGTCATCCCTATCTTTCCCTTTGTTCCGCCCCCCTGAGGTCAGATGCTCAAGCGCGTCCATTTCCCGACATCCCCGCTGCCTTACCTTCTGGTGGCCCCGCAGATCATCATCACGCTGGTCTTTTTCATCTGGCCAGCCACTCAGGCGGTCTATCAATCCTTCCTGATCCAGGATGCCTTTGGCCTGTCGACCGAATTCGTCTGGTTGGAAAACTACATCTATCTGCTGGGCGACGACCAATACCTAAACGCCTTTGTCCGCACGATATTCTTTTCAGGGGCGGTGGCGTTTCTGTCGATGTCCATGGCGTTGGTGCTGGCGGGCTTTGCCGATCGCGTTCTTCGCGGGGCGACGGCCTATCGCACATTGTTGATCTGGCCCTATGCCGTGGCACCGGTGCTGGCGGGTGCGCTTTGGGTCTTCATGTTCAACCCGACCATCGGCATCTTTCCCTATCTGCTGGATTACGTGGGCTATAACTGGAACCACTATCTCAACGGTGGCGAGGCGATGTTCCTTGTCATCATGGCGGCTGCGTGGAAACAGATCGCCTATAACTTCCTGTTCTATCTGGCCGCGATGCAGTCCATCCCGCGCTCCATCATCGAGGCCGCCGCCATCGACGGCGCGGGCCCGATCCGGCGTTTTGTGACAATTGTATTCCCGTTGATCTCACCCACCACATTCTTTCTGCTTGTGGTCAATGCCGTCTACGCGTTCTTCGACACGTTCGGCATTATCCACGCGGTTACCAGTGGCGGCCCGGCGGGATCCACCACAACGCTGGTCTACAAAGTGTTCAGCGACGGCTTTATCGGGCTCGATCTGGGCGGCTCGGCCGCGCAATCGGTGATCCTGATGATTCTGGTGGTCGGCATGACCGTCGTGCAGTTCCGCTATATCGAGAAGAAGGTTGAATACTGATGGTTGAAAATCGCCGCCTTCTGACGATCTGCGCCCACATCATCCTTTTGCTTGGAGTGGCCATGGTGGCTTTTCCGGTCTGGATCACCTTTGTGGGCGCATCCCACGAGGCCGGGCGGATGCTGCAATCGCCCATTCCGATGTGGCCCGGAGATCAGTTCTGGATCAATTTCCGGCAAACAATGTGGGGGTCGGGCCTGGATGGCACGCAAACCGCGCCCGTCTACATGATGCTCTTTAACTCGCTGGTCATGGCGATGATGATCGCGGTCGGCAAAATCGCCATCTCGCTCTTGTCCGCCTTTGCCATCGTCTATTTCAAGTTCCCCTTTCGGATGGGGTTCTTCTGGATGATCTTCATCACGCTGATGCTGCCGGTCGAGGTGCGTATCCTGCCCACGTTCGAGGTTATCGCCCAACTGGGTATGCTCAACAGTTATTGGGGCCTGACCGTGCCTTTGATCGCATCGGCGACCGCCACGTTCATGTTCCGGCAGGTGTTTCTGACCATCCCCGACGAAATGCTGGAAAGCGCGCGGATCGACGGGGCGGGGCCGATGCGGTTTTTCTGGGATATCCTCATTCCGCTGTCGCGCACCAATATCGCGGCGCTTTTCGTGATCCTCTTCATCTATGGCTGGAACCAGTATCTGTGGCCGCT
>CAXBGQ010000084.1:0-10963 GCA_963975135.1 uncultured Nioella sp. | reverse complement strand
GGGCCTCGTCCGCGATCTGATCGCCACCATCCCCGCCGATTTCACCTACCACGCCAGAAACCCGGCCCATAATGTCCGTTTGGGCGGGCGTCACGCGATCTTTGTGCCGATGACCGGCGCGCCCTTTCTGCGCGATCTGGAGGGCAAGCGCCGCAACCCGCTGCTGGCGGATCTGGCGATGTTTCACAAGCTCAGCCACTTGTCCCCGGCGCTGCATTCCTCGGCGCACCACATCGTGGAACCCTATGACCACCCGATCAGCCAGCGGCATCTGCGGATCACCTATTCCTCGATGAAATATTCCGACAAGACCTTCATGGGCATGACCACCAGCCCGAAAAACGCCGAAGACGTGTTGGAGATGTGCGCGGTCCTGTTCGGCGCGGAATTCATGGAAACGCATCCGGTCACGACCGGCAATTGCAACGGCAACAGCCCATTGGTGTGGGACGAAACCATGTTGGGCGCGATGCGGGCATTTTGCAGGCGCAACCAGCCGGTCCTGTGCTCGCCCTTCGTTCTGGGCGGGGCCAACACGCCCGCCTCGGTCGCGCCCGCCGTGGCGCAGCTGAACGCCGAGGCCCTGAGCGCGCTGGCCTATACGCAGGTCATCCGGCGCGGCTGTCCGGCGATCTATGGGCATTACTTGTCGACCGTTTCGATGAAATCCGGCGCGCCGATGGCGGGCACGCCCGAGATCAGCCTGATGAATTTCATGATCGGTCAGATGGCGCGGTATTACGGCGTACCGTGGCGCACGTCGAACACGCTTGGCGGGGCCAAGACTTTTGATGCGCAGGCAGGTTATGAGAGCGCGACCACGCTGTCGGCCGTGATGCATGCGGGGGCCAATTACATTTGGCACTCGGCGGGCTGGAACGAGGCCGGGATGCATTGCGATGTGGCCAAGTTTATCGTCGATGCGGAGCAATGCGCGATGGCCTACCGGATGGCGGAAGGCCCGCAATGGGACGATTTCGACGAAGCCGTCGCGGCGGTATCCGATATCGGACCCGGAGGGCATTATCTGGGCCATCCGCATACGCAGGAAAACTTTCAGCGGGCGTTTTTCATGCCGGAGCTGTTCGACAACAATTCGATTGAGCAATGGGCGGCCGAAGGCAGCGTCGAGATCACCGAGCGCGCGTTGATAAAGGCGAAGAAGATGCTGACGGAGTATCAGGAGCCGGTGCTGGATGCGGCAACGAACGAGGCGCTGCTGGACTATATCGCCCGGCGAGAGCGCGAGATTCCCGCCGCCGATGCGCTCAATCAGGGTTATTGATCAGGCGGCCCGGCGATGCCGGGCGGGGGAAAGAATTTTCCTTAAAATTCTTGCGCCCGTGGCGAGGGTGCCGGGCTTCTCCCAACCGAGCGTTTGAGGCGGGTGCGGCGTTGCCTCCGGCGGGGATATTTGCCGCGCAAAGAAGCCGGGCGCGCTATTCTTTGCCAGCCCGGTATTCCTTCCATCGCAGGTAGGCATTGGCCCCGATATCCGAGAACGGGCGCTGCGGCAGGCGGGTGGGTTCCGGCTCGGATCTGAGGGCTTCGGTGATGTCGCTCGACACGCCAAGCGCCATTTCGGCCGCCCCCATTCCCGTCAGCGTGCCGCGTGCGGTGCCAAGCCCGTTCTGGCAGCACGCGGCATAGACGCCTTCTTCAACCTCACCCGCGACCGAGACGCCATTTCGGCTGAGGCAGAGGTGACCGGCCCAGGAATAGGCCATCTCCATCCCACGCAACGCCGGGAACCGGTTGCCGAACTTCTCGCCGTGGACACGGCCCGCGCGAGCAAGGGCCGTGTCGCTGGCGACCATGCCGGGTTTGAAACTGGCGCAGGTCCGGGTGATGATCCGGTTGCCGCCCTGGCCCGTGTCGATCCGGCGCATCGTCGTGCCCATCGGATCGGAAGGCGTAACGCCCCATCGCGGGGCACCGCCGACCGCGCCCTCGGGCAGTTCCGGCGTCATTGAGGCATAGAGGAAGATGTGCATCAGCCGCCCCGACGCAAAGCCGAAACTTTCCAGATGGCCGTTGGTGCCAAGGATGATCAGGGGCGTTGTGACGGAGCCGCGCGGGGTGCTGACATGCCAGTCGTTGCCGAGGCGGGCAAAGCCGGTCACCGGGCTTTGTTCGTGCAGCTTCGTTTTGGCCGAAAGGACTTGCGCAAGCCCCCGCACATAGCCCGCCGGTTGCAGAATTACGGTGCCGGGCGTGTAGAGACCAGACAGGTAATAGGAGCTGCCGGTGAGGGCCTGCATCGCCTGGGCGTCCAGCATCTCGCGAGGCTCACCTAGGCCCGCCAGATGGCGCGCATAGCTTTCGTTATGGGCCTGGCCTGTGGCGCTGGCCGCCCCGTTCACCTTGCCTGCCGGGTCGATGAAATCTTGCGGGATGCTGTATTCTTCTGCCGCTGCCTGCGCAAAGGCAATCGCCTGCCGGTTCAACGCAATCCGCGCCGCATCATCGCCCGACCCGGCATAATCGGATGACGACAGATCATGCGGCAGGTCGATCATGAAACCCGAATTGCGCCCTGCCGCTCCTTCGGCAACCCGGCCAGCCTCTAGGATGACCATTTTCAGGCCAGGATCGATCTGCAACGCCCGCCGTGCTGCCGAAAGCCCCGCGAAACCGGCCCCGATCACAACCAGATCGGCGGTTGTGTCGCCCTCCAGCGGCGTGGCTGGGGGCTGCGCAGGCAGGATCGCGCTCCAGGCGGCGGGGCCTTTATGCACCGGTAGGCGTCGGGCGTGATAGGCTGTCATCATGCCCCCACGATCAGGCTGAATTCAGGCGCGCGTCGATGGCGTCGAGCGCGCTGGTCAATGCCCGTGTCGCGCCGCCATCGTCCAGACCGTCGACCATCATCCGGCTGAGTGTTCCGGGGGTGGCGAGCGCGTCTTTCTCGGCTTTCAGGCACCCGGCCTCTTTGCCCATCGCATTCAGGAACCCGGTGACAAGCTGCGTGGTGTAAAGCGCCGCATCATCGGGGTCGCCGCCCTTTGCCGCCAACCAGTCGGCCCCGGTTTCCAGCATCGCCAGCATGCCGGGAACCAGCGCGCAGATGGCGAAATGGCTGTTCAGGGCGGCCTCGCTGGCAACTGCCACGACCGGGTTCCTGTCGCCAAAGAGCGGCGCAATGGTGGCCCCGGTTGGATAGACCGCCAAGGGGCAGCCGCCTTGCTCCAGAAATCCGAGCGGGATCATGATGCTGATATCGGTCGCGGGGGTGCACCAGCGGGCCAGATCGGCGGCACTAACCCCCGCCATCACCGAAACGATGCGCTGACCGGGGCGAAACTTCAGCTCTGCCACAACGCTTTCGGCCAGATGCGGGCGCAGGCACAGAAACACCGTGTCGCAGGCATCGACCACGCCCTGATTGGGCGCGACCGAGATTGTGTCGAACGCAGCCGCGAGGGCCGCCGCCATCGCTTCGCTCCGTTCCGACACCACCACATCATGCCCATCGCGCGCCAGCACGCGCGCCATCGGGGCCGCTATATGGCCGGTGCCGATGAACCCGATGCGGCCCGTCATGCCACCGCCTCATCGGCGTCGTCGGACAGGTCGATCCAGATGGTTTTCAACTGCGTATACTGGTCATGCGCGTGGATGCCGTTGTCGCGCCCGCCAAAGCCCGATTGCTTGTGGCCGCCAAAGGGCGTGCTGATATCGCCCTCGCCAAAACAGTTCACCGTGACGGTGCCCGCCCGGATGGCGCGCGCGCCGCGAAGGGCGCGTTTGGCATTGGCGGTAAAGATCGAGGCGCAGAGCCCGTAATCGGTGTCATTGGCGGTTGCGATGGCCTGATCGAAACTGTCCACGGTGATCACCGACAGCACCGGGCCAAAGATTTCCTCGCGCGCCAGGGCATGGTCATTGCCGGGAAGCTCCACGACCGTGGCCTCGACAAAGCCCTTGTCGGCCTTGCCGCCGATGATCACGGTCTCTGCCTTGTCCAGATAGCCGCAAACCTTGTCGAAATGCGCCGGGCTGACCAAGGCCCCCAGCCGGGTTTCGGGGTCCAGCGGGTCGCCCACCGGCCACTGCGCCGCGTGATGGGCGATGCGGTCCAGCAGTTCCGCCTTCACCGACTTGTGCACGATCAGGCGGGAAGTGGCGGAGCAGTTCTCGCCCATGTTCCAGAACGCGCCGTTCACCACATGGGCCGCCACGCGGTCAAGGTTTTCGGCATCCTCCATCACCACGGCGGGGTTCTTGCCGCCCATTTCCAGCACCACCTCCTTGGCATTGCTTTCCGCCGCATAGGTCAGGAACTTCTTGCCGGTCACGGTCGAGCCGGTGAAGGACACCATGTCGATATCCATGTGCCGCCCGATGGGCTCGCCCACCTCGGCCCCGCCGCCGGGCACCACGTTCAGAACCCCGCGCGGCAGGCCCGCCTCGGATGCCAGTTCGGCCACGCGCAAAGCTGTCAGAGATGTCTCAAGCGCCGGTTTCACCACCACCGAACAGCCCGCCGCCAGCGCCGGCCCGATCTTCCAGGCCAGCATCAGCAGCGGAAAATTCCACGGCAGCACCAGCCCCACCACGCCGATGGGTTCGCGGACCACCATGGCGATATGATCATCCGATGCCGGGGCCACCTGATCATAGATCTTGTCGATCGCCTCGGCGTGCCACTTGATGCAATGAATGGTCTCGGGGATATCCACGGTCTCGCAATCATAGATGGTCTTGCCGCTATCGAGGCTTTCCATCACCGCCAGTTCGCGCGCATTGCGGGTCAGCAGCTTGGCAAAGCGGATCAAGACCTCCTTGCGTTCGGACGGGTGCAGTTTTGCCCATCGACCATCGTCGAACGCTTCGCGCGCCTTGGTCACCGCGAAATCTACATCTTCTGCGCCGCAGGCCGCAATCTCGGCCAACACAGCCCCCGTTGCCGGGTTCCGCGTCTCGAATGTCTTGCCCGAGGCCGCTGGACGATAGGCCCCGTCAATGAAAGCCGCGTTCGGAAATTCCAGATCGGCGGCCAGCGCCCGGTATTCGCCTTTTGTCAACATTGCCATGTCTCAGCTCTCCGCCTCAATTGCCGCAATCGTGGTTTTCAACACGCCGATCACCTGTTCCAGCGCGCGTTTGTCATCCTTGTTCAGCCCGGTCAGCGGCGGGCGCATCGGCCCGGTATCGATGCCGGTCAGGGTGACGCCATGCTTGATACACTGGATGAACTTGCCGCCCTGTTCCAGCACTCGCATCAAGGGCATCAGCGCCGACATGATGCGGCGGCCCTTGGTGAAATTGCCCTCCACCACGCAGGCCCGATAAAGCGCGATATGTTCATCCGGCAGGAAGTTCGACCCGCCACAGACCCAGAACGGAGCCCCCCAGGCGAAGAATTCCAGCGCCTGATCATCCATGCCGCAGCCCATCTGGATATGCGGGTAATCGCGCGCCAACAGATGCACCCGGTTGATATCGCCCGAGCTTTCCTTGATGCCGCAGAAATTGCGCGACCGGCCGACGCGGTCGAGAAATTCTTCGCCCATCATGGTGCCGGTCCGGTGCGGGTAGTTATAAAGCATCACCGGCAGCCCCGCCGCCTTGTCGATGGCCAGCGCATTGAGCGCGTTTTCGCGGTCCGTGGGCACCGAATAAGCGGGGCTGGCCAGCAGGATCGCATCGGCCCCCATGTCGCGCGCTCCGGTGGCCAGCGCGAGGGAATCGGGCGTCATCATCGCGCCGGTACCGACGACAAATGGCACCCGGCCCCCGACCCGGTCCTTGGAAAACCGCGCCAGATCCAGCCGCTCGGCCACGCTCTGGGCGTAATTCTCACCGGTCGATCCGCCCGAGATGATGCCGTTCACGCCCGCCGCCAGCAGGCTTTCAATGACATCGGCAAGGGCGTCCAGATTGGGGGTGGCATCGGCGTGAAATGGCGTCACGACGGGGGTATAGATGCCGTCAAAGCGAAATATCGGGGTCATGTCGGGGCCTTTCATGCCGACCGCGCGCCGGGCAGGGTGCCAAGCGGCATCTCCAGCCCGCCGGGCATTACGAAACTTTCGATCCGGTTGCGCGACAGGTTCCAATGTTCGGTGGCCAGCGCGCCCGCCGCTTCGGCGTCGCGGGCGGTGATCGCGGCGATGATCCGGTCATGCTGATCGGCGGCCTCGGCAATGCCTTGCGCGCCATCTGCGTCAGCGGGGCGGTAGAAGGTCATCGAGATCCGGGCGTGATCAATCAGCAGCCGCCGGAACGAGGGCAGCAGATAGATATTGCCCGCCATTTCGCCGGTGATCTCGTGAAACCGGTTGTTCAGTATGGCACGGTCGCGCGCCGGGCCGCCGCTCAGCGCGGTGCGAAACTGCGCCTGCGTGGCCTTCAGCGCGTCGATCTGTTCGGGCTTGGCGTTTTCCGCCGCCAGCCGCAGGATCGCGCCATAGATCATCGGGGCGGCAAGAAAGAAATCGCGCAGCGTGGTATGCGACATCTCGCTGACGCGTGCGCCACGGTTCTGGCGCAGATCGACGTATCCTTCGCCCGCCAGCCGCCGGAACACCTCCCGCAGGGGCGTGCGCGACAGGCCGAACTCGGCGCTCAACCTTGCCTCGTCCAGATCGGCACCGGGCCGCATCTCAAGCGTCAGGATCGCCGTTTTCAGCCGGTCATAGGCGGTGTCTTTCGGGTTGCGCGGTGCCATTCGAGTCTCCGTTTCCATCTCGCAGTAGCACCATTCGCACACAAAGAAAATACATATTGCATACAAAATGCGAATGTGATCAGGAGTATCCTCGGGAAACCCAATGACGGTTGGCGCATATGCCTGAACATTTTTCCTTTCTGCTGGTCGAGGAGCTGACGCATATGGCGTTTGGCTGTGCCGTCGATCCGTTGCGCATCGCCAATCTGGTCAGCGGAGAAACCCTTTATGAGTGGTCGCTGATTTCCGAGAACGGGCATACCGTGACCGCCTCGAACGGGGCTGTCACGCAGGTCGATTTCGGCACCGATCAGATGCCCCCGGCGGATCGGCTCTTTGTTCTGTCCGGCATCAATGTCGCCAATCACACCAAACGCCCCCTCATGGCCGCGATCCGGCGGCAGGCGCGCAAGGGCGTGCGGATCGGGGGCTTGTGTTCGGCCAGCTGGATTCTGGCGCGCGCGGGCTTGCTGGATGGGATGAAGGCCGCCATTCACTGGGAGTTTCACGATGCCTTCATGGAGGAGTTTCCCGATGTGAACCTGCAACGCAGCGTCTTTGTCGCCGATGAAAAGATCGTGACGGCATCGGGCGGCACGGCCACCGCCGATCTCATGTTGCATCTCATCGAGGAAACCCACGGGCCCGACCTGGCCACCGAGGTTGCCGACCAGATGGTTTACAACACGGTGCGCGATGCCAGCGCCGAACAACGGGTGTCGATCCAGTCGCGCCATGGCATTCGCAACACCCACCTGACACACGCCATCGCCCGGATGTCCGAGACGGTCGAGGATCCGTTGTCGCCTGCGGTGATCGCGTCGGAGATCGGGATTTCCACGCGACAACTGGAACGCCTCTTTGGCCGCTACCTGAATTGTTCACCCAAGAAATATCAGGTCGATATCCGCCTGCAAAAAGCCCGCAACCTGCTGTTGCAGACCGAAATGCCGGTGACCGAGATCGCCCTCGCCTCCGGGTTCAAGAGCTCAGGCCATTTCGCGCGCGTCTACCGCACCCATTTCGGCGTCAGCCCCGGCGAACAGCGCAACCGGATCACCTGAGGCGCAGGCCGCTTTCGGCATCAAAGAAGAGCGCGTTTTCGGGGTCGACCGTCAGACCGACCTTTGATCCCGATGCGGGCTGTGTCTGTTCATGCGCCTCGACCGTGACGCGGGTTCCATCCTCGGCGCGCAGGTAATGATAGGCAACACCGCCCAGTTGTTCGGAGATATCGACAATATGCGTGCCGCCCTCGGCCAGCCGCAATTGTTGCGGGCGCACGCCCACCGTTACCGGGCCACTGGCCGGGGCCGATGCAGGTGCCGGCAGGGTCATATTGCCAAGCCCTGGCACCGTGACGCCACCTTCACCGGCCACTGCCGGAAAGAAATTCATCGCCGGGCTGCCGATGAAGCCCGCCACGAACTGATTGTCGGGGTCGTTGTACAGATCCAGCGGCTTGCCCACCTGTTCGATCCGGCCATCGCGCAACACCACGATCTTGTCGGCCAGCGTCATCGCCTCGACCTGATCATGGGTGACATAGATCATCGTGGCCCCGATCTCATTATGCAGCCGCGCAATCTCCACCCGCATTTCAACACGCAATTCGGCGTCGAGATTCGACAGCGGCTCATCGAACAGGAACACTTCCGGCCCGCGCACGATGGCCCGGCCGATGGCCACCCGCTGACGTTGTCCGCCCGAAAGGGCCTTGGGCTTGCGGTTCAGGTAGTCATCGAGCTTCAGAACCCGGCTGGCCTCGGCCACCTTGGCTTTGATTTCGGCCTTTGGGTGGCCATTCATCTTCAGGCCGAACCCCATGTTTTCGCCCACCGTCATATGCGGATAGAGCGCGTAGGTCTGAAACACCATCGCCACGCCGCGTTCGGCAGGGTCCATATGGGTCACGTCGCGCGCGCCGATCTGCATTGACCCGGCGGTGGTTTCCTCCAGCCCCGCAACCATGCGCAATAGCGTGGACTTGCCACAGCCCGACGGGCCGACAAAGACGCAAAACTCGCCATCTTCGATTTCCAGATCGACGCCATGCACAACCTGCACATCGCCGTATTTCTTGATCACGTTGGAAAGGGTCACGCCGGACATTAAGGTTCCTCCCGGGGAATGGTCGTCAGGTCACAGTGGGGAATTGCCAATTCGTGGCCTCTTCCCCGATGCGGTGTGCGGTGGCCAGCAGATCAGGGCGAAAGGCCTGAATGCTGGTCAAAGACTGGCGGCTGGTCGATGAGGCGATGGAGATCGCCCCGATGGTGCGCCCGCCCTGCGTCACGATGGGGGCGGCGATGCTGATGATGCCGGTTTCATGTTCTTCGCGGTCAAAGGCGACGCCATCTTCGCGGATCTGATCCAGCTCGGCCAACAGGCTTTCGGTGCTGGAATGGGTGTTGGGCGTATAGGCAAGATAGGCCTGCTGTTGCAGCGCCCGGTCGCGGCGTTCCGGCGTCATATTGGCCAGAATCGCCTTGCCCACCCCGGTGCAAAAGGCGGGCGCGACCATGCCGGTCTGGGCCATGGTTTCAAACCGGTCGCTGGCCTTCAGCTTGTCGACAAAGATGATCTGACCGGCATCCATCTGCGCCAGGTGGATGTTTTCGTTCACCTTCAGCGACAGCGCCTCGACAAAGGGCCGCGCAACGGTGGCCAATGATGCCTGTTTCCACGCCGCATGCGCCAGTTTCACCAGCCGGATGCCAAGCGTATAAGTGCCGGTTTCGGGATCATGGCTCAACATGCCCTGGTTGGTCAGGGTCTGAACAAAACGATAGAGCGAGGCCTTGGGGTGCGTGCTGCCCGCCAGCAATTCGGAAAACCGCACCGGGCGGCCAAATTTCGCCACCTCGTCCAGAACGCTGAGCGCCTTGCCCACTGTGCCATCTGTCGGCTTGTTCATGTCTTCCTCCCGTTCGATCCCGCCTGCGTTCAGCCGAAGGAATCTGTTGACAACCCTATACCGCATCGGGTTATGATTTCAACTATAGAAACTAAGTTTCACATAATGGAACCACATAGGGAGGAAACCATGCGATCCATTTTGAAAACTCCGCTGGCTGTGCTGGCGGCGACAACGATGCTGTCAGCGGCGGCATTCGCCGATAGCGACGGCCTGTCCGGCACGATGCGCATCACGTCCGATATGTCGAACCCCGGCCCGCGCGCCGTGATCGAAGGTCTGGTCGCCGAATTTGGCGAGATGATACCCCGATCTGGACATTGAACTGACCATCGTCGATCGCGATGCCTGGAAAACCCAGATCCGCAACGCGCTGTCGGCCGATCCGCCCGATGTGATCAACTGGTATGCCGCAAATCGCATGGGCCCCTATGTCGATGCGGGTCTCTTCATGGACATCTCTGACTGGTGGGATGCCGGTGATTACGAGGGTCTGGAATCCGTGCGCGGTGCCATGACGATGAATGACGCGCAATGGGGCGTGCCCTATACCTACTATCAGTGGGGCGTCTATTACCGCGAAGACATCTTCAACGAGCTTGGCCTCAGCGAGCCCGCCACATGGGAAGAAGAGCTGGCCAATTGCCAGGTCATCGTCGATAGCGGGCGCGCCTGCTATACCATCGGCACCAAGTTCCTGTGGACTGCCGGCGGCTGGTTCGATTACCTCAACATGCGCACAAACGGCTTTGAATTCCACATGGCTCTGGCGCGTGGTGAGATCGCCTGGACCGATGACCGTGTGCGGCAGACATTCGCCAATTGGCGCACCCTGATCGACATGGGCGGTTTCATCGCCGACCACCAGAACTATTCCTGGCAGGAGGCGCTGCCCTTCATGGTCAATGGCGAAGCGGCGGCCTATCTGATGGGTAACTTTGCTGTGGATCAGCTGCGCAGGGCTGGCTTGACCGACGATCAACTGGACTTCTATCAGTTCCCGGTGATCACGCCAGGTCTGGAACTGGGCGAAGACGCACCGACCGATACATTCCACGTGCCCGCGGGCGCGCAGAATGTCGAGGCCGCGCGTGCCTTCCTGCAATTCGTAACTTCGACCGAAGTTCAAAGCCGCATCAACGGGCCCGATGGTCTGGGCCAATTGCCGGTCAATGCCAATGCCGAAGTGGCTGATGATGAGTTCATCCAGCAGGGCTTTGAAATGCTGAGCCAGAACGCCACCGGCGGAATTGCGCAGTTCTTTGACCGCGACTTCCCGGCTGAAATGGCGGCCAGCGGCATGGAAGGCCTGCAGGAGTTCATGGTGTTCCCCGACAATCTGGACGACATCCTGAACCGTCTGGAAGCTGACC
>CAXBGQ010000083.1:0-11006 GCA_963975135.1 uncultured Nioella sp. | reverse complement strand
TCAGGAGATTCTCCCCCATGCCGCCGCGTGATCTGGGCCTCATCGCGCTGGTCATCCTGGCCTGGGGCAGCAATTTCACCGCCATGAAACTGGCGCTGGAGGAGGTGCCGCCCTTTTTGTTCGTGGCCCTGCGCTTTGCCATCCTGCTGCCGCTGCTGGCGGTGCTGAAGCGGCCGACGATTGGTTGGGGGCAGATCATCGCCATTGGCGCGCTGATCAACATGGCGCAATTCGCTTTTCTGTTCGCGGCGCTCCGGGCGGATGCCAGCGCCGGGCTGGCCTCGCTCCTCATTCAGATCCAGGCCCCGCTGACCATCCTTTTGTCGATGTTGGTCTTTGGTGAACGGGTGCGGGTCCTGCAAGGGCTTGGTCTGATCGTCGCACTGGCGGGGCTTGGAGTCTTTGCCACATCGGCGGGCGGCGCGGTTACCGGGGTGGGCCTTATACTGATCCTCATGGGGGCGCTCTCTTGGGCGCTTGGCAATCTGGTGCTGAAACGGGTGGGCCGGGTCAACACGCTGGCGCTTTTTGTCTGGGCCAGCCTGGTGCCGCCGCTGCCGATGCTGGGGATGTCGATCTTCTTTGAATCTTCCGCTCCCTTTGCCACCATCGCGGCGATGTCGGCGCAGGGGTGGATGGCGGTGATCTATGTGGCGGTGGCCTCAACCGTTTTGGGCTATTCGATCTGGGGCGCGCTTCTGGCGCGCCATCCGGCGGCGGCGGTCACGCCGTTTGCGTTGCTTATCCCGGTGGTCGGCATGGCGGTTGCGGCGGCAATTCTGGGTGAAAGGCTGACCCCGCGCGATCTGCTCGGCGGGGCCATCATTCTTGCCGGTCTCGCGCTGATACAAATCAGGCCAAGACGACCGCGTTAAGCGTTACTGCAGCGGATCGGGGCCGTATTCATTCTCGCCTTGCGTGCCCTGTAAAATGCCCAGTTCAACCAGCGCCCAGATGCCCACCACGGCCGAGGCAAACATCACCACACGCGCCAGAAATCCCGGCATCATCACGCTTTCGCCCATGAACTCGATGCGCGTAAAGCCGATGCCAAGCAGGAACATCACGTTATACACGAGCGACGGCGCGACAAAGATGATCAGCCAGGGATTGGCCGCTTTGTTTCGATCATGCAGGCGGCGCACCGAAAGCCCCGCGAATAGAGCCAGCATCACCAGCGAGACGATCAGCTGAATCAACCGCCCGAAAAACCCGTCGCCAAATATTAACCCGATGACCAGCGCCGAAACCAACGCGATCACAAACAATATACCGATGCCGACCCACCAATCCTGTCGCCCGATGCGCCCGTCGAATGTCGTAAAACGCTCCATGTTATGTCCTGACCCTGAAATTTTTCCGTAAATGTGGGCAAACCCTAGCATGGCCGCCCCCGCTGTCAAACGCGGGTCGCTCACGGGCCGGGCTGCGTCGCGCAGGCCCTAGGCAAACCTGCGACCCGGTCCCATATTACGGGCATGGAGCGATGGTTTATCATCTTGATTGCAGGCGTCATCGCGGCGGGGGCGGGCACGATCGTGATCGCCGCGCTGATGGCACCGAATATCGCGGGTCTGCCGCTGGCGGGTCCGGCTCTGCTGGTCCTGGCGCTGGTGTTGTTGCTTGCCCAACGCAGGCGGAGGCGCTGAGCTTGGCCCGTGCGCCCGACCCCGCCACCCTGACCGGTGATGGCCTGCCGGCTTCGGGCCAGGGCCGGATGCTGCTTTTGGCCTGTGGGGCGCTGGCCCATGAGATCCTGGCGCTGAAGCGGTTGAACGGGTGGGATCACCTGGACCTGCACTGCCTGCCTGCGATCTTGCATAACAGCCCCGAAAAGATCCCCGACGCAGTCGCGGCCGCCGTTGAAAAACACCGCGCCAATTATGACGACATATTCGTCGTCTATGCCGATTGCGGCACCGGCGGGCTGTTGCAGGCGCGCTGTGATGCGCTTGGGGTCCAGATGATGCGCGGCCCGCATTGCTATTCGTTTTTCGAAGGCAATGATGCATTTGCCAGCCATGACGATGAAATCACGGCCTTTTACCTGACCGATTTTCTGGTCCGCCAATTCGATGCCTTCGTGACCAAACCCCTGGGGCTCGACCGGCATCCCGATTTGCGCGACATGTATTTCGGAAACTACACCAGGCTGGTTTACCAGGCGCAAACGGACAACCCGGAATTAGTCGAAAAAGCAAAAGCTTGCGCTGCGTTCCTGAAGTTGGATTTTGAACTGCGCCGCACCGGATATGGGGATCTCGCAACCGAGATCGAGGCCATCGCCCGCCCGTCGGACACCGCCTAAGCCGCCGCCGTTTGCCCTGCCAGAATCCGGATTCGTTCCACCATCGCACGCAGACCGTTTGAACGTTGCGCAGACAAATGATCGTTCAGCCCGAGCCGCGCCAGTTCGCCACCTGCATCGACGCGCAGAACCTCGGCCACGCTGAGCCCGTTATAAAGTGCCGCCAGAACCGCGATCAGCCCCCGCACGATCATCGCATCGCTTTCGCCGCGAAACCGGAATGTGGCCCCTGGTCCCTGGCCCTCGATCTCGGGCATCAGCCAGACCTGGCTGGCGCAGCCATCGACCTTGGTGGCGGGCACGCGAAACGCCTCTTCCAGCGGATCCATGGCCTTTCCCAACTCGATCACATGGCGATACCGGTCCTCCCAATCGTCCAGAAATTCAAAGGTCTCGGCGATTTCCTCAAAGGCATCGGTGGCCATTGCACTTTCTCCGTCATTCGCCAAACTAGGTAGGTTGCGGCGCGGCAAAGGTCCAGAGGCGCTTTTCTTCACGCGGCCAATGCGCTAGGCAATGATCAAATGATGCGGAGAGCGTTGATGAATTTTCGGATTGTGATCCTCCTTCTGGTGGTGCTTGGGCTTGCCGGCTGCGCCTCGCGGCTGAACCCGATGAACTGGTTCGGCGGCGATCGCGAACAACGTATTGCGGTGGTTGAAACGGAGGCGGAAGTTGACGGGCGGTCGCTGGTGACCGAAATCGTCAGCCTCGATGTCGTGCCCAACCCCGGCGGGGCCGTGATCAGCGCCATGGGCCTGCCGCCCCGGCAAGGCTATTGGGAGGCCGATCTGGTCGAGATCAGCCGCGAAAACGGTGAACTGGTGTTCGAGTTCCGCGTCTATCAACCGGCCGAACCCGACACCCGCGTCAGCACCCAAAGATCGCGCGAGATTCTGGCCGGCACCGCGTTGTCGCGGTTCGATCTGGCGGGCATCCGCACAGTCACCGTGATCGGGCAGCAGAACCGGCGCACGGTGCGCCGCCAGTAAGCCTGCAATCAGACCGGAATGATGGTGACTTTCTGGCCCATGGCCGACAGCGCGATCTGACCGTCGCAAAGCCTGAGCGCATCGGCCCCGAACACCTCGTGGCGCCAGCCATGCGCCCAGAGCCCGTCGCGCCCGCCACAGGCGATATCATCCAGATCCGCGCTGGAGGCGATCAGCTTTTGCGCCACGCCCGCATCCTCGGCCTTGGCCTTGAGCAGCACGCGCAACAGATCGGCCAGCGCCGGGTTCATCTGCGATTTGTCCCGCCCGGCAAGGGCTTTGGGCATATCCTCGGGGGCCACTTCGGTGCCACGTTTGACGGCGGCCAAAATGGCCTCGGCGGCATCACCCTTGCGGCCCTCGCGCTGCAACAGCCGCGATTTGCCCAGATCCTGCACATTGCGCGGCTTGGTCGAGGCCAGCTCCATCAGCAGATCGTCCTTCATGATCCGGCTGCGCGGTACATTGCGGCTTTGCGCCGTTTCCTCGCGGTAGCGGGCCAATTCGCGCAGAATGGCCAGGAACCTGCCGGAATTTGTGCGTGTTTTCAGGCGTTTCCAGGCGTGTTCGGGTTCCACCACATAGGCGTCGCGATTGGTCAGGTTTTGTAGCTCTTCCTCGACCCAGGGCCTGCGCCCGGTGCGCTCAAGCTCGGCCGAGAGGAATTCGTAGATCTGGCGCAGATGGGTGACATCTGCCAGCGCATAGGTTTTCTGCGCATCCGAGAGCGGCCTGCGCGACCAATCGGTAAAGCGCGAGGATTTGTCGAGGCCCGCCTTGGCGATCTTGCGCACCAGGGTTTCATAGCCGACCTGCTCACCAAAGCCGCAGACCATGGCCGCCACTTGCGTGTCGAACATCGGTACCGGCATCACATCGCCATCGACATGGAAGATCTCAAGATCCTGCCGGGCGGCATGGAACACCTTGACCACGTTTTCGTTGCGAAAGAGGTCGAAAAGCGGGTCCAGCGACATCCCATCGGCCAGCGGATCGACCAGAACGGCGTCGGCATCGTCGGTGCCGGGCATGGCCAATTGCACGAGGCAAAGCTGTGCGAAATAGGTCCGTTCGCGCAGAAACTCGGTATCGACGGTGACGTAAGGGGCGAGAGCCGCGCGGGCACAATATTCGGCCAGCGCATCGGTGGTGATCAGGGTCTTGGGCACGGGAAGGTGGAACCTGTGTTTGTTGGTGTTCTTGGGTCGCCATGGGTGTCGGCGGCCTGTTGTTTTACGTCATAGGCCAGCGGCGCGGGAATGAAAAGGGTTGCTCAGGCGGGCCACATCACCGGGGTTCGGTCGCCCTGTGCGAAACGGCGCAGCACGGCGGGATAAAGACGGTGTTCCTGAACCAGAACCCGCGCCGCCAGATCCTGCGGGCTGTCACCGGGCAGAACCGGCACCTCGGCCTGGCCCAGAATGGGGCCATCATCCAATTCGGCGGTCACTTCATGAACCGTGCAGCCATGCACCATGTCGCCGGCCTGCAACGCGCGGGCATGGGTATCGAGACCCCGGTATTTCGGCAACAGCGAGGGGTGGATATTCAGCATCCGACCGGCATAGCGCCTTGTGAAGCTGGCCGTCAGGATGCGCATGAACCCGGCAAGGCAGAGGATATCGGGGCGGGCCGCATCAAGGGTGCGGGCAAGTGCGGCCTGAAACGCCTCCCGGTCGCCGCCAAAGGGCCGGTGATCGACCACAGCCGTCGCGATGCCCCGCGCGCGGGCCTTGTCCAGCCCCCCGGCATCGGCGGAATTGGCCAGCACCAGACAGGGACGCGCCGGGTGGTCGCCCACCATGCTGTCGACCAGCGCCACCATGTTGGAGCCACCGCCCGAAATCAGGATGGCCACCCGTTTGGTCACAAAAGCGCGCCCCGGTAGATCAGGTCGTCTCCGGCACTGATCTGCCCGATAACGTGGACCGTTTCGCCACCGTCTCGCAGGATCGCGGCGGCATCGTCAGCGCGCGCGGCAGGCACCACGGCGACCATGCCGATGCCCGCGTTGAAGGTTTTCAGCAGCTCCGCCTCGGCCATGCCGCCGGTTTCTGCCAGCCAGCGAAAGACCGGCGGCAGATCCCAGGCATCAAGGTCAATCTCGGCCCGCAGCCCATCGGGCAGGACACGCGGCAGGTTCTCGGTCAATCCGCCGCCGGTAATATGGGCCAACCCGTTCACCGCGCCCGACCGCACCGCCGCCAGCGCCGATGTCACATAGAGCCGCGTCGGCGCAAGCAGGCCCGCGCCAAGCGTGCCGGGGCCAAACGGGCAGTCCGCATCCCATGCCAACCCGGAGCGTTCGACGATCCGGCGCACCAGCGAATAGCCGTTGGAATGGACCCCGTCCGAGGCCAGCCCAAGCAACACGTCGCCCGCCTGAATATCGCGCGGCAGATGGGCCCCGCGTTCCATCGCGCCGACGGCAAATCCCGCAAGATCGAAATCGCCCTTGGCATACATGCCCGGCATTTCCGCCGTCTCGCCGCCGATCAAGGCAGCACCTGAGCGTTTGCAGCCCTCCGCGATGCCTTCGATGATCCGGGCCGCGGCCTCGACCTCCAGTTTCCCGGTGGCGAAATAGTCGAGGAAAAACAGAGGCTCCGCTCCCTGGCAGATCAGATCGTTGACACACATGGCGACCAGATCGATGCCGATCGTGTCGTAATTTCCGGTATCGATCGCAATGCGCAGCTTGGTGCCAACGCCATCCGTCGCGGCCACCAGAACCGGGTCGCTAAACCCTGCATCCTTGAGGTCAAAAAGCGCCCCAAAGCCGCCAAGCCCCGCCATCACACCAGAGCGCATCGTGGCCTTTGCGGCGGGTTTGATCCGCTCGACCAATGCGTTACCCGCATCAATATCGACCCCCGCCTGCGCATAGGTCAGCCCGTCGGATCTTTGTGTCATGGCGCGCTCCATCGCTGTCGCGCCCTGCTAACAGCGCAGGCGGTGCCTGTCCATAAGGAGGGCGCGGCAAAAAGCCTGCATCGGGCGATGATCCCGCGATGCGGCCCGCGCCGGCGCGATGCCGCATCCCTCCGAGTTCAGCCGGGCGGTGCAAAGGGGCCGTTTTATGCGCCCCATACTGCGTATGTTTTCAACCAGGCCGATCCCGGCTTGACCCGGGTTGCCATCCTGTTATCCCTTCCGCCCAGGCGGGCCCGTAGCTCAATTGGTTAGAGCAGAGCGCTCATAACGCTTTGGTTGCGGGTTCAAGTCCTGCCGGGCCTACCAACCGTCTCCCTGCATTTCCTGCTCCCTGCATCGTGAACCGAATCGTCGCCATTATCGGTTATCCTTGACCAATGACCCACCGATCAAACCCGGAGAGGTCCGATGCTTCAGATCAAGCTTTTATGGTTCGCGATCCGTCAGCTTTCGTCCATGGGCCAATGGATGGCCGCCGCCGAATATGCCGGGGGCGAGTTGAAGCGCCAGCGCGCGATGGCCCATAAGGCGCTCTATTTTCAGGCGATGGATGCGTTTCTCAACTCGCTGCACAGGCACAGCGACGCCTGAGCGTCAGAGAGAGTCAGGACAGGGCGGCGCGGTGTGCCGTCACGCCTCCCTGAAGCGCGGTTGTCACCGCGCCAGCACCAGATCGACCCGCAGCCCGCCCATATCCTCGCTCTCCGACAACCGCATAGTGCCGCCATGGCCGCGCGCGATGTCATTGGCGATGGCCAGCCCCAGACCCACACCGCTGCCGCGATCCTGGTTTCGGGCCCGATCGAGCCGCGCGAAAGGTCGGGTCGCCTCGGCCCTGTCTTCGGGCGCGATGCCCGGCCCGTCATCCTCGACCGTCAAACGCAGCGCCCGGTCCAGCACCGTCACACTGAGCCGCGCCTTAGAACCGTAGCGCAGCGCATTGGTAAGAAGATTGGTCAGCGCCCGCCGCACAGCCTGCGGGCGCAGCGCAATCTCCGGGGCATCCGCAGGCAGGTTCAGGATGACATCGCCACCCACCCGGGCGGCATCCCCGGCAACATCGCGCGCGATCTGCAACACATCGGCGGGTTCGGGATCGTCCAGCGCATCCGAGCGGGCGAAATCCAGGAAGGTTGTCAGCAGCGCCTCCATCTCCTCGACATCGCGGCGCAGATCGTCGGCATCAGGCGCATCCTCCATCATGCTCAGGCTCAGCTTCATCCGCGTCAGGGGCGTGCGCAGGTCATGGCTGACGCCCGACAGCATCATGGTGCGCTGTTCGATCTGGCGCTCAATGCGCGCGCGCATGTCCAGAAAGGCCCGCCCCGCCGCCCGGACCTCCAACGCGCCCGACGGCTTGTAGGGTTCAAGCCGCCCCTTGCCGAACGCTTCGGCGGCGCGCGCCAGACGCCGGATCGGGCGCAGCTGATTGCGCAGAAAGATATAGGCCACGGCGGTCATCAGGATGCCGGTAAAGATCATCAGAACGAACAATTGGTGCGGGTTCGATGCGGAAACACGGCGCCGGTCAAGCTCCAGCACCATGGCCTGCCCCTGCCCGGCATCAAGGCCCAGAAAAACCCGCCTGTCACTCTCGGCCAGGTCGACCCAGACCACCTCGGGCACCATGGAGTTGAGGGTCGACACCACGACGCGCCCCGAAAAATCATACCAGCGCCGCCGCACCGGGGCCTCGGACAGCCAATCGGGACTGCGCGCGGGGTATGCGGTCATCCCCAACCCCTCGGCCAGGGGGGTGGCATCAGACGCCCCGCCTGTACGCAACTGATCGGCGATAACATTCAGATCGTAGCCAAGCGCCGTGGTCAGTTGCCAGGACACATCCTCGAAATGGCGTTGCAGAAAGGCGATCGACACGACAAGCTGCAACATGACGATAGGCACGATCAAAATCAGCGCAGCCCGGCCATAAAGCCCACGCGGCAGTGCCCTTTTGATCCAGTCCCATCCCATGACCCCATCTAACCCCGCCACATGGCGAGAGGAAAGAGCCTATGCCAGCAATCCAGCTTGCGCCCGGCCTGCGCCGCCTGACCGCGCCCAACCCCTCGCCAATGACCCTGGACGGCACCAACAGCTTTTTGATCGGGCAAACCGATCTGGCCGTGATCGACCCCGGCCCGTTGAGCGATGTTCATTTGCAGGCGATCCTTGCAGAAGTTGGCCCGGGCCAGAGGATCAGCCACATTCTGGTCACCCATTCGCACCGCGACCATTCCCCATTGGCGCGCGTCCTGTCGCGGGCCACCGGTGCCCCGGTTCTGGCCGCAGGGCCCAGCGATTGGGGCCGCAGGCCAGTGATGCAGACATTGGCCGATGCCGGCCTGATTGGCGGTGGCGAAGGTGTAGAGGACGGCTTTGCCCCCGACCGGCAGCTTGTCGATGGTGAAGTCATCTCTGCCGATGGCTGGCAGATCGAGGCGCTGCACACGCCCGGTCACATGGCCAACCACCTCAGCTTTGCCTGGGGCGGTGCCCTGTTTTCCGGCGATCTGGTGATGGGCTGGTCAACCTCGTTGATATCACCGCCCGATGGTGACCTCACGGCCTTTCGAACGTCATTGCAGCGCCTCATGTCACGATTCGACCGGATCTATTACCCGGCCCATGGCGATGCTGTGACCGACCCGCAGGCCCGTCTGGCCGAACTGATGGCTCACCGTGATGGTCGCGAAGCGCAAATTCTTGCGGCGCTGGCAGACGGCCCGGCCACGCCACAAGCGTTGACCGCCCGGATTTATACTGAACTGGCACCCGCTCTTCGTCCGGTGGCGGAGCGCAATGTCTTGGCCCATCTCATTGATTTGGCAGAGAGAAATGTTGCGTCTTCGGTTGCTGAGATGTCAGCAAGCTGCCAATTCCGGCTGAAATGACCTTGTGTGCAGTTTTTGCCCGAAATCCTCTGGACGCCGCAAACCCGCCTTGCTATATCGGCGCTCAGTTCCGGCGTAGCTCAGCGGTAGAGCAGTTGACTGTTAATCAATTGGTCGTAGGTTCGATCCCTACCGCCGGAGCCAATAAAAACAAGCACTTAGGCGACGTTTCAGCCGGGTGCGAGCTACTCAAACACCGTATAGGTACAGTATTTAGGCGCAAGAGGGTCTGAATACCGTTCCCAGGCTAAGTGCCTGAATGGCAAGAAGCTATTTCCCTGCCTCATGGGACGCCAGCGTGTCTCGCACCATCTCCTTCGCTCGATCCAGACCGTCGTCCGTCTTCAACTCGCACTCCCATACCACGAGAACGCACCACCCCAACGCTCGAAGCGCCTCGTCCTTCTCGGCGTCTCGGCGGACATTGCCCTCCAGCTTGGGGCGCCAGTATTCCAATCGTGAAGTCGGGAGTCGCCCAGCCCGGCAATCGCTGTGCTGGTGCCAAAAGCAGCCTCGCACCTGAACGGCGACTCGCTGGCGTGGGAACACAATGTCGGGCTTGCCGGGCAGGTCCTTCCGGCAGACCCGGAACCGCAGACCCTCCCGGTGCAGGGCGGACCTGAGGCGCAGCTCAGGCTTGGTGTCGCGCCCCTTGATCTTTGCCATGTTCCGGGAGCGGCGCTCAGGATCGATCGTGTCGACCACCGTTCAAGACGCGTGGCCCGCGATCAAAGCGCGGACCTGTTCGATGGTCAGGCATGGCTTGGTCGAGTGTATGACCCGGTGGCAGGTCGCGCATACCATGGCCATCTCGGTGACCGGAGTGATGCTGTCGGGTTGTAGTTCCTCGATCGGGACCTTGTGGTGGGCCTCCATGCTCCTGTCACCAGCATCGCCGTACTGGTCGACGGGGACCACACCGCAGGCCTCGCAAACCAGCTTGCCACCGTTGGCGCGACGGTAATGGTCGCGGACCTGTCTGGCGAACTTCCGGTCACGTTCCTTGTAAACGTGGAGGCGCGTCAGGATGCGTCCCTCCTTGCCGGTGATCTCCTCGGCCTCGACCTCGGGCTTCGCGTCGGCCTCGACCAGCATATGCGCGGACCCAGCGTTGGTCAGGCCGAACAGCTCTGACTTGACCGCGATTAGCATGTCCGCAGTCTTGCGGATCGAGCTTGAGTTTACGCCCTTGGCGACCTCGTCCGCGTGGGCCTTCACGGCTGCCGCCAGTTCCGGACTTCGTGATCTGATCGCATCTATGTTGGCGAGGTCCTCGGCCATCGCCCGCAGCCTGTCGTCGAGCTGCACCTGGAAGCCACTGTGCAGGATGGAAACCCTGAGAGGCGAGAGGACAGCAGTGATGCCGTCGTCCTCGACCATGTCGAAGTCCATCTGGTCCATGACGAAGGCCTTGTTCTCCAAGGGGAACTCGACCGCGTGCAGCAAGTCCGAACGTGCCGGCTCGGGCAACGCGGCCACGGCCATGACCAGTTGAGGCAGGTGCAGCTTCGATCGGTTGTTAGCTTCCCGCTTTCTAAGCCTAGGCTTACCCTGCGCCAGACGACCACTAACCTCTGCGTTGATCCGGATGCCAAGTTGATCGAAGTCGACGTGAATATCACGGTCCATCAGAGAGTCCGCCGGGACAAATTCGAATTCACCCCGCCCCCCAGATGGTCGCCAGTGGACCTCACACGTCGTCATTCTGCCGTTAACCCCGTTTAAACCCGCCTTCGCTACGCATAGAGAACAAAAAGGGACCGAAATACCCTATTTAGTTATTGACCTGAGTGCGCTACGCTAGATAGAGATAAGGGCTAAAACGGCCAGTTCACAAGGGGGAAATCGAGCTGTCATACTCCGTCGCATCATTTTTCT
>CAXBGQ010000082.1:0-11028 GCA_963975135.1 uncultured Nioella sp. | reverse complement strand
GCCATCGGTCACCAGAACCCGGCGCGCACCTGCCGCCAACATCGCCCGCGCCCCGGTTTCGGCGCAGGCTACGGGGCGGCCCGAAATCAGCCCCGCTTCTTCGCAATTGACATAAAGCGTGGCCCGGGAATGGCCCAGAAACACCACCAACCGCTCCGCTTTGCCGGGCGAAGCGGGCGCAATCCTCAGATCGGCCATCGCAAAGGCGACATTCTCGGCAATCTCGCCCAACAAGGCGGTGGTCAGATTGCCGTCGATGGCCATCAGCCCGTCCCAGGGCGCATCCGGGCTTGCCAGCCGTCCATCCTCAAGCGGGGCCAGGATGCGCGCACCCGCCGCCTCCAGTGAATGGGCATCGGCAATCGCGGCAACCAGGTGGCCCTGCGCCTCGACCGCCATATATTGATCGGTCTCCAGATCCGGATCGACCAGCATATGGGCACAACCCAATCCCATCGCCTGACAGGCCGCCAGCAAATCGCGCCCGGCCGCGTCCGCACCCACCACGCTCAACAATCCCGGCCGCATGCCTTCCTGGCGCAGCTGCATCGCGATATTGAGCGCCACGCCGCCCGGTGCCCGCGTGATCCGCCCGGGCCGGTCATTGCCGGCGATCATCACCTGCGGGCTGCGCCCGATGACATCCCACAGGACCGAGCCAATGCATAAAATGTCGGTTGCATCATCCATCCGCCAATCTCTAGGCAAGCCCGGCCCCGGGGTCCACGCCCTTTTCCATATCATCTTGGCAAAAATACCTCGGGGAGCGCGAGGGGCAGCGCCCCTCGCACCGGTCGGCGCGGCCCCGCCGCGTCGATCCTTCGAAAAACAGGGCAGGGGGCTTGCCATTCCCACCCACCTGCCGTAGATGCGCGATCACTTCACAGGTGAAGGCGGGCCAAGGGGGGAGACATCCCTTGCGGTCCACCGGTTGGGCAGATGCCCTCATCCTTCACCCAGGCGCAAACCGGAAAAGGAATATGGATCATGGCGATTCCTGAATTCACTATGCGTCAGCTCTTGGAAGCTGGCGTTCACTTTGGCCACCAGACGCAACGCTGGAACCCCCGCATGGGCGAGTTCATCTATGGCGCGCGCAATGGCATTCACATTCTCGACCTGACCCAGACCGTCCCGATGCTGGACGCGGCGCTCAATGTCGTGCGCGAAACCGCCGCCAAGGGCGGTCGTATCCTCTTTGTCGGCACCAAGCGTCAAGCGCAAAAACCCGTCGCCGACGCCGCAGAACGCTGCGCGCAATATTACATGAACCACCGCTGGCTCGGCGGCACGCTGACCAACTGGAAAACCGTGTCGAACTCGATCAGCCGCCTCAAAAGCATCGACGAGGCGATGGAGACCGGCACCGAGGGTCTGACCAAGAAAGAGCGCCTCGGCATGGAGCGCGACCAGGGCAAATTGCAGGCCTCGCTCGGCGGTATCCGCGAAATGGGCGGCGTGCCCGATCTGCTGTTCGTCATCGACGTCAAGAAAGAAGACCTCGCCATTGCCGAAGCCAAGAAACTGGGCATTCCGGTCGTGGCCGTGGTTGACAGCAACTGCTCGCCCGATGGCATCGACTATATCATCCCCGGCAATGACGACGCGGCCCGCGCGATCTCGCTTTACTGCGATCTCGTGGCGCGCGCGGCGCTTGACGGCATGACCGCACAGATGGAAGGCGCGGGCGTTGACCTCGGTGCATTGGTCGCGGCCGATGTCGAGGAAGCGATCGCCGCTGACGCAGCCCCCGTCGAGGAAGCAGCCCCCGTCGAGGAAGCAGCCCCGGTCGAGGAGGCCGCCCCCGAGGCGGCCGCCGCCCCCGAGGCCGCGGCCGAGGAAACCCCGGCCGAAAGCTGAGCCTTCGGCCCGTCAGAATAGGGGACCGGCCACAACAGGCCGGTCCGATCCCAATTCATACGTTTTCAAAGGAATTCGATCCATGGCAATCACTGCTGCAATGGTCAAGGAACTGCGCGACACCACCGGTGCCGGCATGATGGACGCCAAAAAGGCACTGACCGAAACCGCCGGCGACATGGAGGCGGCCGTTGACTGGCTGCGCACCAAGGGGCTGGCGAAGGCTGCCAAGAAATCCGGCCGCATCGCTGCCGAGGGTCTGGTCGCCGTCGCGGTTGACGGCACTGTCGGCGTCGCGGTGGAAGTGAACTCGGAAACCGATTTTGTCGGCAAGAACGCCGAATTTCAGGACATGGTCGCGGGCATCGCGGCGGTCGCCACCGGTGTCGCATCCGTCGAGGATCTGGCCGCAGCCGATATGGGCGGCAAATCCGTGGCTGACACTCTGACGGCCAAGATCGCCACCATCGGCGAAAACATGACCCTGCGCCGCATGGCCCGGATCGAAGGCGACACGGTGGTGTCCTATGTTCACAATGCAGCCGCGCCCGGTATGGGCAAGATCGGCGTTCTGGTGGCCCTGTCGGGTGGCGACGCGGCGATCGGCAAGCAGGTTGCGATGCATATCGCGGCGGCCAATCCGGCGGCCCTGTCCGAGGCCGATCTGGACGCGGCCATGGTTGAAAAGGAAAAGCAGGTGCAGATGGATATCGCCCGCGAATCCGGCAAGCCCGAGGCGGTGATTGAGAAGATGATCGTCGGTCGGATGAAGAAATTCGTCGCCGAATCCACGCTTCTGAATCAGCAATTCGTGGTGAACCCCGATCTGACCGTTGCCGCCGCCGCCGCCGAGGCCGGGGCCACGATCACCGGCTTTGTCCGTCTCGAGGTCGGCGAGGGTATCGAGAAGAAAGAAGAAGATTTCGCAGCCGAGGTTGCGAAAGCCGTACAGGGGTAAGCGCTACGCGCATACGCCTCGCGGGCCGTCTGGTCCCGCGCCAGAGAGGGCAGGGATCTTGGGAGGGGTCTCTGCCCTTTTTCCTGTGCGGGGTGCGGGATGCGATCAAAATGAAGCGGCACCCGGCGAGGGACGTCAACGGGCACCGCTTCTTTCTGTCACCCTGAAAGACGGCCGGGTTGGGGATGGCCTCCTTTTGGGTTGTCGCGACCTGTTGCCAGCTGGAAATACCAACCGGCAACAGGATCAGGAGCCGAATGTCTCCGGCTGCGGACCACCGGGTTAATAATGAACCCGGTGGCCCATGCTCCTGACCGAGGAAATTTCAGCCATCACTCACGGAACAGCGTTACTCTGCGTCATTCCCTTGCGTAAACAAAGTAAGGAAAACCTTACCCCGCAGGAAGGATGCTCCGCGACGCATCGCGATTGCCCCCGCGCGTAACGAATTGATTTAGATCAAAGAAAATCCCTCCCGAAACACTTTAGCGTCGCTGATTGGTCCACGCCCGATCCTGGCCGGACCGACCAAAATAAGTGCGCATTGACGAATTTGTCATTTTAGGCGTCATAAGAATGCAAGGAGAAGACTATGGGGATTGGAAACGGAGCCGTCTTGGCGGCGGCCTTGGTCCTGACGGCCGGCGGCGCATTTGCGCAAGCGGACGATTGGGCCGGGCTTTATGGCGGCCTGTCACTCGGCTACGGCGAAGTTCACAACGATCTCAGCCATGATGATACCGGCACCGGCGGCGGCGGCGGACCGCAGGATGTCGATGCCACCGGCGGGACCGGTGGCATCGTGCTTGGATACAACCAGGTGAACGGCAACATGGTCTACGGCGTCGAGGGCGACCTCATGTTCGGCGGTCTCGGTGGCACCGTCGCATCGGGCGGCGGTGGTGGCAACCATAGCGTCGAAGTTGACGCCCTGGTTACGCTGCGCGGGCGCGCTGGCGTGCGTGTTGGTGAGATGGGCCTCATCTACGGCACCGCGGGCCTGGCTGGCCAGCGCGCGACCGTTAGCCATTCCGGCGCTCATCCGGATTGGACGCAGAACTACGTTGGATGGACTGCTGGCGTTGGATATGAGCGCCTGCTGTCCAATGGCGCACGTGTCGGAATCGAGGCCCTTTACGTGGATTTCGGAAGTGAATCCGACGTTCATACGCCAGGCGGTCCCAGTGCCGGGCCTGGACCGCACGCGCTGGTCAACGACCCTTCAGGGACAATCATCCGATTGCGGGCGGTCTTCCCGTTCTGATCGGCCCGGCCGGGACCGGCTTCAACCGTCCTGGGTGACGCCCGGCACTTTTTGTGCCGGCGCGCGCCGGGGCGGTTGCGGGGCATCGTCGAGCACAAATATCTGATTGAGAACCGACGCCTTGCGCACCGCCTGGGCCGTGGTTTCCACGCCCAATGTGTCGCGCGCACCGCGCAGATGCTTGTCGACCGTTTCCGGTTTTCGACCGAGCAGGATCGAAATATCCTGCACCGATTTGCCGTCAGCCACCAATTCCAGAACCTCGCTTTGGCGCGGCGTCAACATCCGGCTCTGGCCGCTGGCGGGCAGGTGCGTGATGCACAGATGCGCGACCTGGTTGATGATCTCGATTTCGTCGCCCTTGGTCTCCCACAGCGCGTCGACCTCATCTTGGGTAATTCCGCGCCGGGCAGTCAGGCCAATGCCCGCGGCCGCGCGTTTGATTGCCATGGGAAACGCGATCGTATAGCCCGCATAGACCCCGTATTTCCGGTTCAGGTCAAGCACATGGCGTTGGCCGGGCGTCAGATCCGCCGCGGTGGCCTCGGCACAGGGAATGCGCCAGCTGGTCGAGCCGACATTGCGCGTGGCCCAGTTCAGCATCGGACCATCGCGAAACAGGCCCCGGGTCACATAGGCATCGACATAATCGGCGGGATGATTGGTCAGAACCAGCGCATCTTTGGGGTCCGAAAGCGTATTGGCGGTCTGAAAACAGGTATAGGCATAGAACAGCCGGTCGAACCCGTAGCCTGCCATCAGCGTGGTGTGATGCGCCCACAGCTCCTCGACCGATTTGGCGTTGAGATATGGGCGCAAAGCCTTCACGGGGCAGGGGCCTCGATGTGATCGCGCAGCGCGCGTATCGCCAGAGGATACCCGCCCGCGCCAAAGCCCGCGATCACCCCGACGCATACCGGCGCGATCATGGAATGATGCCGGAACGCTTCACGCGCATGGACATTGCTCAGATGCAGCTCAAGAACCGGCACCGAAATGGCGCTGATCGCGTCGCGCAGCGCGATCGAGCTGTGCGTGTAGGCGCCGGCGTTCAGAACGACGCCATCCTGTACGTCTTGGGCTGCGTGCAACGCATCGACCAGCGCACCCTCGTGGTTCGATTGCGCAAAGCTGACCGTCAGCCCAAGGGCTTTGGCCTCGGCGCTGCAAAGCTCTTCGATCCCTGCGAGCGTCACCGAGCCGTAGATACTCGGCTCCCGCTGTCCCAGCAGGTTCAGATTCGGCCCGTTCAATACCAGTATACGCATGTGACATTCCCAACCTTCCTTACCTATAGCGTCAGGGCCGATCCGCTGTCGAGCCGGGAAAACGCCCGATATCAACATATTGCTGAAACTCTCGATGCGCGCGTATCAGGGTCGGGACACGTGATCGGCGCGTAGGGGTGACATGAGGTGCGCCGCGTAACCTGTTGGAAAACCGTCTATATGACTTGTTGTTGGAGGTATGGTGGAATTTGATCTGCCGGATATTAACATAATCATGATTACCAGAAATATTGCATTGGCCAAATCCGGCTATGCACCGGTCGACCCCGCTTGCACGAGTTGGCGTATCTGAGCAATCTTTTCCTGCCACGCATCGCTATGACGCAAACGTCACTCAGTTTCGCAGATTGGTGAAAATAAACAACAATATCTCAGCGCCTTACAATGCGACGCTAACTCAAAGAATACCCCGCCCCCCGCACGGTTCTGATCGGATCGGTCGTTCCGGTACCGCGCAGCGCCTTGCGCAAGCGTCCGATATGGACATCAACCGTACGGCTGTCGACATAGACATCGCGGCCCCAGACCCGATCAAGCAGCGCCTCACGCGACCAGACCCGCCCCGGGCGTTCCATAAACACGGTCAAGAGCCGGTATTCGGTGGGGCCAAGCGTAACCTCGTGACCGGCGCGGAACACACGATGCTCGGTCCGGTCCATGGCGATATCGTCATATTCCAAACGGCCTTCGATCGCCGCTGGCCGGGTGCGGCGCAACTGGGTGCGGATGCGGGCCAGCAATTCGGCCACCGAATAGGGCTTGATCATGTAATCATCGGCCCCGGTTTCCAGGCCGCGCACCTTGTCGACCTCCTCGGACCGGGCGCTGAGCATGATGACCGGAATGGCCCGTGTCACGGGCGATGTCTTTAGCTGGCGGCAGACCTCCAACCCCGACACATGCGGCAGCATCCAGTCCAGAACGATGATATCGGGCGTGGCTTCGCGCACGCGTTCCAGGGCCTCATCCCCTGCCCCGGCGGTTTCCACCGCGAACCCCTCGGCGCGGATGTTATAGGCCAGCACCTCACGTTGGGCCTGCTCGTCCTCGACAATCAGGATCAGGGGCTCACCCGCCATTCGCGCCGCCCTGCGTCGTCTGATCGCCCTTTTCGCGGTCGTCATCGGGATAGGCACCGTCAACCAGATAGATCACCTCTTCGGCGATCGTGGTCACGTGATCGCCCATGCGTTCGATATTCTTGGCGATGAAATGCAGGTGCATGCAGGCGGTGATATTGCGCGGATCCTCCATCATGAAGGTCAGGTATTCGCGAAACAGCGCGGTATACATCTGATCGACCTCCACATCGCGGGTGCGCACATCGGCGGCAAGCCCGGCGTCGCGCTGGATATAGGCATCGAGCGCGTCCTTCAGCATCAACTCGACCTGGCGCGCCATCCGGCGCAGCGATTTTGCCGAGCCGTTGATCGGTGCCATCGCCATCAGAACGCCCGTGCGCTTGGCGATGTTCTTGGCATAATCGCCCATCCGCTCCAGGCTGCCAGAGAGGCGGAACACGGTCAGCACAGTGCGCAGATCGCCGGCGATGGGTTGGCGCAGGGCCAGAATGCGGGCGGCCTCTTCGTTGACCTGTTGTTCCAGCGCGTCGATGGCCTTGTCCCCTGCCCGCACGCTCTGTGCCAGATCGGCATCCTGGGTTTCAAGCGCGGTAGCGGCCTGAGCGATCGCGGCCTCGACCAGACCGCCCATTTTCATGATATTGGCCTGGATGCTTTCCAGATCGCGATCAAACGCATGCAGGATATGTGACTGATGTTCCATGTGATGTCCGATGCTCAGCCGATACGGCCAGTGATATAGGATTCGGTGCGATGATCGCCGGGATTCGTGAATATCCGATCCGTATCATCGAATTCCACCAGTTCGCCGAGATGAAAGAAAGCGGTTTTCTGGCTGACACGGCTGGCCTGGGCCATCGAATGGGTCACGATGACCACGCAAAACCGGCTGCGCAATTCGTCAATCAGCTGTTCGACCTGCGCCGTGGCAATGGGGTCGAGGGCCGAACAGGGCTCATCCATCAGGAGCACCTCGGGGCCGGTAGCGATGGCGCGCGCGATGCAGAGCCTTTGTTGCTGCCCACCCGAAAGACCGGTGCCCGGCGCAGTGAGCCGGTCCTTGACCTCCTCCCACAGCGCGGCGCGGCGCAGCGATTTCTCGACGATGGCATCGAGGTCGGATTTATCGCGCGCCAGGCCATGGATCCGCGGGCCATAAGCCACGTTGTCATAGATCGATTTCGGGAACGGGTTGGGTTTCTGAAACACCATGCCCACCTTGGCGCGCAATTGCACCGGATCGACGCGGGGGGCATAGATATCCTCGCCATCGAGATCGATCCGGCCGGTGACACGGGCGCTGTCGATGGTGTCATTCATTCGGTTGAGACAGCGCAGAAAAGTGGATTTGCCGCATCCCGAGGGGCCGATAAAGGCGGTCACCATCTTATCGGCAATCTCGACATCCACGGCCTTGATGGCATGGGTGTCGCCGTAGAACACATCCACTGCCTTGGCCGATATCTTGGGCGCGGTTTGTGTCACTGCGGCCTCCACCTGTTGCATGACGTTCATAACAGGGTCCTTTCCCGCCTTACCAGCGGCGTTCGAAACGGCGGCGCAACATCACCGCGATCAAGTTCATCGTGACCAGCAGGCCCAACAGCACCAGCGTGGCCCCCGCCGCACGTTCGACAAAGGCCGGATCCGCGCGTTGCGTCCAGTTATAGACCTGCACCGGCAGCGCCGATGCGGGATCAAAGAGCCCCTCGGGCGGGGCGGCGGGGAAATCGCGCACGAAGGCAACCATCCCGATCAACAAAAGCGGCGCGGTTTCACCAAGCGCCTGCGCCAGCCCGATAATGGTGCCGGTCAGAATGCCGGGGGCTGCCAGCGGCAGGACGTGGTGAAACACCGATTGCATTTTGGAGGCACCAAGCCCAAGCGCGGCCGCCCGGATCGAGGGTGGCACCGCGCGCAGGGCGGCGCGTGTGGCGATGATGATGGTGGGCAGCGTCATCAGCGTCAGCACCAGCCCGCCGACCACCGGGGCCGATTGCGGCAGGCCCGCGAAGTTGATGAAGATCGCCAGCCCCAGAATGCCGAACACGATCGAGGGCACGGCGGCGAGGTTCGAGATATTGACCTCGATCACGTCGGTCAGCCGGTTTTTCGGGGCGAATTCCTCAAGGTAGACGGCCGCCGCCACGCCGATGGGCAGTGCCAGCACCAGGACCACCAGCATCATATAGAGAGAGCCCAGAATCGCCACGCCCAGCCCGGCTGCCTCGGGGCGCTGCCCTGAGGCATCGGAGCCAGTCAGAAAGGCCCAGTTGAACCGCGTTTCGATCATGCCGGCATCGGCCATGGCCTGCGCCAGCACCAGCTGCGCGGGGCTGACATTGGCGTCACGCTCGGCCGATTGCAGCGTCACCCGGCCTTTGAAATAGCCATCGATGCGCCCCCCCGCCAGCATCTCCAGCTCCAGCGTTCGGTCCAGAAGGTCGGGGTTTTGCAGCACCATGGCGCGGATTTGGGCCGGAGCCTCCTGGCTGATGATCGCCATCAGGTCGCGCGGGCCGATCCCCTCCATCGCGATGCCTTGCGCCTGCAGATGCTGTTGCAGCGCCTGCGCCAGCATCGGCGCGTAGCCAAAGGTGGTGACGGTGGCCATTTCGGCGGGGTCGCGGTTGCCGGCAGGGTCCAGCCGGTCGGCGTTCAGCGTCACCGGAATGGTGATATAGGTCTGACGAAAGGCCCCTGCCCCATTGCCCAGGATCGTCGTGAGCAGCAGCACAAGCGCGCCGATACCCACCAGCACGGCGGCCAGCCCATAGGCGCGAAACCGGGTCTCGGCGGCGTTGCGCCGCCTGGTGTGGGCATCGGCGGCAAGCAGGGATTTTGCGGCTGTCATTCATACTGCTCCCGGTAGCGGCGCACGATATAAAGCGCCAGGATATTGAGGCCCAGAGTGATGGCGAACAGCGTCAGGCCAAGGGCAAAGGCCACCAGCGCCTCGGGGCTGGAAAAATCGGTATCGCCGGTCAACTGGCCGACGATCTTGACGGTCACGGTGGTCATCGCCTCGAAGGGGTTGAGGCTGAGCCTTGCGGCGGCCCCTGCCCCCATCACCACGATCATGGTTTCGCCAATGGCGCGGGAGGCCGCCAGCAGGATGGCCCCGACAATCCCCGGCAGGGCGGCGGGCAGGATCACCTGTTTCACGGTCTCGGACTGCGTGGCGCCAAGCCCGTAGGAGCCGTCGCGCAAGCTCTGCGGCACCGCGTTGATGATGTCATCAGAGAGCGATGAGACAAACGGGATCAGCATGATCCCCATCACCAGCCCCGCCGTCATGACGCTGGCCGCCGAAGTGCCAAGCCCAAGCGGGGCGGCGAAATAATCGCGCAGCATCGGGCCCACGGTGACCAACGCAAAGAGGCCGTAAACGATGGTGGGAATACCGGCCAGAACCTCGATCGCGGGTTTGGCGACGCTGCGAAACCGCCGCCCGGCATATTCGGCCATATAGATCGCCGCGAAAAGGCCCACCGGCACCGCGACCAGCAGCGCGATGAAGGTGATATAGAGCGTGCCCCACAACAGCGGCAGCAGGCCAAGGTCGGAGCCGCCCTCGAAGCTGGGGATCCATTCGAGGCCAAAGAAGAAGTCGCGCCACGGGTAGAGCGCGAAGAAATCCAGCGTCTCGGTGACCATCGACAAAACGATGCCCACCGTGGTCAGAATGGCGATGGACGAGGCCAGGATCAAAAGCGCCAGCACCGCGCGTTCGACCGCGTTGCGGGCGCGGAAATCGCGGGTCGTGGCCTTGAGCGCCAGCGCCAGCCCCAGGCCCGACAGCGCCACCACAACCCCTGCCATTGCCAGCCCCGCAGACCTGGTCAACGCACGAATGCGTTGTGCGGCGGCCAGAGTTTCGGGGGTCACACCGGTGCCAAGCGCGGCCCCGCTCTCGGCCAGCAGGGCACGGATATCGGTGGTTTCGGCATCAAGCGCGCGAGCGGCCGTGGCGCTGATTTCGCCCGTCGCCACAGCCCGGTCGATCCCCTGAGCCAGGCGGCGCAGATCGGCCTGCACCAGGTCTGCGTTTTCGGCTCCGGTCTCCAGCATCATGGCCACGCGGCCCGAGATCACGCCGGGCTGGATCATCAGCCACAGCACCATCACCAGAAGCGCCGGCACCGTGGCCGCGAGAAAGGCATTGGTTCCGTAATAGGAGGGCAGCGAATGCAGGATCCGGATGTCGCCCGAGGCGCTGGCAATGGCGCGTGCGCGTCCAAGGAAATACCCCAAAACGCCAAGGCTCAACACGGCGGCGAATATCCAGATCAGCGGCATGATGGTCTCAGTCAAAAAAGAAAAATGCGCGGGGCCGCCCAACCGATCCGGGCGGCCCCGCAAAGCCGATTACATGTCGCGCATCAACATTCTGTTGGCAACGATGGATTGTGTGGTGGCAAGCTCGGGGTCCGATACCAGACCATAGGCCGCCAGCGGCCCCCAGGGCCCCGAGATGTCATTGGAAACGAAAAATTCCGCGTATTCCTGCAGGCCGGGGATCACGCCCAGATGTGCCGCCTTGATGTAGAAAAACAGGGGACGGGACACCGGATA
>CAXBGQ010000081.1:0-11039 GCA_963975135.1 uncultured Nioella sp. | reverse complement strand
TGCCGGTCCATTTCAGATCGCCGCTGGCCCGGTCACGGCCCTCGAACGCGGTTTCATCCTCGGATACCGGGGACCAGACCGTCGACATGTCCAGCAGGTTGACGAAGAAATCATTGCTCAACACGCCGGGCTGGTCGGTCAGCACACCTTTCTGTGCGCCATCATGATTGGCCCCCAGAACCCGCATGCCACCAACCAACGCCGTCATCTGCGGCGCGCTGAGCCCCAGAAGCTGCGCCCGGTCCACCAGCAGCGCCTCGGCGGGCACGGTGTATTCCGCTTTTTGATAATTGCGGAACCCATCGGCCTCGGGCTCCAGCACGGCCATACCGTCGATATCGGTCTGCTCCTGGCTGGCATCCATACGGCCCGGGCTGAAGGGAACCGAGACCGAATGCCCCGCCGCGTCCGCTGCCGCCTCGATCGCCGCAACACCGCCCAGCACGATCAGATCGGCCAGCGACACCCGCTTGCCCCCCGATTGCGCAGCGTTGAAGGCGGTCTGAATGTCTTCCAGCGCCGTCAGCACTTTGGCCAGTTGCGCAGGCTGGTTGACGGCCCAATCCTTTTGCGTGGCCAGCCGCAGACGCGCGCCATTGGCCCCGCCGCGACGGTCCGATCCGCGGAAGGTCGAAGCCGAGGCCCAGGCCGTGGCCACCAATGTGCCGATCCCGATTCCCGAGGCCATGATCCGGCCCTTCAGATCGGCAATGTCATCTGCGTCGATGACGGCATGATCCAGCGCCGGGATCGGATCCTGCCACAGCAGATCGCCCGCCGGAACCAAGGCCCCAAGATAGGTGGTTTTCGGCCCCATGTCGCGATGCGTCAGCTTGAACCAGGCGCGGGCAAAGGCCTCGGCAAATTCCTGCGGGTTCTCATGAAAGCGCCGCGAGATCGCCTCATATGCCGGATCCATCCGCATCGCCATATCGGCGGTGGTCATCATCAGCTTGACGGGCTCATCAGAGCCATCGACCTGCGGCGCATGGTTGGCCGGGCTGAGATCGACCGCCTCCCAGATATGCGCCCCGGCGGGGCTCTTGGTCAGCTGCCAGTCATAGCCAAAGAGCACATCGAAATAGCCATTGTCCCATTGGGTCGGGTTGGCCGTCCAGGGGCCTTCGACGCCGCTGGTGGTGGTATCGACGCCCTTGCCGGTGCCAAAGCTGTTGGCCCAGCCAAGCCCCTGTTCGGCCAGACCGGCCGCCTCGGGTTCCGGCCCCACAAGCGCCGGATCGCCGGCACCATGCGCCTTGCCGAAGGTGTGCCCGCCCGCGACCAGCGCGACGGTATCGGCGTCATCCATGCCCATCCGGGCAAAGGTTTCGCGGATGTCATGGCCTGAGGCCACCGGATCGGGATTGCCGTTCGGCCCCTCGGGGTTCACATAGATCAGGCCCATCTGCACGGCGGCCAGCGGGTTTTCCAGATCGCGATCCCCGGCATAACGCTTGTCGCCCAGCCATTCGGTTTCCGGACCCCAATAGATATCCTCTTCGGGCTCCCATACATCGGCGCGGCCACCGGCAAAGCCCGCCGTCGGGCCGCCCATGCTTTCGATGGCGACATTGCCCGCCAGGATCATCAGATCGGCCCAGGAAATCGCGTCGCCGTATTTCTGCTTGATCGGCCAGAGCAGCCGGCGCGCCTTGTCCAGATTGCCATTATCGGGCCAGGAATTGAGCGGCGCAAAGCGCTGCGTGCCGGTGGTGGCCCCGCCACGGCCATCGGCGGTGCGGTAGGTGCCCGCGCTGTGCCACGCCATGCGGATGAAAAGCGGGCCGTAATGGCCGTAATCGGCGGGCCACCAGTCCTGGCTGTCGGTCATCAACGCGGTCAGATCGGTGCGCAGCGCGTCCAGATCGAGCGCTTTGAAGGCCTCGGCATAGTCGAAATCCGCGCCCATCGGATCAGAGGCGGCCCCGTGCTGATGCAGGATTTTCAGGTTCAACTGGTTGGGCCACCAGTCGCGCGTCGCGCTGCCGGCATTTGTTGCGTGCATGACCGGGCACTTGCCCACGTTGTTTGTGTCCATGGCGATGGAACTCCCCTGATGTGCTTGTACTTGTGGCTGACGCATAACCGGCGTCCTGACACTGGCTATACCCGATTCCCGCGATTGGTTTAAGTTGCATTTTTTCATGGCCACGATAATTAGAAGTTATGAAAGATGTGACTTTGAAACAATTGCGTTATTTCGATGCGCTGGCCCGGCACGGCCATTTCGGGCAGGCGGCGGCGGCCTCGGCGATCTCGCAACCCGCGCTTTCGGTGCAGATCCGCGAAATGGAGGCCACCCTGGGCACCACGCTCTTTGAACGCGGCGCGCGGCAGGTGCGTCTGACCGAGCCGGGGCAGGCGCTGTTGGCGCGGGTGCGTGACATTCTGGCGGCCGCCGACGATCTGCACGATCTGGCGCGCGCGGCGTCAGGGCAGGGGTTGGGGCGGTTACGCCTTGGCGTGATCCCGACCATCGCGCCCTATCTGTTGCCAACCCTGTTGCCGCTGATCGCCCGTGAGGCTCCGGGCCTCGATCTGCAACTGCGCGAGACGCTGACACCGCGCCTGTTGGCCGAATTGGCCGATGGCCGCATCGACGCGGCGATTGTCGCGTTGCCGGTGTCGGAGCCGGCCTTTACCGAGGTGCCGCTGTTCGAGGAGGAATTTGTGCTGGTGCGCCCTGCGGCCGATGCCGGTCAACCGGTTCCCGATGGCGATGGCCTAGCACGGATGCGGCTTTTGTTGCTGGAAGAGGGGCATTGTTTCCGCGATCAGGCGCTCAGCTTTTGCAACCGTCCCGTGCCGGTGCCGCAAGGCGGGCTGGAGGGCAGTTCGCTGACCACGCTGGTGCAGATGGTGGCGGCGGGGCTTGGTGTGACGTTGATCCCCGATATGGCCGTCGCGGTTGAGGGGCGCGCGGCGGCGGTCGATATCGCCCGCTTTCCGGCCCCGCGCCCGGCCCGCACCATCGGCATGATCTGGCGCAAGACCGCGCCACAGGTCGACGCTCTGAGCGCGATCGCCGATCTGGTGCGGGCGGCGGGTGCGGCTTTGCAGTCGCGAAAACCATGACCTGGATATCCAGCGGAAACCGCGGCCCGGCCTCGTGCAAGATGCCCCTTGCACCGCGAAACCGGATTGGCTAGGACGTGCCGGGCGGGTCGTTAGCTCAGTTGGTAGAGCGCTTCGTTTACACCGAAGATGTCGGGAGTTCGAGCCTCTCACGACCCACCAGATACCCGTATTTCGTATAGTGATGATCGCTCCAGGCGTGCGGGTGCCGTTATCGCGATGGATTCCCGCGTTCGCGGCGCGGCCAAGCCCATTTTACGACAATCCTGTCGTTTTCCTTTCTTCATTTCCGGCCCGGTTTACGCAAGGTAGGGCAGAAACCAGGCAGGGCGGTATTGCGACGCGGCTGTCACCCCCTCGAAAGTTTTTCCCGATGCCCGGCCCGCCACGCCCTACAGAAGACACGCCCGTGCGCGCCATTGTTCTGATCCTTGCAGGGATGGTGTTCATCACCGCCAATGACAGCCTTATCAAGGCGTTGAGCGGCGATTATCCCCTGCATCAGATGGTGTTCATCCGCTCGGCCATCGGGTTGACCGTGTCGCTGGTGATTTTGCAGTTCGAGGGCGGGTTTGGCGAATTGCGCACCGCCACGCCGGGGCTGCATGTCGTGCGCGGGCTTTTCGTGGTGCTCTCGAACATGCTCTATTTCGCGGCGCTGGCGACCCTGCCGCTGGCCACGGCTGTGTCGATCTTTTTCGTGGCCCCGTTGCTGATCACGCTGATGTCGATCTTTTTCCTCAAGGAACGCGTGGGCCTGCATCGCGGGGCGGCCATCCTGGTGGGGTTTGCCGGGGTTCTGGTGATGGCGCAGCCGGGATCGGGCGGAGGTGCCGATGCGCCCGCGCTATGGGTGCTGCTCTTGCCGGTTGCGGCGGCGGCGGCCTATGCGGGCATGCAGGTGATGACCCGGTCGTTGGGGGTGTATTCCAAGGCCTCGGCGCTGGCGGTCTATATCCAGACGGTGTTTTTGCTGGTCTCGATCGGGTTCTTTCTGGTCGCGGGCGACGGGCGCTATGCCGAAGGGGTGGAACATGAAAGCCTGATCTTCCTGTTGCGCGCCTGGGTCTGGCCGACGCCGCAGGACTGGCCGCTCTTTTTGCTATTGGGCCTGTGTTCCGGTGCCATCGGATATACCTTGTCCTCGGCTTATAAGCTGGGCAATGCGGCGACGGTTTCCTCGTTTGAATATGCCGCGCTGCCGATGGCCATATTCGTCGGCTGGAGTATCTTTGGCGAGACGCCCGATTTCTGGGTTCTGGTCGGCACGGCGATGATCGCGGGGGCCGGGATTTACGTCTTTATGCGCGAGCGCCGCCGCCGGTCGCCGGTGGCCCCGCGTCGTCCGTTGCGGCGGGGATGAGGTTTTTTCGGGTGCCGGTGCATTTGCAGGGAAAACCGCGCTTGACGGGGACGGGTGGGGGCCCTAGAACCGCCGTCACGCCAGCGGGCCTTTATGGGTCGCTTGTGTGTGCAGCGGGCGGTTGTAGCTCAGTTGGTTAGAGTACCGGCCTGTCACGCCGGGGGTCGCGGGTTCGAGCCCCGTCAACCGCGCCACCTTTCCCTTTTTCGATGACTGGTCGTTGCCCTGACGGGCGGCGAGGGCGCGCCTCCTCAGGCCCCTTCGGGGCCATCGCCCGCCCGCGGTCCGCTGAAGCGGACGGTCGCAATCTGGTATGAGGATGTGAAACCCGTCGGGGGTTGGCGCAGGCGGCAATGGTTTGCCCGGGCTGCTGAGAGGCGCTTGAGGGGGCGATTTGCCCCTCAAGACGCCATTTCAAGGGTTTGTGCGATGCGCGCCCGCGTCAATCCCGGGGCCGCCTTACGGCGGTCGCTGGCGCGAGGATTGACCCGGCCCCGAATCGCGGGGGCGTCAGGCGTTGCGGTGGCGTTTCTCGAACCGGGGCAGCATGGCTGAGAAATCGCGGCCCTTGCCATCCTCAGCCTCGACAAAGGTTTCATAGAGGTTGGTGGCAGCCAGACCCATCGGCGTGTCGGCATCGGCGGCCTCTGCGGCTGCCTGCGCCAGGCGCAGATCCTTGAGCATCAATTCGGCGGCGAAACCGGGCTGATAGCCGCTATCGGCGGGGCTGACGGGGCCGATGCCGGGGGCGGGGCAATAGGCGTTCATCGTCCAGCTATAGCCCGACGAGGTCGAGACCACATCGAACATCGCCTGCCGGTCGAGCCCCAGCTTGTCGGCCAGCGCAAAGGCCTCGCAGGTGCCGATCATGGTGATGCCGAGGATCATATTGTTGCAGATCTTGGCCGCCTGTCCGTTGCCCGCGGGTCCGCAATGCACCGCCTTCTGGCCCATGATGTCAAAGAGCGGCGCGGCAGTGGCAAAGGCGTCATCGCTGCCACCAACCATGAAGGTGAGCGTGCCGCCCGCCGCGCCGCCAACCCCGCCCGAAACCGGCGCGTCGAGAAAGCCGAGCCCCGCATTGGCGCAATCGGCGGCTACCGCGCGGGCGGCGTCAACCTCGACCGTGGAGCAATCCAGAAGCACCGCGCCCTTGGCCATGGCCGGGATGATCTGGTCCGCCACGGCCCGCAGGATTGCGCCGTTGGGCAGCATGGTGATGACGACATCGCGCCCCGCCGCCGCCGCATCCGCGCTGGCGGCCTCGGTCACGCCGTCGGGGCAGGGGGCGTTCAGGTCGAACCCTGTCACATCATGACCCGCCGCCGCCAGATTGGCGGCCATCGGCGCGCCCATATTGCCCAAACCAATGAATCCGATCTGCATGGCACCTCTCCCTTAGAATGTCAGTTTTTGCGGCCCGCGCGGCATAAGGAGGCTGGAGACCTCGACCATTGGAACGGATTTCAGCCCGTCATGACGCCAGCGCGGTGCGTTGTCCTTGTCGATGATCAGGGCGCGGATGCCCTCCAGGAAATCGCCCTTTTCCATGGATTGCGAGGTGAAGCGGTATTCCAGTTCCAAAGCCGCTTCGATCCGCTCCTTGTTGCGCACGCGGTGGATGAGCTCTATCGTGCAAGCCATTGAAATCGGGGAATTACCCTGCATAGCCTTCAAGGCATCGCTGGCCATATCGGTCTCGGTTACTTCCAGCAGGTTGACGATATCGCGCAGCCCTTCGCCGCCGAAGGCCACGTCGATCTCATCCTGCAGCCCGGCCAGTTTCGAAACAGGCGCAGGCCCGGCGGCGGCGTCCACTGCGGCCACATCTCCGGTTTCGGACAGCGCGGCGATCAGCCCGGCCCACCCGTCGCGCGGCAGGTGGTAATCGGCAAAGCCCGCATGGATCGCGTCGCCCGGCCCCATGCGGGTCGAGGTCACGCCCAGATATTCACCCAACCGCCCCGGTGCCCGCGCCAGGATCAGCGAGCCGCCGACATCGGGCACCAGGCCAACCTTGCATTCGGGCATCGCCACGCTTGTGTCGTCGCAGACGATCCGGTGCGAGCCATGGCAGCCGACCCCGACACCGCCGCCCATGACGAAACCGTGCAGAAAGGTGACGACGGGTTTCGGGAAATTGAAAAGCCGCGCATTCATGCGGTATTCGTCCTGCCAGAACCTCTGGCCGTAGCTGTAATCGCCAGCCTTTCCGGTGGCATACATTTCCGTCAGATCGCCTCCTGCGCAAAACGCCTTGTCGCAGGGCAGCCCGTCGATGATCAACAGCGCAACGTCCGGGTCATCGGCCCATTGGGTCAAGGCCTTGTCGATCTCAAGGCACATCTCCCAGGTCAGCGCATTGAGCGCCTTGGGACGGTTCAGGGTGATACGGCCGGCCAGGCCCTCAATGCGGCAGTCAATATCGCTCATTACCCGCGCTCCGCCAACATCGCCCGCGCGATGATCATCCGCATGATCTCATTTGTGCCTTCCAAAATCTGGTGCACCCGCAGATCGCGGACGATCTTTTCGATGCCATAGTCGGCAAGGTAGCCATAGCCGCCATGCAGCTGCAGGCATTGATTGGCCACATCGAAGGCGGCGTCGGTGACATAAAGCTTGGCCATGGCGCAGAATTTGGACGCGTCGGCCGCGCCATTGTCCAGCTTCCACGCCGCCTGGCGCAGGAATATGCGCGCCGATTGCAACCTGACCTCCTGTTCGGCCAGCCGAAATTGCAGGCCCTGGAACTGGTCGATGGTTTTGCCGAATGCCTTGCGTTCACCCATATAGGCCAGCGTGAGGTCCAGCGCGTTCTGCGCCCCGCCAAGCGCCGAGGCCGCGATGTTGAGCCGCCCGCCATCGAGCCCGGCCATGGCATATTTGAAACCCTGGCCTTCCTCGCCAATCAGGTTCCCGGCCGGGACAAAACAATCGTCGAACTGCACCTGTGCCGTGGGTTGCGCCAGCCAGCCCATCTTTTTCTCCAGCGCGCCAAAGGACAGGCCATCCGCGCCATCCTCGACCACCACGGTCGAGATCCCCTTTGGGCCATCCTCACCGGTGCGCACCATGGTGACATAGGCGTCGGAATATCCGCCGCCCGAGATGAAGGCCTTGGTTCCGTTCAGTTTATAGCCATCATTGGTGCGTTCCGCGCGGCTGCGCAGGGCTGCGGCGTCTGATCCCGATCCCGGCTCGGTCAGGCAATAGGAAAACACCTTTTCCATGGTGCAGAGGTCGGGCAGCCATTTCTGTTTCGTCTCGTCGGATCCGAATTTGTCGATCATGCCGCCGCACATGTTGTGGATCGACAGGAACGATCCCACCGCGGGGCAGGACATGGCCAGCGCCTCGAACACGAGCGTTGCGTCAAGGCGGCTCAACCCCGATCCACCGTAGTCTTCGCTGACATAGAGCCCGCCGAAACCAAGCTCGGCGATTTGCGGCCAAAGCGCTTTCGGGATGGTTCCCGCAGCCTCCCAGTCGCGGGCGAAAGGCGCGATATGCTCCTCGCCAAAGCTCCTCGCCATGTCAAAGATCATCACCTGTTCTTCGGAAAGTGCGAAATCCATGCGGTGTCTCCCTGATCGCCCGATAGAATTGAACAAGTGTTTAATTAGCAAGTTTTGCAGGAGTGTTGCAAGGCGCGCGCGCGATCACAAATCGGCGTGGAATTCCTCGATCAGATGGCGCACCACATCGCGCATGGCACCGCCATGATCCCGGCCACCGGCCCGCGCCGCGCCATACACCGCGCGCTGGCGTTGCGATGACGTGCCGCGCGCCAACATATCGCGGACGTTTTCAACCTCGGCCCGGCAGTCCAGCGCTTGCGAATCTTCGGCCGTCATTTCGATCAGTTCTTCCATCAATTCGGCAAACGGCACGATCTCGCGGCGGCCGAAATCGATCAGCCCCTCGCTGGTGCCATAGCGCTGCGCCCGCCAGCGGTTTTCCTCGACCAGAAAGGCATCGTAAAGCCGCCAGCGCTGATTGCGTTCGCGCAGACGAAAAAGCATCCGCGACAGGCTCTGAATGAGCGCGGCCAGTGTCAGGGTATCCTCCAACCGGGGGCTCACATCGCAGATCCGGGTCTCCAGCGTCGGAAACCGCGATGAAGGGCGCAGATCCCACCAGATCTTGGAACTGTCCTCGATCACGCCAAGTTCGATCAGAACATCAACCGTGCGCTCATAATCGCCAAAGGATGGAAATATGGGTGGCAGCCCGGTGCGCGGCAGGTTGTCGAACACCGTCAACCGGTACGAGGCCAGTTCGGTATCGCGGCCCTGCCAATAGGGCGAGGATGTCGACAGCGCCAGAAGATGCGGCAGGAAATAAGACAACTGCCCCATCAGATCGTTGCGCAGATCGTCGTTGCCCAGGCCCACATGCACATGCATGCCACAGATCAGCATCCGCTCCACCACGCCGCCCAGATCGCGCGCCAGCGTGTTGTAGCGGTCCTTGTCGGTGTGGGGCTGGTCCTTCCAATCGGCAAAGGGGTGGCAGGATACGGCAATCGGAGCCAGCCCGAAATCGCCCGCAATACGCGCCACACAGGACCGCAGGCGGCGCAGATCCTCGCGCGCTTCGCCAATATTGGCGCAGACACGGGTGCCGATCTCGATCTGGCATTGCAGGAATTCGGGGCTGACCTGGCCTTCCAGTTCGGCGGCACAGGCCGCCATCAGGGCGGGCGGGGCTTCGGTCAGGTCACAGCTGTCGATATCGACCAGCAGGTATTCCTCTTCGATGCCGATCGAGAACGGAGGCTCGGATTGTGCCATATCGCCGGTCCTTTTGTCGCCTTTGCGACAGGAAACCGGGAAAGCGGTGATTTGCCAAGGAAAAACAGGCACCACGCACGGGAGCACGAAAAAACTTTGAACCCAATGGGCGGCTCGCACGACACATAGTCACAAACGCCCCGCAACATCGCAAAGCATCCGGACCCATGTCAGATATCTTCATTCTTGCCGCCGCCTCTTTCGCAGTCGCCTCGATGATGGCGGCGGCGTCCGGCCCTCGGGCCCGGCGCAAAGTCAGGGCGCGAACACTATAGCACTGATGTAAAAACCTGAATCGCCTAACGTTGCCTGAAATCAAAGATTTCGACCCGCGAAGTGATATACTCCTGCTTCAGGCGTTCCGAGCAATGCTTTGACGCGCCGCACCCGGTTTCATCACCAAAACCTTTTCAGAACATATCGGGGGGTCGCATCGCGGCCCCCCAATTTTCCTTGTGCCCCGTCCCGGTCCGGGTCAGGTGGCGGTAATCGTGCCGCGCATCGCAGGATGGAAGACGCAGAGATATTCAAAACTGCCCGCCGCCGAAACGGTGATCGAACCCGATTGATTTCGCGTCAACAGCCCGGTGTCAAAGCTGCCATCGGTGGCCGTCGCGGTATGCGGGGCCCCGTCGAGATTGGTGAAGGTCACCGTGTCACCGACCGAGACCTGCAAATTGACGGGGTCATATTCGAAGCGTTCGATCATAACCACATGCGTGGCGGCCTGGGCGCGGGGGACGCTCAGCGCCAGCGGAGCGGCAAGGATCGTGGCGATGGCGGTGCGGCGGGTGGTCTCTGTCATGGTCCGGTCCTCCTCTTTGGTGCAGCCAAGATGGGGACGATGCGCATGCCTGTAAACTTCTGCCGGGGCTCGGTTCACGCAGTTGTGCGAAATGTAACCAATCGTAAGCTGAAGTGCCATAACGTGCCTCCGCACGGAAGCGCTGGGCTGTTTTCACGTCACGCAAGCGGCCCGGATCGACCCCTCGCCTTGATCGTGAACGCGCCATTATCCGTGGTCCCGAACGCGCCCGATCCAACGAGTTACTCTGTGGGGGGGTAAACGTGCCGCGTGGCGGGGCGGCTCACCTAAACGCCGCCAATGCGCCGGCAACCAGCCGGTTCAGCCGTTCAGCAGCGTCGCCAGCGGGCGCGAGTCGACTGCTTTGGCCATAAAGTGAAAACTGATGTGCCTCTGCATCCGCCTCCATCAAAGGCGCGGTATAGTGGTACATCAGCGGGAAGGGCGCGGCCCCGACATGTGCCATGCGGTCCAGCCAAGCGGTGCGGTGCGCGCGGGCGGCCCGGCCCGACCCGGCCCGGGTGACTCGGGTGCTGTCATCGGACCCGCTGGCGATGGCCTCGTGATGGTTGGGCTTGCGGTTGGCCTGCTCTGAGGAAATGAACCCGGTGCCGATCTGCACGCCCGCGGCCCCCAGTGCAAAGGCGGCGGCGATGCCGCGCCCGTCGGCGATGCCACCTGCGGCAATGACCGGCAGGCCGACCGCGTCCACGACCTGCGGCAGCAGCGAGAACAGCCCGACCTGCGCGTCGTGTTCGACATCGAGAAAGACACCGCGATGGCCGCCTGCCTCCCAGCCTTGCGCGATAATGGCATCCACGCCGCGTGCCTCCAGCCAGCGCGCTTCGGCCACGGTGGTGGCGGACGAGAGGATCTTGCACCCCTTGTTCTTCAGTGCGGTCATGGCCTCGTCCCCGGGCAGCCCGAAATGAAAGCTGACCACCGCGGGCGGGCGCGTCAGCAGTGCCTCAAGATGAGCCGCGGCGAACGGATAAAGGAC
>CAXBGQ010000080.1:0-11042 GCA_963975135.1 uncultured Nioella sp. | reverse complement strand
TTTGACCACGCTGCCCGTTGCCACCAGCCGGACCCCGTCGGCCGGGGCCAGCAGGTTGATCTTCATCTCCGCGGTCAGAACTTCATCGCCCTCGGCCATCAGGCTGAGCGCGGAATAGCCCGCGGCGCTGTCGCCAAGCGCGAAGGTCAGGCCAGCATGGGCCAGCCCGTGTTGCTGGCTGACCGCCGGTGTGATCGGCGCGCTTATGACGATGCGGCCCGGCGCGATTTCGCAGAGTTGCGCGCCAAAGCTCTGCATCATGCCCTGTTTGGCGAAACTGTCGCGGATCCGGTTCATGCCGGCAGAATGGATTTCAGATCAGGTATTTGCAAGCCCGGACCGCCCGCCCCGATTGGCCGGGCGCGGCATCGGCACAGCCAGTGGCGGATTGGCCAGCAGGATGGCGCGGGCCCCGGGTGCCATCAGGGCGTCAAGCACCGGTGCGTCGCTGTAGAGCCCGCCGGTATAGGTGCCATAGGCGGGCAGGATCAGTCGGCTGGCATCAAGCAGAAAACAGGGCCGGGTGAGGGCCCTACCGCGCAGCGAAAGCCGCGCCTTGGGGTGGTAATGGCCCGAAACCTCGCCCGTGGCACCGGGCACCGCGATATGGCGGAACACCAGCGGGTCTAGATCGAACTGGCGCAGATGGGTGCCGCCAAGATCAACGGGCCCTGCATCGTGATTGCCCTCGATCCAGATCCAGCGCCGTCCGGCCATCAAACTGGCGACCTGGTCGCGGGCCTGCGGCTCCAGCGCCCGCATGGCATCCGGATCGTCGAAACTGTCGCCCAGGCAGATGACGGTGCCGGGCGCGTGCCTGCCAATATCATCGGCCAGACGCGTCAGCGTTTCGCGCGCCTCATAGGGAGGCAGGATCGGTCCGCCGCGCCGGGCCATGCGCTCGGATTTGCCCAGATGCAGGTCCGAGACGCAGAGAAGCCGACGGTCGGGCCAGAACAGCGCGCCAGAGGGCAAAGCCACCAGATTTGCGCCCGCAAAAGGGAAGGAAAGTCCGTTCATGGTTTGTTCAATCGCATGGTGCCGCATCCTATTCAAGCCCCGCGGCATCCATCAGGGCGCTGCGCGCACGCTCGATCAGGGTCTCTTCGGCGCGGCCCTTGACCGGCACCTTGCCGATCTCAAGGAAAAGCGGCGCGGCCAGTGGGGTGACGCGGGCGCAGGGCATATGATCGATGCGGCCCGCGATCCGATCCAGCAACGCCTCGATGCGTCCGAAATCGATCAGGCCGCGCATCGCCTCGGCCCGCGTGATCTCCATCATCAGGTGATCGGGGTCGTATTTGCGCAGCGTGTCATAGAGGATGTCGGTTGAAAATGTCGCCTGACGCCCGGATTTGCGTTTGCCGGGGCTGTTGCGGTCGATCAGCCCGGCCACCAGCGCTGCCGTCTTGAAGGTGCGTTTCATCACCGCATTGCCGGCAAGCCAGCCCTCCAGTGCCTCGCGCAGGCCGTCACGAGCAATGAGTGGTCCAGGGTCGATGACGGGATCGAGCCCCCAGATCAGCGTCGCGTAATCGGTGGAGACAAAGCCGAGCGGGTTCAGCCCCTCTGCCTCCATCCGCTGTGTCAGCAACAGGCCGAGCGTCTGCTGCGCGTTCTTGCCCGCAAAGCCATAGGCGACGAGGTGGTGCAGCCCGTCATGCGGGAAGGTTTCGACCAACAGCCGGTCGCGTTCGGGCAGGCGTGAGACGTCGCGTTGCAGAGCAAGCCATTTGGCGGTGTGGCCGGGCAGATTGGGCCAGTCCCCTTGCGCGAACATGGCAAGTATGCGGTCGGAGAGCTGCGTGGAAGTGGCGAATTTGGTGCCGGAAAACACCGCGACGCGAGGCTTTTTTCCGGCGTTTCGCGATACTTCGACCACCAATTCGCGCAGACCTTCATAGCGCACGATACGGCCACCGATCAGAAAGGTATCGCCTTGCGTCAGCGTGGCGGCAAAGCCTTCCTCGACCTCGCCCAGGGGCCGCCCGCCACGGGCGTGTTTGAGCTGCACCTTCAGCTTTTCGCTATCGGTGATGGTGCCGATATTCATCCGGATACGCGCCGCGGCCCGCGGGTCACGCAATTGCCATTGGCCGTCGGCGCGTTGCACCAGCCGCTGCCATTGATCATAGGCCTTGAGCGCGTAGCCGCCCGTGGCCGCGAAATCCAGGCAGCGGTCGAACAGGGCGCGCGGCAAGGTGGCATAGGCCCCGACGGTGATCACCTCGCGGAAAAGATCATCGGCGTGAAATGGCCCCGCGGCGGCGCGGATCAGGATATGCTGGCACAGAACATCGAGCGGTCCGGGCCCCCGCGGCTCACCATCCAGATCATGCGCTTTCGCGGCCTCCAGGGCGGCCACGCATTCGACTACCTCGAACCGGTTGGCGGGCACCAGCAGCGCCTTGGAGGGTGCGTTGTAACGGTGATTGGCGCGCCCGATCCGCTGCACCAGCCGCTTGACGTTTTTCGGCGCGCCGACCTGGATCACCAGATCGACATTGCCCCAGTCGATACCAAGGTCGAGACTGCCGGTGCAGACAATGGCCCGCAAGTGTCCCGCCACCATCGCGGCCTCGACGCGTTCGCGTTGTTCGCGTGCCAGGGCCCCGTGATGGATGCCGACAGGCAAGCCGTCCTCATTTGCAAGCCACAGATTATGAAAGAAAATCTCTGCCTGCGCGCGGGTGTTGTGAAAAATGAGCGTGGTCTTGTGGCGGCGGATCTGATCCAGCACTGCAGGAATGGCATAGGCCCCGCCGCCGCCCGACCAGGGCGGGTATTCGGCGGTTTGCAGCATGGAAATATCCGGGTCAGGGCCGGGATCGGCGTGCAGGACGGGGCAGGGATCGGGGTGACGTGCCAGGAGCGCGGCCAGCGCGGGCGGATCCTCGACCGTGGCCGACAGACCGACTCGCACAAGGCCCGGAGCCAGCGTTTCCAGCCGCGACAGCGCCAGCATCAGCTGATCGCCGCGCTTGGAATCGGCCAGCGCGTGAATCTCATCCACGATCACCCGTTTGAGGCCGCGAAAGGTATGCCCGGCATCGCCATAGGAGGTCAGCAGCGCCAGGCTTTCGGGCGTGGTCAGCAGGATATGCGGCGGGTCGGCGCGTTGGCGTTTGCGCATTGTCTGGGAGGTGTCGCCGGTGCGATCCTCAATCCGGATCGGCAGTCCGATTTCCTCGACCGGACGGCGCAAATTGCGTTTGATGTCAGCGGCCAGTGCCTTCAAAGGCGAGATATAGAGCGTGTGCAGGCCCTGGTGCCCACCGTCGGCCAGTTCGGCCAGGGTGGGCAGAAATCCCGCCATGGTCTTGCCGCCGCCGGTGGGCGCGATCAGCATCAGGGCAGGTTCCTGCGCCCGGGCAAACATCGCGCGCTGATGCGGGTGCAATCGCCAGCCCTGCCGGGAAAACCAATCTTCGATCGAGGCGGGCAGGGCGGTCATGACCCTTGGATAGCGCGAAACGCGGCCGCTGGAAATGCTGCTCCTCCGACCCCTGCGGGGCCGTCCGCGCCCCGGATCAATGCGCGATGGTTTCCTGCTTCACGAACATGTTTTCCCAGGCCCGGTCCAACAGATCGGGGCGCATCTGATAGGGGATGCCCTCGAACTCGCAGATGGCGATGATCTGATCCATCAGGAACGGCGCATGGTAATTGGCGTAGAGGTTGTTCACCGTCGGGTATTTCTTCTTCAGCAGGTGAAGCAGCGACGCCTCATCCAGCGGCACCTTTTTCTTGCGCGCGACCATGGCGAAGATCTTGAGAAACTCCTCCTGCGTCGGGCCGTCGATCTTGACCTTGAAAAAGATCCGGCGCAATGCCGCGCCATCGAACAAGTCGTTGGGGTGGAAGTTGGTGGAGAACACCACCAGCGTGTCGAACGGTACTTCGAATTTCTCACCCGATTGCAGGGTTAGGATGTCATAGCCAACTTCCATCGGGACAATCCAGCGGTTGATCAGCGACTGCGGCGGTTCTTCCTGGCGGCCAAGGTCATCGACGATGAACACGCCGCCCGAGGATTTCAACTGCAGGCTGGCCTGATAGGTGCGCGAGGTCTTGTTGTAATTGAGATCGAGCATCGAAAGGCTGAGCTCACCGCCCGTCATCACCGTGGGGCGCTGACACATCAGATAGCGGGTATCGAAGCGTGAGGATCTGCGGCGCAGCGCGCTGGTCTCGGTTTCGTCGACCTTTACGGGGGTGTGCACAATGGGGTCGAAAACGGTGATCACCTGACCGGCATAGGATATGGCGCGCGGCACGAAGATGGTGTCGCCAAGCGCGGCACGGATGCCTTCCGCGATTGAGGATTTGCCGTTTCCGGGCGGGCCATACATCAGGACCGAGCGGCCCGAGCTGACGGCCGGGCCAAGCTGATCGATCATGCCCTCGGGCAGGATCAGGTGGCCCATGCTGGCCTCAAGCGCGGCGCGTGTGATCAGCACGTTTTTCACCGATTGGCGCTTAACCTGGGTCTTGTAAGCCTCGAGCGGGATGGGCATCGCGCCGTAATATTCCGATTGGCTGAGCGCATCCAGCGCGCGCGCCTTGCCAGCATCGGTCAGCTGAAACCCCATTTCCGAGCTGGAGGTTGCATGCAGCGTACCCATCGCCTGCAGCAGGCCCATTTCGCGCAATGCGTCGATCAACGCCTGCGTCAACGGCATCGGCAGGCAGATGGCTTCGGCGATCTGGCTGGCCTGTTCGACGTTTTTGCGGAACACGGTTTTCAGCAGGATATCCCGCATCATCACCACCGGCAGGCCGGTATCGTCCAGATTGCGCAGCTTGGGCGGCGCAAAGGCGGAGGCATCGTTGGCTTGCATGTTCATGGCGCACGGGCCCTTTCGCGTCAGTTCAAGCCCCCGGGGCCGCAAAACTGCCCCGCCGGGGTTTGCGATCCGGTTAAGAGGCGCTCAGAATTCCAAGCGCAAGGTAAACGACAAGGGCCCCGGCCAGTGCCACGCCCATGGGAAACAGTTTGCCCCGGTCCCATGAAATCCAGCCCGGCGTCGCCCGCCGCACCGCAGGCACCATGCCCGCACCGCGATGCGTGATCCAGGCACCGATCAGAACGGCGGCAAAGAGCGTCAGGAACATCAGATAGTCGCCCGGCGCGATAAAGGGGGCCATGGCGGCGGCAAATTTCGCATCACCCGCGCCGACAAGGCCAAGCGCGGTAACCAGAAAACCCGCCAGCAGGATGATCACCAGCTGCAAAAGCCGCATGTAATAGACCTCGAACGGAAGCGCGATCAGGCCCACGACCAGAAACACGCCCGCCAGCGCCAGAACGCTGATATTCGGGATGCGCATCTCGCGCAGGTCGGACCATGCGACATAGATACAGATCGGAAATACGAAAGGCAGGAACCAGAGGGCCTCGGAAAAGCTCAGGGCAAGGGTCATGAGGAGTTATCCTTGATTTTCAAGTGCTTGCAGTGCCCGTGCAGCAGATTCAAAATACTGTGGATGGGTGTCGATGGCGTCCTGCAACAGGCCGCGACCGATATCGGTATCGCCGCGGCGCACGGCAGACAGGGCCATGGTGTGCAAAAGCTGCGCCCGCTCGATCTGGGTCATCGGCACCAGCGGCAGGGTATATTGCCCACGCGCGGCACGGGCCAGAACCAGGTTGTTCTTGGCGGTGAAAAGGTCAGGGTCATAGGTGACGGCCTCGGTAAAGAGACGCTCGGCGGCCTGGTTGTCGCCCCGCGTCAGCATCGAATAGCCCCAATTGTTCAGAACACCGGCCGGGCGCATCGTCAGGCCCACGGCGGTTTCATAAAAACTGTCGGCCCGATCCCATTCCTGACCGCTATCGGCGACCATCGCCTCCAGCCGGTAGCGTTCATAGGTCTCGAATGTCGGCGGCACCAGGTCCAGCTGCGTCTCGGCCTCTTCCCAGTCATTGGTACGGATCAGCGCATCGGCATAATCGACCCGGTCCTGATCGGTGCCCTCGCTGCTTTCCACCACGCCGCGCCAGACGGCCACGCCTTCGGTGTTCATGCGGGCGCGGATCAGGCTGCTGGCCAGCCCGCGCTGCAAATCAATGCGATCGGGGTTTTCGCGGGAAGCGCGGCGGAAATAGGTCACCGCCTCTTCGGGATCCGCGGCTGTCAGCATGATGTCATTGAGATTGGTTTCGTCGATAACATTGACACCGTCGAGCGCACGTTCCACTTCGGCAGAGCCGGTCTGCTCACAGGCGGCAAGCACAAGCCCGACAGACATCACTGCCGTGATTTTGATAAATGGGCGCATAAAAGGCCTCTTACTGCTCATCGTTCCTTCGATCATGGTGTTCGCAGCAGGACGTATCGCCCACCGCCGCGACGTTCCAGGTCGAAGCTGTTATTTATATGGTCCTGAGTATAGACCGAATTTTCCATTCGCGCGATAGCCAAGCGCAGGTTTTCGCGTATCGAGTCGCTTTGGCCACTATCGAGCGCATAGGCCTGCCGGAAAACGCGGCGCGCCTCGCCGTATTCGCCGAGCTCCATCAAGACCACGCCCAGATTGTTCCAGGCCGGCACGAATTCCGGCCCAAGCTCAACCGCCCGGCGCAGCTGCGTTTCCGCCTGGCCAAGACGGCCCAGGCGCAGGTTGGCAGAGCCAAGCGAAGACAGCGTTTCCACCGTCATGCCGTTTTCGCCCGCGGCACGCAGATAGGCCGACAGCGCCAACTCGTATTCGCCGGCATCCATCAGCCGGTGGCCCACGATCATCTGATCGACGCCATTGCGCAGAACGGGTGTGCCCTCGGGCAGGGCCGGGCCCTCGCGCAACGGCTCAAGCCGCGCCGATTGCTCGCACGCGGCCAGGCTGAATAAAGCCACCACCAATAATGTCTTGCCCCACATCGCCGGTTTGCCCCTTTGTTTTATTGCCCGCCCAGATTTTGAGCGATGCCATAGACCGACGGCCCGATCAGGATGATCAGCAACGGCGGCACGCAGAACATCATCGTCGCCAGCGTCAGCTTCGTCGGCAGTTTGTTGGCCTTTTCCTCGGCCCGCATCATGCGCTTGTCGCGCATTTCCTCGGCATAGACGCGCAGCGCTTCGGCGATCGAGGTTCCGAAAGTCGCGGATTGGATCAACACCGTGACAAAGCTGTTTACATCCTGCACACCACAGCGTTCGCCAAAATCGCGCAGCACTTTTACCTTGTCCTTACCGGCCTTCATTTCATAGGCCACGATCTCGAACTCATCGGCCAGCGATTCATACGAGGACCGGATTTCCTTGGCGACGCGGATAATCGCCTGATCCAGCGATTGCCCGGCCTCGACACAGACCAGCATCAGGTCAAGCGCGTCGGGAAAGCCCGAGGTGATTTCCTCTTCGCGTTTTCCCACCCGGCGCTGGACCCAGTATTTCGGCAGGTAATACCCGACGCCACCGGGGATCAGGACCGACAGAATGCTTTTCTGCGTGCTCATCTCGCCCGCCACCAGCGTGTAGATCACGCCAAGCGCCAGAAACCCCATGCCAAGCGCAAACTGCGCGAAATGGAAGGTCTGCACCGCCCCTTTCGACCGATACCCGGCGCGAATGAGGGTCAGTTGAACTGCGCTGTATTCATCCTGGTTTTGCGGCTCAAGGAACTGCTTGAACCGGTCGAGTTTCTCGTTCTTGCCGCCGACCCGCAGGCCCTTGGGCACGTCGGCGCTGTGGTCGATCTGCGATTCCTTGAGTTTCGACAGCGGATCCTGTTTCCGAAACAGCATCGCAGGCAGTGCCAGCAACACCAGAACCAGACCCAGGCCACCGACAAGGAACAAGGGCCCAAGCGGTCCGAGAAGATCGGCAATGTATGTATTGATCGCTTCCATTTCAGGCTCTCCTCAGACCTTGATATTGACCATCCAGCGCATGACGATCACGTTGACGCCCAACATGACGGCAACGACGGCAGCAGCGGGAATGAAGGCAGAACTTTCCATGACCTCTGTGTAATAGTCAGGCTGCAACACGTTGATGCCAACCAGCGCCAGCAGCGGGAAAACCGACAGGAACATGCCCGACCCTTTGGCTTCGGCAGTGATTGCCTTGACCTTGCGAAAGAGTTTGAACCGCGACCGGATCACGCGCGCCAGGCCTGACAGGATCTCGGCCAGGTTGCCGCCCGATTTCTGCTGGATGCCGACGGCAACCGCCAGAAAGCGCAGATCCTGAAGATCCAGCCGGTCGGCCATGGCCTCGATCGCCTCGGATACATCGCGCCCATAGGCGGCCTCATCGGCGATAATGCCAAGCTCGGAGCCGAGCGGGTCGGCCATTTCCTTGGACACTGTATTGATCGCAGAGACGAAAGGGTGGCCCACACGCAGGCTGCGGACCATCAGTTCAACCGCGTCGGGCAGTTGCTCCTCGATCATCGCGATGCGTTTCTTGGCTTTGGAGTTAACCCAGAAATACACACCGCCGACACCCATGCCGACCGACAAAAGGGCGCGGATCGGAAGCGAAGCACCAGTTGCCATCGTCAGCATTAAAAAGGCCGCGATGGTCAGGGCACCCATTACCAGCAACAGTTGCGGCGGCGTAAAGGCGATATTGGCCTTTTGCGCCTTGCTGGCGATCAGCGTGTAAAGCGGGATGGTCTTTGACCCGGTATGCTGGTCCAGCTCCTTGCGCAGCTTGGCCAGCACATCCTCGCGGTTGCCGCCCTTGTTGATCAGGTCCAGCCGCCGATTGACGCGGGAATTCAGGCTGATGGATTTGCCGAACACCATCAGGTAGACACCTTCGACCAACATGATGACGCCGATGAAGATTCCGATATAGATAAGCGGCTCGATACTCAGGTCCATAGGTTTCAGTCCCCTGCGGGTTCATAGATGGATGTGGGCAGGTCATAGCCCCACTGGCGGAACCGATCCGAGTAATGCGAGCGCACGCCGCAGGCAGTAAACCGGCCGATGATCTTGCCATCGGGCTGCAACCCCAGGCGTTCGTAGCGAAAGATTTCCTGCATCGAGATCACGTCGCCTTCCATCCCCGTCACCTCGGTGATGGACACCATGCGGCGCGAGCCGTCCTGCAGGCGGCTGGCCTGCACGATCAGGTTCACGGCGCTCGCGATCTGGCTGCGCACGGCCTTGAGCGGCATTTCGATGCCCGCCATGGCGATCATGTTCTCCAGGCGGCTGATGCCGTCGCGCGCACTGTTGGCGTGGATCGTGGTCATTGACCCGTCATGGCCGGTATTCATGGCCTGCAACATGTCGATCACTTCCTCGCCGCGGGTCTCGCCGACGATGATCCGGTCCGGCCGCATCCTGAGCGCGTTTCTGAGACAATCACGCTGTGTCACCGCGCCCTTGCCTTCGACATTGGGCGGGCGGCTTTCCATTCGGCCGACATGTTCCTGTTGCAGCTGAAGTTCCGCCGTATCCTCGATGGTCAGGATGCGTTCGGAATTGTCGATGAAGGAGGACAGCGCGTTCAGGGTGGTGGTTTTGCCAGAGCCGGTCCCGCCCGAGACGACAACGTTCAGGCGGCAGGCAACGGCGGCCTGCAAATAGGCGGCCATTTCCTCGTTGAAGGCCCCGAAACTGACCAGATCGTCAATGCCGAGCTTGTCTTTCTTGAATTTACGGATCGAGACCAGCGAGCCATCGACACCCACCGGCGGCACCATGGCGTTGAACCGCGAGCCGTCTTTCAGGCGGGCGTCAACGTAAGGGTTCGATTCGTCGACCCGGCGGCCCACGGCCGACACGATCTTGTCGATGATGCGCAGGAGGTGGCGTTCATCCTTGAAATGGATATCAGATTTGCTGAGCTTGCCGTCGCGCTCGACAAAGATGTTGAAGGGGCCGTTGATCAGGATGTCGTTGACGCCGTCATCCTTGAGCAGCGGCTCAAGCGGGCCCAGGCCCGTCACCTCGTCAAACAGCTCGGTTTGCAGGGTGTTGCGATCCTCGCGGTTCAGGACCGCGCCCATATCGGAAAGTTCGTCATTGGTGATCGAGATGATCTCGGCACGCAGCTCGCCTTCCTTGGCGTTTTCCAGTTCGGACAGATTGAGGTTGTCCAGAAGCCGTGAATGCATCTCGGTCTTGATCTCATCCAGGCGGGCGCGGCGCTTGGTCTCTTTGTCCATCGCCGCGGGCTCGGCGGCGGCAACTTCTTTCTTCACGGGCACTTTGCGCATCGAGGCCTTGGGCGCATCGGCAACGGGGGCAGCTGCGGGCGCGGCCTCGGCCGCCAAAGCGGGGTGAATGGGCGTTGCGGCATCGGATTTCTTGTAACGCGAAAACATCCCTACGGTCCTTAGTTGGCGCGCGCTTGGACCGCGATGGCCTCATGCAGCGTCTTGGCGAGCTTCTGGATTTCTTTGCGCAGCGGGTTTTTCTTGGCCATGTCGGCCAAAGGCACGCCATGATCACAGGCCTGGGCCACCTGCTTGGTGCCATCGGGCAGCTGTGTCTGCAGGACGATATCCAGGCTCTCGGCCAACCGTTTGATCCGGCCCTTGCCCGACAGGTCCAGCCCGCGCGGGGCGCGGTTCAAAACGTAGTGCATCTTGTCGATCGGCAGGCTTTCGGCCTGCAATGCCTTGATGAACCGCATGGTGTTCTGCGCCGACCGCATATCCAGTTCCAGCGTGGCGAAATAGATATCGGCGGCGTTCATCACCGTTTCCGACCATTGCACGATGGATGTCGGCATATCGACGATGACCACGTCAAAGGTATCGCGCGCCAGCGTCAACAGGGCGTCCACCTCTTCGGGGCCGATAATGTCCAGCGGCAGGATCTCGGCGGGTGCGGTAAAGACCGACAGCTTTTGGTTGAAACTCAAGAGCGCCTGTTTGAACGCCTCGGCATCCATCGTCTGGGCATCCGAAAGCACCTCGAAAATCACTTCGCGCCGCGGCAGGTCCAGATAGGTCGAGGTCGTGCCGAATTGCAGGTCCAGGTCCAGCAGACACACCGAAGGCGGGTTTTTCTTGTCGATATTGGCCAGTTCCCAGGCCAGGTTGACGGCAAGCGTCGTGGCCCCGGTGCCGCC
>CAXBGQ010000079.1:0-11053 GCA_963975135.1 uncultured Nioella sp. | reverse complement strand
GCCGGAACGCCGTGAGGCGAGCCTGCCGCGCGCATTGCCGCCGATGGCCATGTTCGGCCCACCGCGCCCGCAGGCCACGACCCGGTCCAATATCGATATTGCACGCGATTTCCTGAGCCTCAGCTTCGAGATGGAAAGTGGGCGCGCCATCCCGGTGCTGTCGCGGTTCGAAGGCCCGGTTACCGTCGCCATCGCCCCCGGCGCGCCGCCCACCCTGAACCGCGATCTGGACCGTCTGCTGTCGCGCCTGCGCAACGAGGCCGGGATCGACATTCGCCAGGTCCCGATGGGCACCACCGCCGCGTCGATCACCATCGAGACGCTGCCGCGCAGCCGGATGCAGCGTGCCGTGCCGCAGGCGGCCTGTTTCGTGGTGCCGCGGGTGTCGTCCTGGGCCGAGTTCCGGCAGGCCCGGCGCAGCGCCACAACCCTGGACTGGACCACGCTGGAGACCCGCGAAGAAGTCGCCGTTTTCATCCCTTCCGATGTCAGCCCACAAGAGATCCGCGATTGCCTGCACGAGGAAATCGGTCAGGCCCTGGGGCCGTTGAATGACCTCTACCGGCTGTCGGATTCTATCTTCAACGACGATAATTTCCATGCCGTTCTGACCGGGTTCGATATGCTGATCCTGCGCACCTATTACGATGATGCGCTGGCCTCGGGCATGTCGCGCAGCGATGTTGCCGCCCGGCTGCCCACGATCCTGTCGCGGCTCAACCCGGCCGGCAACCGCGCCCCCCAGGGCGGGTCGGACACACCCAACCGGCAATGGATTTCGGCGATCGAGGATGCGCTTGGTTCGCGGATGTCGGCGCAAGCGCGCATTGCGGCAGCCGAACGTGCGGTGCAGATCGCCACCGGCCAGGGCTGGTCGGATGTGCGCATCGGGTTCAGCAATTTCGCTCTTGGCCGTCTGACGCTGGCGCGCGATCCGAGCCGCTCGGTGCGCGCCTTTGTCACTGCCGGCACCTATTTCCGCCGTATCGACCCGAACAGCATCCAGGTCGCGCATGTCAATATGCAGCTGGCCGCCTTTGCCCTGTCGGCGGGCGATGCGGGCCAGGTGCTGGCGCTGGTGGGCGATGCAATGCCCGCGGCAATGCGGGCGGAAAACGCCTCGCTTCTGGCCACGCTTTTGATGATGCGGGCCGAGGCGCTGGAGATGCAGGGCCGCGTGTCCGAGGCGGCGGCCGTCCGGCTCGACAGTCTCGGTTGGGCACGTTATGGCTTTGGCGGGGATCGGGCCGTGCGCGACCGGTTGACGGAAGTGGCCGCGCTGCCCCCGCAAAACTGACAATCGACCGCGAAAGGGCGACATGGCAAATCTTCTTGGGCTTTTCATTGGTGCGGGGCTTGGGGCCCTGGTTGCGCGCAATCGTGGCGGCAACCGCATGGATCTGTTGCATTATGCCGGCGTTTTCGGACTGATCGGGCTGATCATCGGCAGTTTTATCGGCATCTTTATGCTGCGCGGCTAAAGCAGGTGTTTCTGCCCTTCTTCCAGACCCTGCGCGCGGCCCGGATCCCGGTCAGCCTGCGGGAATATCTGGCTTTTCTGGAAGGTGTCGGGGCGGGGCTGGTGACCTATGACGTGGACGGGTTCTACTACCTGGCGCGCGCCGCGATGGTCAAAGATGAACGCCATCTGGACCGGTTTGACCGCGCCTTTGCGCATAGTTTCGCGGGCCTTGAGGCGATCACGCCCGATCAGGTGCTGCAAGCCGCCGATATTCCCGCCGAATGGCTGGAAAAACTGGCCGAAAAGCACCTCAGCCCCGAAGAACGCGCCGAGATCGAGGCGCTTGGCGGCTTCGACAAGCTGATGGAGACATTGCGCGCGCGCCTGAAGCAGCAGCAGGGCCGCCACCAGGGCGGCAATAAATGGATCGGCACGGCGGGCACCTCGCCCTTCGGGGCCTATGGCTACAACCCCGAAGGCGTGCGCATCGGCCAATCCGAAAGCCGCCACCGGCGCGCGGTGAAAGTCTGGGACAGGCGCGATTTCAAAAACCTCGACGACAGCGTCGAACTGGGCACCCGCAACATCAAGGTGGCGCTGAAACGCCTGCGGCAATGGGCCCGCTCGGGCGCGCATGAGGAGCTTGACCTCGACGGCACCATCCGCGCCACCGCCGAACATGGCTATCTCGATGTGAAAACCCGCCCCGAACGGCATAATGCGGTCAAGGTGGTGCTGTTTCTGGATGCGGGCGGATCAATGGACCCACATGTCAAGGTGGTCGAGGAACTGTTCAGCGCCGCGCGCTCCGAATTCAAACATCTGGAGCATTATTATTTCCACAATTGCCTCTACGAAGGGGTCTGGCGCGACAATCGGCGGCGGTGGACCGAGCAGATCCCGACCCTTGAGGTGTTCAACACCTATGGCCCTGATTACAAATGTATTTTCGTGGGCGATGCGGCGATGTCGCCCTATGAGGTCGGCTATCCCGGCGGTGCGAATGAGCATTGGAATGCCGAAGCGGGCCAGGTCTGGCTGGAACGCGCCCGGGCGCAATGGCCCGATCACCTGTGGATCAACCCAACGCCGCGCGACCATTGGCGCTATACCCAGTCCATCGGCATGATCGCCGGGATTTTCGAGGGCCGCATGGTGCCGATGACGCTGGAAGGCATTGATGCGGGCATGCGGGTTCTGTCACGGTAAGGGAAACGGAACGCGCCTGCGTGTAGGCTTGTGATCATGGCCCTCGCGCGCCTGCGTGATAACGGACCCAAACAACTGGACAACCTGCATCATGGTTTCTTTCCTCAAACGCATCTGGACCGCCGCCCCGATCGCCACCGTCATCCTGGGCATCGCCATGGCGATTGCGGTGGTATTTTCCATTCGGCTGGTGGCGTTCTGGATCTACTGGGCGGACCCCAATCATCGTGATCAGACCGTCGCGGCCTGGATGACGCCGGGCTATATCGCCTATTCCTGGGATATCCCGCGCCCGGTGATCCTGGAGGCGTTGACCGGATCCACACCGAGGCCGGGCAGACCGATGAGCCTTGACGAGCTTGCCGAGATGAACGGGATACGTGTCGAAGACCTTATCGCCGCGACCGAAGCGGCCATCGCCGGGCATCGCCAATCGGGCGCGGGGGCGCGGCCATGAACGAAACCGTCTTTGCCCTTGTCTCGGAATACGGTGCCTATGTGATCTTTGCCAGCGCCTTTCTGTCCTGCCTCGCGCTGCCGATCCCGACATCCCTGATGATGCTTTCGGGCGGCGCGTTCATCGTGGCGGGCGATCTTGCCGCTGCTCCGGTTGTGCTGGCGGCGTTTGGCGGCGCGGTTCTGGGCGATCAGACGGGGTTCCTGATCGGGCGCTATGGCGGCGCGCCGGTGATCGACCGGATCGCGCGCAGCCCGGCCCGGCGCGCGGTGCTGACGCGGGCGCGCGTGCTGGTAAACCGTCACGGAATGTTCGGCGTCTTCTTTTCCACCTGGCTGGTCGCGCCGCTTGGCCCGTGGGTCAATTTCGTTGCCGGCGCAACCGGGCTCACCTGGGTCCGATTTGCCATCTCCGATATCCTGGGCGAAGCCATCTGGGTCAGCCTTTATGTCGGGCTTGGGTACGGGTTCGCCAGCCAGATCGACACCATCGCCACTCTGATGGGCAATATCGTCGGCCTTCTCGCAGCGCTCAGCGCGGCGGGGGCCATGGCGCTCTGGATCCGCGCGGTGCTGCGGGCGGGGCGCGTCCGGCATCATTAACGCCTTGCCGCCGCCGATCGCGCGCCCCATATCATGAGCCATGATCCTGCGCCTGACCCCTATCCTGCTGGCCATCCTCTACGGGCTTGCGATGTATCATTTCTCGGCCTGGCGCACCCGGCGGGAACTGGACGAAAAATCGAGCGAACTGGCCGATGCCGGGCTGCGGGCGCTTTGCGACCGGATGGCGGCGGCATTGGAGGTCGCGCGCATCCGGGTCAATATCTACGAGGTCGATCCGGTCAACGGTCTGGCCGCGCCCGATGGCCGGATTTTCCTGACCCGCGGTTTCTACGACAAATACCGTCTGGGCGAGGTGACCGGCGAGGAAATGGCCAGCGTCATTGCCCACGAGCTGGGCCATGTCGCCCTTGGCCATTCGCGTCGACGGATGATTGATTTTTCAGGACAAAACGCGATTCGCACCGTGCTGGCCACCCTCCTGGGCCGGTTCATCCCCTGGATCGGCCCGTGGATCGCCGGGGTGCTGACATCGCTTCTGGCCGCCCGGCTGAGCCGGAGCGATGAATATGAGGCCGATGCCTATGCCGCCGCTCTGTTGATGAAATCGGGGATCGGAACGGGGCCGCAAAAGACGCTCTTTACCAAGCTGGAGGGGTTATCCGGCATGGGGGGGCGCGGCGCGCCGGCCTGGTTGATGAGCCACCCGAAAACCGCCGACCGGATCGCGGCCATCGAGGCGCTGGAAGCCAAGTGGCGGGCGTGATCGTTTGGAGCGGTTTCGCCCGCTGACGCGGGCGATCCGTTTGGTTTGCGTCGCCCGCTGGCGCGGGCGATCCGTGTGATCAACGTCGCCCGCTGACGCGGGCGACCGGGGGCGCGCGGTGCCGTTTTCCCTCGCGGTTTCAGCTTTGCATGGCTTGCTGTCGGAATGGATATTTAATGCGCAAAGAAGCGGGGATCAGCGCGTCAGGGCCTTGCCGAGGCGCGGCAGGCGGGCGCGTTTGAGAAGCGCGCGCAGCGTCAGATCGGTATGCGGGCGGGCAGCCTCATAGGTGGCCTCGACAATCCCCGAGATCTGATCCGGGTGGCTTTGCCAGAGCGCATGGAGGATGGCATCGGGGTGGCGCGCGGCTAGGCCATGGCCAACCAGCTCGCGAGGCGGAAAATCCTTGAGATTCAGAGTGATGATGGCATCTGCCCCGCCGTCGATCGCGGTTGCCAGCACGTGGATATCGCCGGGATCGGGCAGCCATAGCGCGGCCTCGGTCGTCGGGTCGGCAGCGATTTCCGCATCCGGCCAGGTTGCGCGCATGCGGGCCATTTCGCCGCTGGCGAAAATACCGCCGCCCGGGGCGAGGCGGTCCGCTGTGCGCCGCCATTCCTCAAGGATACGCGCCGACCAGAGCGGCCGGATCAACCCGGCGCGCGCCGTGCCCAACAGGATCTGGCGCAACACCGTGGGGTAGAGCACGCAGGCATCCAGAACCGCGATCACGGCAGCAGACGGAAGGCCAGCGCCTTGAGGTATCCGGTTTCGGTCAGGGCCGGGTGCTGCGGATGGTCGGGCCCGGCAAACCCGGTATGGATCAGGCGCGGATCGCGCCCGGCCCGCCCGATGCCCCGCAGGCAGGCAGCGCGAAATTTGCCCAGATCGGCGGCGTGCGAACACGAACACAGCATCAAGGTGCCGCCCGGTTCGACCAGCGCAGCCGCCAGCCGCGCCACCCGCTCATAGGCGCGCAGCCCCGCCGTCAACGCAGGCTTTGCAGGCGCGAAAGCCGGCGGATCGGCGATGACGATGTCAAAGCGCCGCCCCTCTGCCGCCAGCGCCTCCATCACCGCGAAGGCATCGCCCGAACGGGTTGAAAACCTGTCGGATACATCAATGGCGGCGGCACCCTGTTTGGCCAAGGCCAAGGCCGCTTCCGAAGCATCGACGGCCAGCGCATCCTTCGCCCCGCCCGCCAGCGCCGCAAGACCGAAGCCGCCGACATGGGCAAAGATATCAAGCACCGAGGCATCGCGGGCCATCGCGGCCACAAAGGCATGATTGGGGCGCTGATCGTAGAATAGCCCGGTCTTCTGCCCGCCCGTGACATCGGCCAGATAGGTGGCCCCGTTCATCGCAACAGCAATGGGCGCATCGGGGGCGGCACCCCGCAGGATGGCCATTTCCTCGGGCAACCCTTCCAGCGCGCGCGCCCTGCTTTGGGCGTTCTTGATCAGGCAGATGGCCCCGGTCAGATCCGTCAGGATACCCGCGATCTGATCCAGCCGATCCTCCAGCCAGATCGCATTGGGTTGAATCACCAGCGTTGCGCCGAACCGGTCGACGATCAGACCCGGCAGCGCGTCGCCTTCGGCATGGACCAGCCGATAGAAGGGCGCATCAAAGAGCCGCTCGCGCAGCTCCAGCGCCGCCGCCAGCCGGGCGCGAAGCCATGCGGCATCGATCACGCTCGAGGCGTCGCGGTCGAGCACCCGAAAGGCAATTTTGCCCTCCACCGTTGCCACGCCCATCGCGATCGGCACCCGTTCGCTGTCCTCCAGAAGGACAAGCGCGCCCGCGGGCACCGCCTTGGAGCGGCGGTCGAGGACAATTTCGTCGCCCCAGGCCCAGGGATGGCCATGGCGGATTCGGCGGGCATCGGCTTTGGGTTTCAGCCGCAAAACGGGAAAAGGGGATGCTGTCATAGCACCCCCCTACCCGGGTTTCAGTGACCTTGCAAACGGGTCAGGACAGGAATTCCGCCGCGGGCGGCGAAAGGCCAAATTCCTGGCGCGCCCATCCAATGATCTGGCTTTGGATCCGGTCGCGTTGATAGATACCGTTACGCTCGGATTCGACAGCGCGCTGGCCGCCGAAGGCGCGGAAGGTCAGATCGACATTGCGTGGACCGGTCAGCGCCTGGCCGGTTTCGGCATCGCGCACGGTAAACAGGAACTCGATCTCATGTTCACCGCCGATGGTATAGCGCGCGCGTTCGGTCAGCGCGTGAAAGCGGGTCACTTCAAGTTCGACAATGACGGGCCTGGTGCCGTCCATCGGGCGCAGGGCAAATTCCATGGCCTCGGTCATCAGCGCCTGAACCTGTGCGTAGCGATCGCCGATCGGGTCTTCGCGCCACACGATATCGACCCGCGGCTTGATGCGGTTGGATTCGGACACGGTCAGGGTGGCGGGGACGTCGATCACGATCTCCTGGATCTGCCAATCGGCGCTGACGGTATTGGTGGGCAGCGTGCCCATGACCGGAAGGCCCTGTGTCACGTCGACCTGGGGAACGGTGGCACAGGCCGAAACGCCCAATGCGGCCAGGCCCAGCAATGCGAATGTAAAACGTCTCATGCTCATCTCTCCTGCCCGCAGCTTTTTATTGATTTCGCGGGCTATCTGGTATTGCGATGGCGATAGAATGCCCGCGAAATCGGGCGGAAAAACGAAGGCCCCGGTGCATTTCCGGGGCCATTTGGTGCAAATTTATGGCAATTGCGGCGAAAATTGTGGCGAGGCCGTTTACCCGAAGCGCGCTTTTTCGAATATTTTTCGCCTTTCGGCAAGATTTGCCTGGCACAAATGTGTCAGCCTTGCGCCACATTCATGCGCTGTTGACCAAGCCCGTCGATCTCTAGCACCACCTCATCGCCCGCAGCCAGATATCTGGGCGGATCCATACCCATACCCACGCCCGCAGGCGTTCCCGTGGCAATGATATCGCCGGGATGAAGGGTGAAAAACTGGCTGAGATAGGCCACCGCATGGACCACGCCAAAGATCATGTCGCGGGTGGTTCCGTCCTGCATGATCTGGCTGTTCACCTCCAGGCGCAGGCCCAGGTTCTGCGGATCCGCGATTTCATCGGGGGTAACCAGCCAGGGGCCGATGGGGCCAAAAGTGTCACAGCTTTTGCCCTTGGTGAACTGACCCGCACGCCGCATCTGATACGCGCGCTCGGACACATCATTGACCGCCACAAAGCCCGCGATATGGTCCATCACCTGATCTTGGCTGAGGTATTTCGCCGGTTTGCCGATAACAATGCCAAGCTCCACCTCCCAATCGGCATGGGTCGATCCGCGCGGCAATTCGATGGTGTCATTTGGCCCGGAAATGGCGGATGTGGCCTTCATGAATATCATCGGCTCCTGCGGCGGCACCGCGCCGGTTTCCGCCGCATGGTCGGAGTAATTCAACCCGATACAGATCATCTTGGCCGTGCCCGCCACCGGCGGGCCAAGGCGGGGGTTGCCAGGAACCACAGGTCCATCCGCGGTCAGCTCACCAAGCCGCCCGAGCGCCACACCCGACAGATCGTCGATCTGGCCCGACAGGTCGCGCAACACACCGTCAGCGTCCAGAACACCGGGTTTTTCCTGACCGCTTTGCCCATATCGCAGAAATTTCATGACGCCTTTTCCCTTGCCGCTGATGTGCGGCCAGAAAGACCGATGCCCCCGCGCGGGTCAAGACGGTCCGGGCATGGCGGCGTCGATCATGGCCTCGGCCGCGGTCTTTTCCGGCACCGCACCGGGCGCGGGCGGTGGGATGCTTGCGGGCGGCAGCCCCGCACCCGGCATCAGACAGATCGCGCGTTTGCCCGACTTGCAGCCCAACCGGGCCCGAAGGACAGGTTTGCCCGCCACATCCACAATCCGCATCTCAGTCAGATCAGCGCGGTTAAATTCCAGCATATCTCCGACTTCAAGCCCCTGAAGCCGCGCCAGGGGCATGGTTTGGCGCATCAGCACAGCCTCCAGCGCGACCGGGGCCTCAGCCGCAATCGCCGGCCAGATCCGCGCCCAGGCCAACCTGTCGCCGGGGCGCTCATCGACCTGCATAACGGCGTCCTGAGTGACCGGCACCCATAACATCACCTGGCCTGACTTGGCCCCGCCGCCTAGCGTCAAACCGGCGCGGATCAGATGATAGGTCCGGTCCGGAAACAGCAGATCAAGCTGACGCTCATCGGTCAGGCAGGTGCCGTAGGTTAGGCCAAGCGGCCAGTTCACGCCGGGCTGGCCGGTCATTTCAGAGGCAAACCCGCTCAGAAAAAGACCAATGAAATCGCGCGTCAGGGCGGCGTCGATCTGGGTCGTTTCGCGCACCAGCGCCGGGCTGGTATCGACCTTGCCGGTGGTTTGCACCTCGACCAGCGCATCGACGATGCCGTTTTCCAGCACGCAGAGCGCGCGAATATCGCCGGGACCTTCCAGCACGGCAATCAGCCGACGTTCGGGCAAGGCCGCTTTTGCATCGGCCAGGCCAATATCCCAGCTCGGCTGCTTTGGATCGACCTCGACCTTCAGCCCATCATAGGGCGCGCCCGCCTGGCGCAGCGCGCGCAGCAGCGCCCCATCCAGATCGGCCGGCCGCAGCACGTTGCCCGCAACCCCGCCCTCCGATAGCTGCATTTTTCGCGCCAGCGCCGCATTGAAGCCGCCTTCCGCCATGGCTCACCTTTCGCAAAGCGCCACCCTTGTGACCGCTTTCTTTCGGTTATGGCCCTGACAGGGTTAAGAATTCGTCAAGCGGCGCGCAGAGCGCGGGCCGGCAGCCGGACCCGAAACGCGGCCCCGCCCTGCCCCGGAACATAGCTCAGACCGCCGCCCAGACGCGCCATCACCTCGCGGCTGATCGCCAGGCCAAGCCCGGCCCCCTGCGCGTCGCGGGTGGTTTCAAGCCGGGTGAATTTCTCAAAGATCAGGCGGCGCTGATGGGTCGGAATGCCCGACCCGTTATCGGCAAATTCGACATCAACCCGGGGCCCGTTTCGGATAACGGTGATCCGCAACTCGGGCGTCTCGGCATCGCAATATTTCTGGGCGTTGGAAATCAGGTTGATAAAGACCTGCGCCAGCCGGTCGGGATCAGTCCAGAGCGCGATATCCTCGGCCGCGCGGTCGCGCAGGATGGCAATGCGCCCGCCCGCCTCCATCACGCCGGTGGCATGTTCGGCCCGGTCCAGCACATCGGCCAGGGTGGCGCTGCTTTCGTTCAGCGTGACGCGGCCATGTTCCAGCACGCTGAGATCCAGAAGATCGTCCAACAGCCGCGTCAGACGCAGGCTTTCGGCATTGATGATGCCGGAAAACCGGGCGCGGGTTTCGCTGTCCAGGCTCTCATCGGCCATCAGCAATTCGGAAAACGCCCGGATCGAGGTCATCGGCGTGCGCAATTCGTGGCTGATCTGGCTCAGGAAGGCATCTTTCTGTTCGCCCAGTTCGGTCAGCTTCTGATTGGCCTCGCGCAGGCGGCGCGCCGATCGGGTCAATTCCTGCGATTGCTGCTCCAGCCTACTGGAATATTCCATCATCTGCGCGGTTTCATCAGCCACGGCCAGCAATTCACGCACCGATACCGTGGCCCCGCCGGTGATCTGATAGACCATCGCATGCGCCGTCGCGGCCCCCACCGAGCCCGCCAGCTCGCGTTCCAGCATTTTCAGGAAATCGGGGTTCGGCTCCGGCAGGCTGGCGGCCCTGCCCTGCGCGCGGGCGGCCTCCTGAAACAACCGCCCGGCCCGGCCCGAGCCCAGGATCCGCTGCGCCATGATCAACAGGTCATCGGCCGCCGCCGCCCCGGCCTGCCAGCCAAGCGCCGGGGCCGAATGGTCGAACACATTGACAAACTGAGCCCCCTGCAACCGCTCCATCGGCGACGGAAAAGTCACCAGCGACATCAGCGTGAAGGTAAACATATTGGCCCCAAGCGACATCACCATAGCCGTCAGCAGCGGATCGGCCCCGACAATGCCAAGCGGTGTCGAGGGCCTGAGCCAGGCAATCCCAAAGGGCCCGTCGCTCAACAATCCCTGCATCAGGCCCGATGTGGCGGCATTGGGCAGCAGCAGCACCCAGGCCCAGATGGCAAAGCCGGTGGCAATGCCGGCCCCCGCCCCCACCCGGGTCGCGCCACGCCAGAAAATGCCGCCCAGCAGCGCGGGCAAGACCTGCGCCACGCCCAGAAAGGCAATCAACCCGATCGAGGCCAGCGCCTCAGTGCCGCCGGAGGCGCGGTAATAGATCAGCCCCAATGCCAGCACGCCGGCAATGCTGAAGCCACGCGCCGCATATCGCCCGACATCGGGTCGTCACCGGCCGTGATACGCAGCCAGATCGGCACGATGATATGGTTCGACAACATGGTGCTGAGCGCCAGTGCCGCGATGATCACCATTGACGTCGCGGACGAAAACCCGCCCAGAAACACCAAAAGCGCCAGCGCGTCCTGATTGAAGGCCAGCGGCAGCGTCAGCACGTAGAGGTCCGGGTTGGATCCGGGCAAGACCTGAAGCCCAACCACGGCGATGGGCAAAACAAAAAGGCTCATCAACAGCAGATAGAGCGGAAAGGCCCAGG
>CAXBGQ010000078.1:0-11238 GCA_963975135.1 uncultured Nioella sp. | reverse complement strand
GGCATATTGGCGGATGGTCCAGGGGCGCCCGGCATACATCGTCGCCTTGACGCCGCGCGTGAACGGCTCGGCCCCGGGCGTGCTGCCCATATGCGCGAGATCGACGGTATCGGCCTCGGTATAGAGCGGCTTGACCGGAATATCCTCCAGCGTGTTCCAGGTCAGATCGTCCAGCGGGCGGCCCCGCAATTCTTTTTCCGCCATCGCGGCCCATGCGTCGGTCTTGTCGCTCATCATCCTGTCCTCTTGCATCTTATCTCTGTCCATCGCCGTTGCAGACCCGCTCTGGGCTCTTCAACATCGCGTGCGCGGGGCGCGCAAAATGCGATAAACCCCGCAAACCTCTTCGCAATTCCGTCTCGTGCGCCTATATCTTGCTGAACCGGAGGACCCATGCACCGCATCCTGACCCTGATCCTGACCCTTGGCCTTGCCCTGCCTGCATTCGCGCAGGAAACCACGCCCGATCCCACGCCCGAGCCTGAGGCACCGGCGCTTGTGGTGCTGGACGCCGCCGAGACCACGCTCGAAGACCATCTCTGGGTTTCGCGCCCCATCGTGATCTTCGCCGACACCCCCCGCGATCCACGGTTCCAGGACCAGCTGGACTTGCTGCTTGCCCGGCCCGAGCCGCTGATTGAACGCGATGTCATCGTCATTCTGGATGCCGATCCCGACGCCCGGTCGGAGGTGCGGCTGGCGCTGCGCCCGCGCGGGTTTTCCATGGTCATCCTGCAACGCGACGGCAATGTCGCGCTGCGCAAACCGACGCCCTGGGACGTGCGCGCGATCATGCGCGCCCTCGACAACCTGCCGCTCCGGCTGGAGGAAATGGGCCTGACACAGTAACGCGCGCCTGCCCGCCCTCTGCCCGCGCAGAGGCCGGGCGCGCGGCCCGCACGCCGGTCCAGCACAGGCAAACCTATCCGGGCCGCGCCCCCCATCGCGCTATTCAAACTCCATGATGACATCATCGACCGCCAGGCTGTCGCCCGCCCCGGCATTGATCTTGGAAATCACACCCTTTTTCTCCGCCCGCAGGATGTTTTCCATCTTCATCGCCTCGATGGAACAGAGCGCCTGCCCGTCCTGCACCTCCTGCCCCACTTCGACATCGATCTTCACGACCAGCCCCGGCATCGGGCATAGCAGCAGTTTCGACGTATCGGGCGGCAGCTTTTCCGGCATCAGGGCCATCAGCTCGGCCTGGCGCGGGGTGCGCACGCCCACCTTCACATCGGTGCCGCGATAACGCAGCCGCGCACCGCCGCGAATGAATTCGGTCTTCACGATCATTGGCGCGCCGCCGACCGTGCCGGTGAACACCGTGTCGCCAAGCGTCCAGTCCGACACCACCTTGAAATGCGTGCCGTCCAGCATCCGCACATCGGTGCCGCCATCGACATGTTCGATATGCACCGGGATCGCCTCGCGCCCGATATAGGCGACCCAATCGGGCTCCACGCGGCGCTGATGGTTGGCCATCGCGCCCGAGATGGAGGCCGCGCGCACCTCCTTCAACATCTTCATATGCGCGGCCACCGCCGCCAGCTTCTGCGCCGTGGGTTCATCGGGCGTCACGCCCTCGAACCCATCGGGGTATTGTTCCTCGATAAAGGCGGTCGTCATCTCACCCGCGATGAAAATCGGATGATCCATGACGGCCGCAAGGAAAGGCAGGTTATGGCCGATGCCTTCCACTTCGAACGCGTCCAGCGCATTGCGCATCGCCTCGATCGCCTCGCCCCGCGTCGGGGCCCAGGTGCAGAGCTTGGCAATCATCGGGTCGTAATACATCGAGATCTCGCCACCCTCGAACACGCCGGTATCGTTGCGGATCGCCACCGGCCCCTCGCCCGCGTCGCCCTGCCATTTGCCTTTCACATGCAAGGGCCCCGCCGCCTGCTCGGCGGGCGGGCGATACCGCGTCAGCCGCCCGATGGAGGGCAGGAACCCGCGATAGGGATCTTCGGCATAAAGCCGGTTTTCAATCGCCCATCCAGTCAGCTTCACATCATCCTGCGTGATGGAAAGCGGCGCGCCGCTGGCCACCCGGATCATCTGTTCCACCAGATCAACGCCGGTGATCAGCTCGGTCACCGGATGTTCCACCTGCAGCCGGGTGTTCATCTCAAGGAAATAGAAATTCCGATCGCCATCGACAATAAACTCCACCGTGCCCGCGCTGGCGTAGTCGACCGCCTGCGCCAGTGCCACGGCCTGTTCGCCCATCGCCTTTCGGGTGGCCTCATCCAGGAACGGGCTTGGAGCCTCCTCGACCACCTTTTGATTGCGCCGCTGGATCGAACATTCGCGCTCGCCCAGATAGATGCCGTTGCCGTGGGTGTCGCACAGCACCTGAATCTCGATATGGCGCGGCTGGGTCACAAACTTCTCGATGAAGATCCGGTCATCGCCAAAGCTGCTCGCGGCCTCGTTCTTTGACGACTGGAACCCCTCGCGCGCCTCCTGATCGTCCCAGGCGATCCGCATGCCCTTGCCGCCGCCGCCGGCGCTGGCCTTGATCATCACCGGGTAACCGACCTGGTTCGAGATCTTCACCGCGTCCTCGGCATCCTCGATCAGCCCCATATAGCCGGGCACGGTCGAAACGCCCGCCTCCTGCGCGATCTTCTTCGAGGTGATCTTGTCGCCCATCGCCTCGATGGCACCCACCGGCGGGCCGACAAAGGCCACGCCCTCGGCCTCCAGCGCCTGCGCGAATTTCGAGTTCTCCGACAGGAAGCCATAGCCGGGATGCACCGCCTCGGCCCCGGTGGCGCGAACCGCCTCCATCACTTTGTCGATCACGATATAGGACTGGTTGGCCGGGGCCGGGCCGATCCGGACCGCCTCATCGGCCATCTTCACATGCAGCGCGGCGCGGTCGGCGTCGGAATAGAGCGCCACCGTCGAAATGCCCATCTTGCGCGCGGTCTTGATCACGCGGCAGGCAATTTCGCCCCGGTTGGCAATCAGCAGTTTCTTGAACATCGGTCCCCCGTCCTTCTTTACCTTGCCCCGCGCGGATACGCGCAGGCGAAAACGAAAAAGGACCACCCCGGCATCCGCCGAAATGGTCCTGCTTGAAAATGGTGATGCCGCCCGGTCAGGCGACCCATGTCTTTTGTATCAGTTGCACACGCCGACGTCGTCGCACACCGCGCCCGCAAGGGCCCCGACGCCCGCACCAACCGCCAGATTGCCGCCAACGACGGCGGCACCGACAGCACCCACACCCGCACCAAGCGCGGCGCGGTCCAGATCGGTGTTTCCCAAACAGCCCGAAAGCGTCGCCAAAGCCAGAACACCGACCGCCAATGTTTTATTTCTGCGCATGATAGTTGTACCTCTTCCCGTTCTTTTTCTGGGCAACCTGCACCCGAACCGAAAAAAGACGGCCCGCCGTCAAAGCCGACGGGCCGTTTTAAAGGGGAAGGGTAACACGTCACATTACCACCGGCCCGTTTGAAGCTGGGGACATGGGCCGACAAGGGGACGTTTGCATGGGCTGCGGACGCGCAGAACCCGCAAATGGCAGACCGCATTTTTTGGGCGCGTTTCTGCGCAATTGCGAAAGACGTAGGCAGGTTCACGCCGACCCCTCCCAGATGCCTTTGGCCCCGAACGCATCGGGAAACGCGGCCCGCGCACGCGCCACATCCAGTTGCAGCAGCGCGTCGTAATCCTCCGCGTCGAAAGGATTGTCCAACGCGATCACCTCGCGCCCCAACAGCCAGCTCAGCCGCCCCGCATCCAGATTGCCGCGCGCGAAAGGCCGGTCGCCGAAACTCAGCCACAGCGCCTCGACAAAGCCCGCATCGGCGCGCCGGTCGGCCGGGCGCCGGTCGGCATGGCGGTCGCGCGCAATCAGAGGCGTCGCGCCCTGCTTGTTCTCACGTCGAATGGTGAATTGATAATCGGTGCCGGGCAGGCGTGAGGGAAAACCGCGATGCTTGATCATGCGACCACCCCCGGCACGAGACGGCCCGGGCAACCCCGGACGAGCCTTGCGGCCCGTCCGGTAAAACCGTCATCAGGAATACTTGTTGTAGACCGGCTCTGCCTCGATGGGCGCGGGCTCGATGATGATGATCTCTTCTGGTTCCGGCACTGATGCGCAAGCTGAAACGCCGACGACAAGCCCCAAAGCCAGAAGCGCTTTGATGCGATTAGACATCCTGCTCTCCTGTTTTTTGGGCTCCATCCAGCCCGAAGGCCGGGCAGAGGCCCGGGTGCGGCCACAGCAATATGACCATACGTCATGATACCGGGAAGCGGGGCTTTCGTGCAGCGCGAATATGGCGGCCCCGCATTCTGTGCCTTGGTTGCATCAGAAAGATATCCACAGGAACGTCGCCCCGCAACATGTTGTGTGTGCATCAGAAATCCTCCCAGATGCAGAGGCCGTTTTGAAATCGATAACCGGCGAATGCCTGCGCCACGCCGGGCGAAGCTCGACCGCGTTCCACGGTTTCGCTCATCATCTGGATAACGATCTGCTCGGGTGGTTCAGGGGCCTCCATGGCCGCAGGCTGCCCCCATTCGGCGCAAAGCATATCGGTATCGGCGGCGCGCGCCTCGACGCTGATCTCCTGCTCGGCCAGTCCCGGGGCCAGCACCCGCACGATCACCCATGTCTCCTGCGAAAAGGGCTGCGGCTCGGTCAGGATCTCGATCAGTTCGACCTCAAGCCCCGAGGGCAGCGCAAAGCCCTGATCGTCGCGGCAGGCGGCCAACAGTGCGGGCATGGCGACAACCGCAAGGCGGGCGCGCGCCAACGGCACAGGGGCATTCTGCCCTGCGCATTCCACATCGCTGTCCGGTCTCTCACGCATTCATTGTCCAGATCAGGTTTAACCTATCCCCGCCCGCACCGATCGGTCGGCGCGGGCGGGGGCTTACCCACTAAAAAAGCTCAAAGGGGAATGTTATCGTGCTTCTTCCACGGATTCTGTAGTTGCTTGCCGCGCAGCGATGCAAAGGCGCGGCAGATGCGGCGCCGCGTGCTGCGCGGCTGGATCACCTCGTCGATGAACCCCCGCTCGGCAGCCACGAACGGGTTGGCGAACCGGTCCTCGTAATCCTGCGCATGGGCCGCGATCTTTTCGGCATCGCCCAGATCGGCGCGGTGGATGATCTCGGTCGCGCCCTTGGCCCCCATCACGGCAATCTCCGCCGTTGGCCAGGCATAGTTGAAATCGCCGCGCAAATGTTTCGACGCCATCACGTCATAGGCCCCGCCATAGGCCTTGCGCGTGATCACCGTGACCTTGGGCACCGTCGCCTCGCCATAGGCGAACAAAAGCTTCGCGCCATGTTTGATGACACCGCCATATTCCTGGGCCGTCCCCGGCAGGAACCCAGGCACATCGACCAGCGTCAGGATCGGGATCTCGAAGGCATCGCAGAAGCGCACGAACCGCGCCGCCTTGCGGGAGCTGTCGATATCCAGACAGCCCGCCAACACCATCGGCTGATTGGCCACCACGCCCACGGTCGAGCCTTCCAGCCGGATGAATCCGGTCAGGATGTTCTTGGCGAACTCCTCCTGAATTTCATAAAAATCGCCTTCATCGGCCAGTTTCAGGATCAATTCCTTCATGTCATAGGGCGTGTTGGCATTGTCGGGGATCAGCGTGTCCAGGCTGTCCTCGATCCGGCCCGGATCGTCGAAGAACGGTCGCACGGGCGGTTTTTCACGATTGTTGAGCGGCAGGAAATCGACCAGGCGGCGGACCTCGGACATCGCCTCCACATCATCTTCGAACGCGCCATCGGCAACCGAGGATTTGCGCGTATGGGTCATCGCCCCGCCCAGCTCTTCGGCCGTGACATGCTCGTTGGTCACGGTTTTCACCACATCGGGGCCGGTGACGAACATGTAGGAGCTGTCTTTGACCATAAAGATGAAATCGGTCATCGCGGGGGAATAGACCGCACCGCCCGCGCAGGGGCCCATGATGACGCTGATCTGCGGCACCACTCCGCTCGCCATGATGTTGCGCTGGAACACCTCCGCATAGCCCGCCAGACTGTCGACGCCTTCCTGAATCCGCGCGCCGCCTGAATCGTTGATGCCAATCACAGGCGCGCCGTTCTGCATCGCCATATCCATGACCTTGCAGATTTTCTCGGCATGGGTTTCCGACAAGGATCCGCCAAAGACGGTGAAATCCTGTGAAAACACATAGACCATGCGGCCATTGACCGTGCCCCACCCGGTCACCACGCCATCGCCGCGCGGCTTTGACTTCTCCATCCCGAAATCGGTGCAGCGATGCGTCTTGAACATGTCGAACTCTTCGAACGAGCCCTCGTCCAGCAGCAGGTCGATGCGTTCGCGCGCCGTCAGCTTGCCTTTGCTATGCTGGCTGGCGATCCGTTTCTCGCCGCCGCCCGCGCGGGCCTCGTCGCGGCGATGTTCCAGCTCCTGCAGAATATCTTTCATATCGTCCCCTTGCCCTTGGGCGCATATGCCAATCTGGCCGGACCCTAGCGCCGCCGGGGCGCAGTTCCCAGAGGAATCCCGCATATTTGCAAATTCATTCTATTTGCTGAATTTGCATTTGCAAACCTGCGAAGTCTGCGGGAGTAACCTGTGCAAGGTTGCACATGGACAATGCCCCGCCCGCCACGCTACGCAAGTGCCATGTCCTCCCTTCCCAGTGGCCGCTATCTGGACCCCGCCACGCCTCCGCATATTTCGACCCTGATCGTGCTGACCGGCCTCGGCGCGCTGACGATGAACGTGTTCTTACCCTCGCTGCCCGATATGGCCGCCTATTTCGGCACCGAGTACTGGGTGATGCAGCTCTCGGTCTCGCTCTATCTGGCGATGAATGCGGTGTTGCAGCTTTTCATCGGGCCGATATCGGATCGCTTCGGGCGCCGCCCGGTGCTGTTGGGCAGCCTGATCCTGTTCTGCATTGCCACGCTTGGGGCCATCCTGGCTCCGACGGCGACGGTTTTCCTGATCTTTCGGATGGCGCAGGCGGTGATCGTGGCCGGGCTGGTTCTGGGCCGCGCCGTGGTGCGCGACATGGTCCCGCAGGAGGAAGCCGCCTCGATGATCGGCTATGTCACCATGGGCATGGCGGTGGTGCCGATGATCGGCCCGGCCTTTGGCGGAGTTCTGGACCAGACCTTCGGCTGGCAGTCCAGCTTTGTGCTGCTTCTGGTTGCGGGGCTCGTCGTTCTGTGGCTGACCTGGTCCGATCTGGGCGAGACCGCGACCCACACCTCCGCCAGCTTCCGCGAGCAGATCAGCCAATATCCAGAGCTGTTCTCGTCACGCAGATTCTGGGGCTATTGCCTGTCGGCCACCTTCGCCGCCGGGGCCTTTTTCGCCTTTCTCGGCGGCGCGCCCTTTGTCGGGACCAATGTCTATGGCCTCAATTCCGTTCAGGTGGGCTTGAGCGTCGGAGCCCCGGCCTTCGGTTATTTCACCGGCAATTTCGTTTCGGGGCGCTATTCGGTGCGCATGGGCGTGAACCGGATGATCACCGCCGGGGCCATCGTCTCGACGCTTGGCATGGCCCTCCCCTTCGTTCTGATCCTCGCGGGCTTTGACACCGCCCTGATCTTTTTCGGCTCGGTTACGCTGATGGGGGTCGGCAATGGCATGGTAATGCCCAACGCCACCGCCGGGATGCTGTCGGTGCGCCCGCATCTGGCAGGCTCAGCCAGCGGCATCGGCGGCGCGATCACGATCCTGGGCGGGGCGCTTTTGTCGGCCTTCGCGGGATGGGTTCTGGGGCCTGACTCCAGCGCCCTGCCGCTGGTGGCGATCATGCTGATTTCCTCGGCGATGGCGCTGGTGGCGATCCTCTATACGATGATCCGTGAGCGTCAGGTTACCGGCCTCTGACGGCTTGCCGCGCCGGTTTGCAAAGCCCATAATGCATCCTGCAAAGGGAGCAAACCGATGGCCATTCAAAAACTCTATGCCGGGGCAAAGCTGCGCGAATTGCGCGGCCGATTGGGCCTGACGCAAAAGGATTTCGCGGCCAAGCTCGGCGTCTCGCTGCCCTATCTCAACCAGATGGAGAACAACAACCGCCCGGTGTCCTCGGGCGTGATGCTGGGGCTGGTGCAGGAGTTCGGCTTTGACGTGACCGAGCTTTCCTCGGGCGATACCGAACGGCTGGTCTCGGATATGCGCGAGGCGCTGGCCGATCCGGTCTTTGCCGATGCCGCGCCGCCGCTGCCCGATCTGCGCCTGACCGCATCCAACGCGCCCGCGCTGGCACGCGCCTTTCTCGACCTGCACGCCGCCTATCGCCAGACCCATGAACGGCTGGCCTCGCTCGATGAGGCACTTGGCCGCGATGGCGGGCGCGTCGCCGCATCGCCGTGGGAGGAAGTGCGCGATTTCTTCCATTATTGCGACAATTACATCGACGCCGTCGACCGCGCCGCTGAACGTTTCGCCAACCAGGCCGACGGTTCGCTGGACGTCCATATCCGCCGCGCCTTGGAGGCGCGCGGCCTGACCATCCGCTACGCCGGTGGCGAAGGCATCCGCCACTATGACGCCGCCCGCAAAGAGCTGACCCTGTCGCCGCAGAGCGCCCCCGAAACGCAGCGCTTTCAACTGCTGCACCAATACGCGCTGATCGAACAGGACCGGCTGCTGGAGGCCACCCTCGATCTGGCCCGGTTCCAGACCGACACAGCCCGCGCCATCGCCAAGATCGGCATGGCCAATTACTTCGCGGGCGCGGTGCAGATGCCTTATACCCGGTTTTCCGAGGCCGCCGCCGAGACACGGCATGACCTCGAACAGCTGTCGAACCGGTTCGGGGCCTCGATCGAACAGGTGGCGCATCGCCTCTCGACCCTGCAACGCCCCGCTGCCAAGGGCATTCCGTTTTTCTTTGTGCGCGTCGATCAGGCCGGCACCATCACCAAGCGCCATTCCGCCACACGGCTGCAATTCGCCCGGTTCGGCGGGGCCTGCCCGCTCTGGAACGTGCATCGCGCCTTTGAAACGCCGGGCCGTTTCCTGCGCCAACTGGCCGAAACGCCCGATGGTGTGCGCTATCTGTGCCTCGCCCGCGATGTGTCGAAATCGGGCGGCTCGTTTCATGCGCCGACCCGCCGCTACGCCATCGGTCTGGGCTGCGAGGTGCGTCATGCCGAGGCCATGGTCTACGCCGATGGCATGGATATCGGTACCGCCGAGGCCTATCAGCCGATCGGCATTTCCTGCCGCATCTGCGAACGCGCCAATTGCCACCAGCGATCGGTGCCGCCGCTGGAGCGCCAATTGCGCATCGACCCCGATCATCGCGGCACGCTGCCCTATGAGATCGGGCGCTGACCGGATCACGCGGGGAACGGTTCCCCGAGCCTGTCACAGGCGGCGGTGTGAAAACGGCCTGATGCCGCACCACCGCCACCCTTCCCGATCCGACCTCAGGCGGTGGCCAGCATCGCCGCGATCTGGTCCTTCAGCCGCATCCGCGTCTTGCGCATTTCGACCTCGGCCAAGTCCTCGCACGGCTCAACACCGGTCTCTGCGCGATGCACGGCGCGGTTCACTTCATGGTAGTCATTAACCAGCTTGGCGAAATGTGCATTCTCACTTTTCAAAGCGTGGATACGGTCCGTCTGATCGGGAAAATCGTCGGCCAATTCATGCGGGGTGTGCGACATAGGGTGCTGTCCTCCTGTTTTTTTGCGTCTGCCCCAAGTCTATCCCCGCCAACGGCGCAACACCTTGATCCCTATCAAATCTGTCAGGGGATTTTTGGTTTCCGCCAGACTATTTACAGCTTGGTCTGCGCAACGGCGGGCGTGACCGCGCGGCGGCGCAGCATCGCCTCGCGCAAGGTGATATAGCTGATCGCGGCAATGATCATGCCGCCGCCGAGCATCACAAAGGCATCGGCCGGTTCGCCAAAGAAAAGCGCCCCCAAAAGCGTCGCCCAGATCAGCTGCACAAAGGTCACCGGCTGCGTCACCGCCAGCGGGGCCGCCTTGAAGGCAAGGGTCATCGCGAAATGCCCCGCCGTGGCAAAGACCGCGACCAGAAACAGCCATCCGACCTGTTCCCATATCGGTGGCACCCAGACCGCCCAGGCAAACGGGGCCAGCCCCAGTGTCACCGTCACCGACAACATGCCGACCACGACCGAGGGCGAGGTTTCATCGGCCATGATCTTGGCCACCAGATAGCCGACGCTGAAGGCCGCCGCCGTAAAGAGCATCGCTATATGGCCGGGGCTGATTTCACGGATGCCGGGGCGCAGGATCACCAGCGCACCTGCCAGCGCCACGCCAATCGCCGCGATGCGCCGGAAGGCCAGCTTTTCGCCCAGGAAAAGGGCCGCCAGAATGGTGACATAGACCGGCGTGACATAGTTCATCGCGGTCACCTCGGCGATGGTGATCTGGGTCATGGCGTAAAACCACAAAATCACGCCGCCGGTATGGACCAGCCCGCGCAGACCAAAGAGCAAATAGGCCCGGCGGCTGAGCCCGGCGCGCAGCATCGGCGGGATCATCGGAATGATCAGAACCAGACCCAGCGCATAGCGCATGAAGGCCGATTGCGCCGGCGGGATGTCATTGCCCACCAGCTTCACAATCGCGGTGACGCCGACGAAACAGGCCCCGGTCACCAGCATCCAGAACACGCCCCAAACGGGATGTGTGGCGGGGGCATGGGGGGCAGAAACGGACATGGCGCGCAGGAGACCGCAAAGCGGAGGCGGCGACAAGCCGGTTTTCAGCTCAGTATGCAAACAGCAGCTTGGCCGCAATCGCCCACATCACCAGCCCGATGATAATGTCGAGCACCTGCCACGCCCGCGGACGGGCAAATACCGGGGCCAGCGCCCGCGCGCCGTAGCCCAGCGAAAAGAAGAACACGAAACTCGCGACCACGGCCCCGACCCCGAACCACAGGCGGTCAGGCCCGTATTGCGTGGCGATGGTGCCGATCAGGATAACGGTATCGAGATAGACATGCGGGTTCAGCCAGGTCAGCGCCAGACAGGTCAGAACCGCCGATTTCAGCGTGCCGCCGCCGGTATCGGCTGCCCTGAGCGTCTCACCGCCTTTCCAGGCGGCAAGGAAGGAGCGCCCGCCATAAAAAACCAGAAACGCAGCGCCGCCATAGCGAAAGAGCGGCGCGACCCAGGGCAGCAGATCGGCAATCACGGCGAAACTGCTGACGCCAAGTGCAATCAGCAATGCATCCGACACCGCGCAGGTCAGCACCACCGGGGC
>CAXBGQ010000077.1:0-11292 GCA_963975135.1 uncultured Nioella sp. | reverse complement strand
AGAGGCCGAGCGCGATCTGCCCTACAGCATCGGTGCGCAGCCCTGGCAGGCGATCGCAGCGCGTGAGGCGGCGGCAATGGCGACCGGTGCCGCGATGCTGGACCTGTCGCCCCTGACCAAGATCGACATCACCGGCCCCGGCGCGTTGGCGGCGGTTGACCGGCTGACCTGCCGCAATCTGCGGGCCGGTGCAGGGCGCTGTTATTACGCCCCCTTCCTGAACTCGCGCGGCGGCATCGAATTGGACGCCACCGTGACGGTGTTTTCAGGCACCCATCTGCGCATTGCCACCGGGGCCGCGACGCGGTGGCGCGATCTGGATTATCTGCGGCGGCATCTGATGGGGACCGGCGTTGCGGTGTCTGACCGGACTGAGGATTACGCGGTGATCGGCGTCATGGGGGCGGCGGCGCGCGCTGTGCTGGCAGGTCTGTCTCAGGACGATTGGACCGATTTTCCCTTCGGTGCCGCACGGGCGGTGCGCGTGGCCGGGTGTGATATCTGGGCCAAGCGGCTCAGTTATGTCGGCGAACTGGGCTGGGAGTTGTGGATCCACGTGGGCCCCGGCCCGGCCTCCGTATTCGATGCACTGATCGCGGCAGGCGTGCGGCCCATGGGGCATTACGCGCTGGAGGCGGCGCGGATCGAGAAAGGGTTCCTGCATTGGAGCCATGAGATCGGGCCGGAGGTCACGCCGCTTGAGGCCGGTCTGGGGTTCACCGTCGATTGGAGCAAGGATTTCACCGGCAAGGCGGCGCTGGAACGGCAGCGGCGGGACGGGCCAGCGCGGCGACTGGTCCTGATGCAGGTCACGGGCGATCCTTTGTTGTTGCATGATGAGCCGGTTTTTGAGGCGGGCCGCTGCGTGGGCCTGACCAGTTCGGGGGCCAAAGGCGTGCGCACCGGGCTGGCGCTGGCCTTTGGCATGATCGACATTGCACCAGGCGAGACACGGGCCCAGACCTGCGCGCGGGTTTTCGAGGTCGAGGTTGCGGGCGCGCGATACCGGGCTGCGCCGCTGATGCGCGCACCGTTTGATCCGGCAGGCGAAAGGATGCGGGCATGAGCGATGCGCAGGTGGTCATTATCGGCGGCGGTGTGATGGGGGTGTCGCTCTTGTATCACCTTGTCAAGAACGGGTGGCAGGATGTTGTATTGGTTGAAAAAAACGACCTCACCCATGGTTCGACCTGGCATGCTGCGGGGCTCTGCACGCATTTCGCGCATAACCCGACGATCCAGGAATTGCGGGCCCGGTCGGTGCGGCTTTATCGCGATGTTCTGCCGCGTGAGACCGGACAAAACTGCGGCTTTCATGCAACCGGAGCAATGCGGATCACCCGCAACCCCGACCGGATGGATGAGTTCGCCCATGTCGCGGGGCTGTCCGGTTTTACCGGCTACCCGCTCGAATTGCTGACGCCCGACCGCATCGCGGAGCTGCACCCGCTGGCGCGTCTCGATGGGCTGATCGGTGGCATTTATGAACCCGATGACGGCCATGTCGACCCCAGCCTCGCCACCAATGCGATGGCGCAGTTGGCGGTGCGGGGCGGTGGCACGATCAAGCGGTATACATCGGTTTTGGATATCGCGCGGCAGGGCGAGGGGTGGCTGATTGAGACTTCCCAAGGCCCGATCCGCGCAGCCCAGATCGTCAATGCAGCAGGCACCTGGGGCTGGGAAATTGGCGCGAAGATGGGGCTCAATATCCCCTCGGTCCCCGTCCTGCACCAATATATCGTGACCGACACAGTGGCCGATGTGGCCGCCCGCATGGCCGCGGGGTTGCCTGAGCTGCCGATCATCCGCGACCCGGAGGAAAGCTGGTATGTCCGTCAGGAACGCGATGGCCTGATCCTGGGGCCTTATGAAACGGATGCGCAGGTCTGGTCGGTCGATGGCTGCCCGCCCGGTTTCGGGGCCGATCTGATGCCGCCCGATCTGGACCGGGTGGAGCCCATTATCGAGGCCGCCATGGCCCGCATTCCGGCGCTGGAAACCGGTGGCGTGAAATCGGTGATCAATGGCCCGATCACCTTCACTCCCGATGCCAACCCGTTGATTGGACCAGCCTTTGGCTTGTCCGGGGCATGGCTCCTGACGGGATCGTCGATGGGGGTAATGGAGGGCGGTGGCGCGGGCTGGTTCCTGGCCCATTGGATGACCCATGGCGCGCCGCCGATGGACGCATTGGCGGTCGATCCGCGCCGGTTCGGGGCCTGGGCCGACCGCGCCTATCGGTTGGACAAGGCCAAAGAGTGTTTCGGCCTGCAATTCGGGGTGCATTACCCTTTTGAGGAACGTCCCGCCGCGCGCGGAAAACGGCGCACGCCCCTGCATGACATCATGATCGCACGCGGCGCGGTGACGGGGGCGGTGCATGGCTGGGAACGCCCGAACTGGTTTGCGGATACCCCCGGCGCGGTGGCCGGCCCGAGTTTTCGCCGAACCGATTGGTTTCTGCCCGTGGGCCGCGAATGTGCGGCGGCATCGGCCCGCGTGGCGCTGGCCGATCTGTCGGTCTTTTCGAAGTTCGAGATCACCGGGCCGGGCACCGGGGCCTTTCTCGACCGGCTTGGCGCGAACACCGCGCCCGTGCCGGGACGGGTCGGGTTGATCCATGCGCTGACTCCGGCGGGCGGCGTGGCGTCGGAGTTCACCGTGGCGCGGCTGGCGGATGGTCGGGCCTATCTGACCAGTGCTGCGGCGGCGGAGGAGCGCGATTTCGACCACCTGAAGGCCGCCGCGCACGGGTTTGATATCGCGGTAAAAAACGTCACCGAGGCCTTGGCCGTCATCGGCGTGATGGGGCCGAGATCCCGCGATCTTCTGGCGCGTCTGAGCGACGCCGATCTGGAGGGCGCATTCCCCTGGCTGTCGGTGCGCGACATCACCATCGCGGGCACTCAGGCGCGTGCCTTGCGCGTCTCCTATATCGGAGAACTTGGCTGGGAACTGCATGTCTCCGCCGCCGACGCCGCCCCGCTTTTCGAGGCGTTGGAGGCGGCGGGCCGCGACTTTGGCGTGGGGCTTTACGGGGCCTACGCGATGAACGCGATGCGGCTGGAAAAGGGCTATGCCGCCTGGGGCAGCGACCTGACGACCGAGCGAACCCCGCTGGAGGCCGGGCTGGCGCATCTGGTGCGCAGCAATGGCCGAGACTTCACCGGAAAAGAGGCCATGCTGGCCAAATCCGACCCCTGGGACTTGGTGCTATTGGAAATCGCGGCGGGCGATATCGACCCGTTCTATGCCCATCCCGTAATGCAAGAGGGCGTGGCCGTCGGCATCGTCACCTCGGGCGCGTTCGGGCATCGCACAGGGCGAGCGCTGGCGCTGGCCTATCTGCGCGACCCGTCGGTTCGCACCGCCCTCAGCGTGTCCATCCTGGGCCACTATCGCCCCGCCGAAATCCTTGCCGCGCCGCCCTATGACCCCGAAAATACCCGCCTGAAATCCTGAACCGGAGGCCTGCCATGTCCGACACACTGCTCACCGACTGGTCCCTTGAGGGAACCGCCCACCGGCGCGACACCTATTACGCCGCTTCGCAAGCCAAATTCGTGCCCTTTGCCGATCCCATCGTGTTTCAAAAGGGGCAGGGGCAGTATCTGTGGGACAATGAGGGCCGCAAATATACCGACCTTCTGGGCATGAATGTCTGCATTTCAGTGGGCCATTCGCATCCCCGCGTGGTGGCGGCGGCGATGGCTCAGGCGCAGGAGCTGACCCATTGCACGACGATGTTTCATCACCCCACGCCCGCGCATCTGGCCGAAGAACTGGCCGCCCGGATGCCAAAGGGCCATGATTGGGTGGTCCATTTCACCAATTCCGGGGCCGAGGCGATTGATCTGGCGATGACCATGGCGCGCACCTATAGCGGAAATCTCGACCTGCTGGCGCTGCGCTCGGCCTATCATGGGCCCACGGCGGCGGCGCAGTCGATCACCGGAATCGCGTCCTGGCGGCATCCCGGCATGCCGGGCAACGTGGCTTTCGTGGCCGAGCCGAACCAGTATCGCGGCATATTCGGGGCCGGAACCGAGCCCTATCTGGATGAAATCGACCGCGTGATCGCGACCGCCACCAATGGCCGGCTGGCGGGAATGTTCATCGAAAGCGTGCAGGGTTATGGCGGGATCATCGAGATGCCGCCGGGCTATCTGGCAGGAGCGGCCGAGCGGGTGCGCGCGGCGGGCGGGCTTTATATCGCCGATGAGGTGCAATCGGGATTTGGCCGCACCGGGGCGCAGTTCTGGGGATTCGAGGCGGGCGGCGTGGTGCCCGATATCGTGGTCATGGCCAAGGGTCTGGGCAATGGCTTTCCCATTGGCGCGGTCGTGGCGAAACGGCAGGTGGCCGCGCCGATGGCGGATAAATTCCTGTTCCATACCTATGGCGCGAACCCGACAAGCTGTGCGGCGGCCCGCGCCGTTCTGGCGGTGCTCGACGATGAGGGGCTGCAAGCGAATGCGGCCCGTGTTGGGGCGGCGTTGCTGGCGCGGCTCAAAGATTTGCAGAACCGCCATGCCATCATCGGCGATGTGCGCGGCACCGGGTTGATGCTGGCGATCGAGATGGTCAGCGACCGGGCCGCGAAAACCCCCGACGCAAAGGCCACGGCGGCGATATTCGAGGCCTGCCGGGCGCAAGGGCTGATCCTGTCCAAATCGGGGCCGCATCAATCGGTGCTGCGCATGGTGCCGCCGATGTGCCTGACGCTGGCGGATGTCGACCGGGTGGCCGAGGGGCTGGATGCGGCGCTGGCGGTTGTCGGCTAGCCGCGGCGATGCGGTGCGGTCCAGTCGATGCGCGGCCCTGCCGGGATGATGCCAAGCGGGTTGCGCAACTCGGACCGCGAGAAATAGCCGGCCTTGTAGATCTCGGGTTTCACCGTCGCGGCCACGCCCGGCATCTGGTAGATCTCGCGCGCGTAGGGCCACAGATGCGGGTAATCTATCAGCCGGCGGATGTTGCATTTGAAGGCATAGTGATAGGCTACGTCAAAGCGGGCCAGGGTCGGGAAAAGGCGCAAATCGGCCTCGGTAAACCGATCCCCCATCAGGTAGCGGTTGGTCGCCAGATGGGTGTCAATCGCATCGAGCGTGTCAAACAGCGTGGTGACAGCCGCATCATAGGCGGCCTGCGTGCGCGCAAAGCCCGCCTTGTAGACACCATTATTGACCGCCTTATAAATGCGCGCGTTCCAGGCGTCGATGCCATCCTGCAAATCGGGCGGGGCCAGATCGGGGCCGGGAAAGGCATCGTTCAGCATTCGCACGATATCGGCGCTTTCGTTCGATACGGCCCGATGCAATAGTTTGTCCCACAGGACCGGCACGGTGACGCGACCGGTGAAAGGCTCCGGGTGGCGGGAATAGATCTCGTGCAAAGCCCGCGCACCAAACAGCGGATCGGCGAAATCGCCCTCGGCGTCGAACACCCAACCCTGATCGGAGCGGCGTGGCAGGGCATAGGAAAAACCGATATTGGTCAAGCCCTTGAGCGCAACCGTCAGGATTACGCGATGCGCCCAGGGGCAATTCCACGCGACATAAAGGTGATAGCGCCCGGGTTCAGGCAGATGCGGGCCTTGGGCGCTGATCTGGGCCCGGATGGTGGCCTGTTGCCGCTGAAAGCTGCCATCCCCGGCCGTATTCGGCGCGGGCTCGGAATCATGATAGGTTCCGTCGATCATGATGCCCATATTGCGGCCTTTCCCTGCTGCGGCCCCCGCAACTTTGCGCAATCGCCCGGTTTGGTCCAGCCCGGTTGTAGCGCGCCGTCAATCCGGGCAAGGTTGGAGGCGTAAACAGCGAGGATTGCCACGAATGCCCAAGCTCAAGACCACGGCCGCCGCAATGGTGGCCAAAGCCCGTGCGCAAATCCGTGAGATCGAGACGGTGGATCTGATCGCGATGCTGGATGATCCCGAGGTGGTGATCGTCGATATCCGCGATGTGCGCGAGCGCCAGCGCGGGTTCATTCCCGGCAGCGTCCATGCCCCGCGCGGCATGCTGGAATTCTGGGTCGATCCCGAAAGCCCCTATTTCAAAGAGGTGTTCGGCCAGGACAAGACCTATATCCTGCATTGCGCCTCGGGCTGGCGGTCGGCGCTATCGACATTGACGCTGAACCAGATGGGGTTCGACTGTGCCCATCTGCGCGAAGGGTTTTCGACCTGGGCGGCGCAGGGCGGGCCGGTGAATGCGCCCGACCCCTAGAGCGTGTCGCGTTCATTCGCATTCACGCAACACGCTCTAACCTCTTGATTTCGCATGTTCGAGGCGCGCAAAACCGGTTCCCAGTTTTACGCAACATGCTCTAGCGCAGGCCCGTTACCGCCTTTTGCATCGCCGTGATCATCGCATCGCGTTTGGCCGACAGGGCGGCGGTATCTGCATCGGGGTCCAGCCCCGCGACCAGTGTGGCGGCGGTCTCAGCGTCCAGATGCGGCGTGCCCAGATCGTCCCACCAGCGGTTGAAACTGTCGCCGTAACGGTCGCAAAACTCGGCCAGCCCGCCGGGGCCTGCGCCGAGATGAAAGAGCGTCGTCGGCCCCATCGCGGCCCATCGCAGGCCCGGCCCGGCCCACATCGCGGTATCGACATCCTCGACGCTGGCGACGCCCTCGCGGATCAGGTGGATGGCCTCGCGCCAGAGCGCGGCCTGAAGGCGGTTGGCGACATGGCCGGGCACTTCGCGATTGACGCGGATGGTGATCTTGCCGACCGCTTTGTAAAACGCCTCGGCCCCCGTCACGGCGCTGTCATCGGTGCGGGCATTGCCCATCACCTCGACCAGCGGGATAAGATGCGGCGGGTTGAACGGGTGGCCCAGAACAAAGCGCGCGGGGTCGCGCCAACCGGCCTGCATTTCGGAAAGTGTCAGGCCCGATGCGGAAGATGCAAGGATGGCATCCGGCTCCAGCGCGGCCTCGATTTCAGCATAAAGCGCGTGTTTCACTGCAATCCGTTCCGGCACGCTTTCCTGAATGAAGGCAGCACCGTCCACGGCATCCCTCGGGTCATTGTGAAAGCTGAGCGCATCGGGCCTGCCCTGCGCGGTCAGACCCAGGTCTGTCAGCGTGGGCCAGGCCCGATCGACATAATCCCGCACCGCTTTTTCGGCATCCGGGGCGGGGTCATAGACCGCGACGCTGCGGCCCGAGGCAAGAAAGAGTGCGGTCCAGCTGGCCCCGATCACGCCTGCGCCAAGCACGGCGGTATGTGCGAAATCCGTCATCTACAATAGCCCCGGCTGAATGGGTGACGCGGCGGTCACGCCGCCGTCGATGGTAAAAAGCTGCCCCGTGGCGAACCCTGCCTCATCGCTTGCCAGCCAAACCGCCATGGCGGCGATGTCAGTGGGCTGGCCAAAGCGGCGCGCGGGATGGCGCGCCAGCGCGTCGGCGCGGGCGCGGGCCGGGTCGCGGGCCAGATCGAACCCGGCCTCCAGCATGCCGGTTTCGATCCAGCCGGGGCAGATCGCGTTGCAGCGAATCTTCGGCCCGTGATCGACCGCGATGGACCGGGTCAGGCCATGCACGAAGGCCTTGGAGGCATTATAAAGCGCCATCGACGGGTCGGCGGCCTGCCCCGAGATTGATCCGATATTGATGATCGCGCCGGGATCTATGCGCGGGATGAAGGCGCGGCAGAGGTTGAAGACCCCGCGCGCATTGACCCCCATCACCAGATCCCAATCGGCGTCCGTGCTGTCGGTCACGGTCTTTTCCACCTGCACACCGGCATTGTTGACCAGAATGTCAATCGCGCCGACGGCTTTTGCCACAGCGTTCACCGCATCGGGGTCGGCCACGTCGAGGCTGTGCCAGGCGCAGGGCAACCCGTCCGGCACCGGCCCGCGCCCGCAGGTGATGACCTCGGCCCCCTCGGCCAGATAGGCCGCGACAATGCCGCGCCCAATGCCCTGCCGCCCGCCGGTCACAAAGGCGCGTTTTCCTGCAAGCCGCATCAGAACGCCACCCGATCCGCGCCCTTCAGCGCCAGTCTCTCGCGGGCCTCGGCAGGGGTTGCCACGTTCAGCCCCAGGTTTTCGACGATTGACCGGATGCGGCTGACTTGCTGCGCGTTCGATGTGGCCAGCTCGCCCTTGCCGATATAGAGGCTGTCCTCAAGCCCGACGCGCAGATTGCCGCCCAACATGGCGCTTTGTGTGGCAAAAGGCATCTGGTGACGGCCTGCCGCCAACACCGACCATTCATAGTTTTCAGGTCCGAACAGCCGATCTGCGATCTTGTGCATATGCATCAGATTCTCCAGATCCGCGCCGACACCGCCCAGAATGCCGAACACCATCTGGATAAAGAATGGCGGCTTGATCAGGCCCTGATCGACGAAGAATTTGACGTTGTAGAGATGGCTGAGATCATAGCATTCGAACTCGAACTTCGTGCCATGCGTCTCGCCCAGGTTCTTCAGCGCATATTCGATAGTGGCGAAGGTGTTGGGAAAGATGAAATCGCGGGTCATGGCCAGAAATTCGGGCTCCCAATCGTGCTGCCAATCCTTGTACTTCTCCAGCAGAGGAAAGAGCCCGAAATTCATCGACCCCATGTTGAGCGACGCCATTTCGGGGCTGGCATCGGTGGCGGCGCGCAGCCGTTCCGCCATGCTCATGCCGAGCCCTGCGCCGGTCGAGACGTTGATGATCGCGTCACTGGCCTGTTTGATCACCGGCAGGAATTGCCGGAACGTCTCGCTGCGCGGATCGGGCTTGCCGGTTTCGGGGTCGCGGGCATGCAGATGGATGATCGCGGCCCCGGCCTCGGCCGCCTCGATGCTGGCGGTGGCGATCTGCGCCGGTGTGATCGGCAGATGCGGCGACATGGTTGGTGTGTGGATGCCGCCGGTGGGCGCGCAGGTGATGATCACGGATTTGGGCACGAGCCTCTCCTTAAAGCCGTAGGGCGGGGTTCACCCCGCCGCGTATCTACAATCGCATCTGTTGCACTTGCGCAGTAAGCCCGCCATCAAGAACCCAAAGCTGCCCCGAGGCATAGCGCGCCTCGTCCGAAGCCAGCCAGTTCACCAGATTGGCGATATCCTCGGGCGTGCCATAGCTGCGCATCGGATGCACGTCGCGCACCGCCTGTTGCAATTCGCCGATGGGTTTGCCGCCCGCGCCCGATCCGTCGCCGGTGAAAAAGCTCTGCAACATCGGCGTGTCGATATAGCCGGGGCAGATCGCGTTCACCCTTATGCCCTCGGGGCCATGATCGCAGGCCATGGCGCGGGTCAGGGCATGGACCGCGCCCTTGGTGGCGCAATAGGCGGCAAGGCCGGGATCGGCGATGAAGCCGTCATAGCTGCCGAAATTGATCAGGCTGGCGGTGGTGCCGTTCTGCGCCGCCTTGCGCATCAGCGGCAGGGCGTATTTCGAGGTCAGGAAGGTGCCGGTGACGTTGACGGCAAAGCTGCGGTTCCATTCCTCCAGCGTGGTGTGTTCGATGGTTTTCTCGATCTCGATGCCGGCCGCGTTGACCAGAATATCGAGCTTGCCCGCCGCATCCCCGATATGGGCCATGGCGGCGACAACCTGATCTTCGTCGGCCACATCCAGCGCCACGAACGCGCCGCTGGTCGGTTCACCGGGCAGGGACCCGTCATCGGATAGATCGCCCGCATAGACGCGGGCACCTTCGGCCTCGATCCGGGCGCAGATCGCCCTGCCGATACCGCCGCGCCCGCCGGTGACCAGCGCCACCTTGCCCGCCAGCCTCAAGGTGCCACCGCCCGGTAGGCGTCCAGCACCAGCCCGTGGAAATGATGCACCGCGTGTTCGGATTTGCCCGAGCCGCCCGGGTCATGCACGATGCGGCCCTGGGTGAAGGCAGGCGTGTTCATGCCGCGCTGCACGCTTTCGACAAGGCCAATATCCTCAACCTGCAGCACCTCATCGAGATAGCGCATTGCATCCAGCTCCATCGGGTCGGGATCGGGGGTTTCCAGAAAGAAATCATAGGTTTCCAGCGTCCGGTCGGGCCCGACGGGGATCACATTGAGCACGATCATCGAGGAGCGGCCCGGATAGCGCATCAGGCAGGTCGTGGGCCAGAGCCACCACACCGCATGGGTGCGCACGGTGGCGTTCGAGACATCATAGGCGGAGTTCGTGCCCTTGCCAGCCTTAGCCATATGGCTGGAATAGATGCCATGGGTGGTGACCTTGTAGGTATCCATATCGACCAGATCGCAGAAATCCTTATGGGCGGTCGGGCAATGGTAGCATTCCAGGAAATTATCGACGACGTTTTTCCAGTTCGACTTGATGTCATAGCTGAGGCGATGGCCGAAGGTCAGGTTCTCGATATCGGGGGCCCAGTGGCGGATCTCGGTTTCCAGTGTCCCGGCCTGTTCCTGCAATGGGCGCGCGTCGGGGTCGAGATTGACGAACACGAAGCCCGCGAATTCGGTGACCTGCACCTGGTCCAGGCAAATATCGCCGGTGTCGAAACCCTCCAGCGCCTCGGTTTCCGGCGCGCGCACCAATTCACCCGAGAGGCGATAGACCCAGGCATGGTAGGGGCACATGATGCGGGTCGTGGTGCCTTCGCCTTTCAGCAACTCATGCGCGCGGTGCTTGCAGACATTGTAGAAGGCGCGCAGCACGCCCTCCTTGTCGCGCACCACAGCGATGGGGTGGCCCGCGATATCGACTGTCATATAACTGCCGGGCGCGCGCAGTTTCTCGACATGAGCCACCCACTGCCAGTGTTTGGCAAGGATCCCGGCCCGATCAGCGGCAAACCAGGCGGCGTCGGTATAGGCGGCTGATTTCAGCGACAGCGCGCGGGCCGGATCGGGGTCATAGCCCGCGCCGATGGTGTTGAACTCTTTGGCGGATGGCAGATCCTGCATGGCGGAGCCTCATGGCGGGTAACTCTGAATACCACGCGAGGCTACGCCGGTTGCGGGTAAAAACCATGCGCAATCCGCCAGCTTCTGAACCAGATCGGACAACTAGGCGCGGTCGGCCGGGCGGTGCATCGGCCAGGCGCGAAATTCGAACGGCACACGGCCCTCGACCCGATCCTGTCGCGGCGGCAGGCCGAAGCGGTCCTTGTAGGCGCGGCTGAAATGCACCGGGCTGGAAAAGCCCGAGGCCAGCGCCACCTGCGACAATGCCATATCGGTCTGCGTGACCAGCCCGCGCGCCCGATCGAGCCGGATATCGCGGTAATAGAGCGACGGGGTCTTGCCGACATAAGTGTCGAAAAGTCGATTGAGTTGCCGGTGCGAAACCTTGGCCGCCGCCGCGATC
>CAXBGQ010000076.1:0-11305 GCA_963975135.1 uncultured Nioella sp. | reverse complement strand
TGCAGGCCGAGGGCAAAAAGGTCGCCATGGCCGGTGACGGGGTCAACGACGCCCCTGCTCTGGCCCAGGCTGATGTCGGCATCGCCATGGGTACCGGGGCCGATGTGGCCATTGAAAGCGCGGGCTTCACGCTGGTCACGGGCAACCTCGATGCCATCGTGCGGGCGCGCAAGCTGAGCCAGGCCACGATGCGCAACATCCGCCAGAACCTGTTCTTTGCGCTGATCTACAATGCCTCGGGCGTGCCGATCGCGGCGGGGATCCTGTTCCCGTTCTTCGGCATCCTGATCGGCCCGATCTTTGCCGCTTTTGCAATGAGCGCCTCGTCGCTGTCTGTTGTGCTGAATGCGCTCAGGCTGCGGCGGCTGAAATTCTGAATGGGAGAGTTGCGTTAAAAAAATATTCAATTGGTAAAACTTCATTCGGAACCGTCGGGGCGGCAGTCAAAACCTGCTGTCCCGGCGGACATTTGTTACGATTTGCCCCCCAAAAAATCGGCTGGAATACCCGCGAAATAACCTTGGCCACAGAAAGCAAAAATGGATATCGTGGAAGCAGGAAGAAAACGCGGGCAGACCAGACCAAGTAACAACAAAAACAAATTTTCGTGAAAGGGACGAACAATGAAAAAACTGAAACAGGGAACTGCAATCCTCGGCGCGGTCATGGCCGTCGGCCTGCTTGTCGCCTATTCTCCGGCGCAAGCCTCCTCTGACATGGACGATATGCCGGGTATGGTGTCTACCGGGCTGGTTCTGCCACCGATGGATTCGGCGCGCGGGCGGGAATTGTTCGCCTCCACGGGCTGCGTCGTGTGCCACTCGATCAACGGTGTCGGCGGGTTCGATGCCCCGATGCTGGATGCCGAATTCATGGACCAGCCGATGAACCCGTTCGATTTCGCGGCCAACATGTGGCGCGGGGCCGAAACCATGGTCCGGTTGCAGCGCGAGGAACTGGGCGACGTGATCCAGATCTCGGGCCAGGATCTGGCCGATATCATCGCCTTTGTCCACGATCCCGTGCAGCAGGCGCTGTTTTCCGAGGAAGATATTCCCGATGAAATCCGCGAAATGATGGAGCATGCCGAGGAAGAAACCGAGGATGAACCGCACGACTGAAGCCAGAGGCCCAGGGATATGGCGGGCAGCGCGTCTGCCATATCCGAGCTCCAAGGAGGATAGGATGCAAGCTCAGGACATCATGACCCGAAGCGTCATCTCTGCCACGCTCGATGCTACTGTGGAAGAGGTCACGGCGCTGATGATCGAGAACCAAATCAGCGCGGTGCCGATCCTTGATGAGGGCGGCGCAATTGTCGGCCTGATCAGCGAAGGCGATCTGATGCGCCGGGTGGAAGGTGCGGATAAAAGCCGGAAATCTTGGTGGCTGAACTTCTTCACCGGATCCAGCGAAACCGCCACAGATTTCATCGCATTGCGCAGCCGCCGCGCCAAAGACATCATGACCCGAGATGTCGATGTCGTGGCCCCCGATACGCCGGTCGCCGATATCGCGCGCCTCCTTGAGAAAAAGCGGATCAAACGGGTGCCCGTTGTCCTGAATGGCCAGATGGTCGGGATTGTTGCCCGGGCCAATCTGTTGCAGGCGCTGGCCAGCGCGCCGGTTGTGGCGGTCGACACCGTGGCCAGCGACCGCGAAAGGCGCGAGATCGTTCTGGCGGCCCTCTCCCAGGTTCCGGGGATCAACCCGGTGCATCTCAACGTCGTGGTTGAGGGTGGCCGTATAAATGTCTGGGGGGTGGTAGGATCGGATGCCATTGAAAACGCTGTGAAAGTAGCGCTCGACAATATCGAGGGGATCGGTCAGGTCTCGGTCAATCTTGGCCGGGTGCCCGATTATGCCTGGGGCATGTAGGACTATTCGTGACGCCATGAAATCACCGTCGGTCTGACGGTCAGAGGCCTGGCACAGGGCAGTTCGCCCCCCCGACGCCATGGGCATTTTTTGCAGTCGGGCTATAAAACTCAGGTCATCTTATGTGTCTCTCAGCCGAAATCAGCTTTGCCGCCAGTGTCTTTCTCGTCGGCGGCGGTGCGTTTGCCACCTGGAAGGCAACACAGATCAACAAGCGATACGTGCCGGTGGCCTTGATGCCGGTATTTGCGGGCCTCCAGCAATTCATGGAAGGCTACGTTTGGGTCGGGGTAAATACCGGCGATCCTTTCATGACGCTCTGGAGCGCGTTGGGGTTCATCTTTTTCACCTGGTTCATGTGGCCCTTCTGGATCCCGCTGGCCAGCTATGTGCTGGAACCCGCGGGCAGCCGCAGGCGGCCCTGGATGCTGGCGATGGCGCTGGCCGGGCTGGCCTTCGGGCTGTCGCTTTATGTGCCGCATCTGATCAACCCCGATTGGGTGCTGGTCACGGTCAACCAGGATTCTCTGGCCTATGAAGGCACCATGATCCTGGATTACCTGATGCCGCGCTGGATGACCTATTTGATTTATCTCTTCCTGATCATCGCGCCGCCGGCGATTTCGACCTATCTGCATATGCGCTGGTTTGCGCTCACGCTTGTGGCGGTGGTTGTCGTTGACGTCCTCTTTCTGCGCTACGCCTATATCTCGTTCTTCTGCCTGTTGGCGGGGCTTGGCACGCTGCACCTGATCTACATCATCCTCCGCAATAAATGCGCCCGCGAATGTCCGATGCTGTTTGCTTAAGGATGTGATCGGCGGTCGGGATGTCGCCTGGCACCTTGCGCCGATCAAGCTGTGAATGCTGCGCCGCGGCTTGCCCGAACCCGTGATGTGACCTAACGTCACGGGGTGCCGATTGGGGGATCGGCATAATCACAGTGAGGAAAAATGTTATGAAATACGGATTTATCCCGGCCACGATTGGAATCTTTGTTGGGGGTGCCGCGTTTGCCGACACGGATCAAATAGACGCAATCCGGGCCGCAACGGCAAAATACGCCGATGTCAACGTGGCCCTGGCCGAAGGGTTCTTTCCGGCCCCGCCCGGCGATTGCACCTCTGCCGCCGCCGAAGGGCTGCCACCAGAGATGGGTTCAATGGGCATTCACTATATCCATCCCGGTCTGCTGGGCCTTGCCCCTCCGGGCGAGGGCCGGGTGAATGGCAACGGCATGAACACCGACTTCACCACCCCGTCGATCCTGCTCTATGAGCCGCAGGCGGATGGATCGCTGGAACTGGTCGGGGTTGAGAACCTCATTTTCATGACAGCCTGGGATGATGCGGGAAATGCGCCGCCGATGTTCGGCGATCAGCCATGGGATGTGATGGCCGATATGGGCGATACGGATGGCGACGAGGCGCATGGGTTCGAGCCGCATTACGACCTGCATATCTGGGCGCAGCGCGACAATCCCTCGGGTATGTTCGCGCCCTTCAACCCGAATGTTGTCTGCGGTTAAGCCCTTCCTGACCTGAGGAAGCCACCCGGCCGCGGATTTTCACTGCGGCCGGGTGTTGCGTGCGGCAGACCGCCCTTGCCGTGCCTCTATTTCAGCCAGTCAGGCCCGAAATTGCGGCCCGTTTCCGTGAAGGTCGGCCAGCCCAATGCCGCGCCGCCGATCGGAGACAGGATGATCCCGCTGGCCACGAAAAGCAGCCCCGACTCGCGGGCCCCGAAATAGCCGAATGTCATATCGAGCCGCAGGCAAAGCAGGTTGCAGAAGATCCCGAGCATTACAGTGGCCAAGAGCGTCGTGAGCAGAACGGCCCGCCACCCGTCCACCCTGCCCAACAGGCCCAACGCAACGACGGCACCGAATGCGCCCCCCATGCCCACGCCGCAATAGTGGCATCCATCAACTGATCCTGCGGCAGACCGGTGCGCACCGCGCCAAGCGCCTGGCCCTGCGCAACCAGGGCCGACAGCCATTGCCGCATCTGTCTTGCCAGACCCTCCAGCGCCGGATGGGCCGTGCCATCGGCGCGGGCCTGGATCGCGCTCCAGTTCAGGGCGGCGAGGACCGGATCGGCCAATTGACGCCTGAGAAACGCGACATAGATCGCCTCCCACATTTCCCAGTATTCAGCAGGCGTTGCCGGAATCGCGCCCGGCACCATCGCGGCCAATAATTCGTTCAGGGCCCGCTGCGCAACCTCGCCGTAAAGATCATCCTTGCCTTCGAAATAGTGATAAAAGGACGATTTGCTCATACCGGCGGCGGCGATAACGCGGTTGATCGAGGCCCCGCCCAGCCCGTGCGCCGCAATCTCGGCCGCGGCGGCGTCGAGGATCGCGTCACGCTTTTCGGGCGAGACATTCTGAAATCGTTTCATCGGGGCCATGTTGTCCAGTGCCACAGGTTGGACCTTGAGTCCCTGAATCACAAAAAAACAGGCGACCCCGGTGGCCGCCTGTTTCATTTTCCGTGGTTTCGACAGCGATCAGCTGGCGTGATCTGCCCCGATGGTCACGGCAGCTTCCATCCCTGCATTACGGTGTCCCGGCACGTTGCAGGCGATGATCAGCTCATCCTGCTCGCCGCTGAAGGTCCAGACCAGTTCGGTGGATTCACGCGGCTCAAGCAGACGCGAGTTGGCGTCCAGGTGCATCCGGCCGGCTTCGAGCATGCGGTCATGGCGCAGGACACGGGTGGTCATGAACCCGTCAGCCATGAGGGCGCGCATTTCAGCTTCATGCATGACCTGCATTTCTTCGGTGCCGATAGCGAATTCATGCACCACGCGGCCGCTGTTGTTCAGAACGAAGCGGACGGTTTCGCCGCGTTCAACTTCGAAACTGCCGGGATCGAAATACATTTCGCCAAGATCAACCTCGATCACGCGGTCGATATGCGAGACATCGCCGGCCTGGCCAATATTGGGACCTTCGCCGTGCTCGGGATCTGCCAAGGCTGCCGTTGCGCCAAACATTACGAAAGGTACCAGAGCGGCACCAATAGCGTGGCGAACATGGGTAGTATTCATCGGACGTTCCTTTTGTTTTCAACTGTGCAATCAGCAGATCGGCGCGCGTAGAAGATCTGACGGGCCGAAACCCTGCCGGGGGGGCGCTGTGAGTGCCTTTTGCTGCCCGCTTGCTATGCCAGTTCTAAGGCCCGGTCTTTGCGTTGGATCAAAAATTTCTTTGCGCTAGATCAAAGAGGACAAGCGGCCTGCGCTGCGAACCCGGAAGCGATTTGAGCGTTGGGATCAGGATAGGACGACTATCCCTTTTTTCCTTTGGCGCGATTCCGGCGACATCGTTCCTGCTTGCTGATGTCATGCGGGAAACATCCGCGCGCATGGCTGGCGGGCCACTTTCCGTGCCGCATCGGGTGATGTCGGCAGTTGCGAGCCTATTCGTCAGATATGACGTTCAGACCGCGATCTCTGCGCAGCTACTCCGGGTCAAAAATTCGGCTCTTGCATTGCCGTCCCCTGCGGAACGGGACCGTGCCTGGTTGCAATCGACGCTGCCGCCGGCCGAAAAAACGGCCGGCGGCTTTGGATCAACAGGGGCCTGACGGCCGCCGATCATCGCATCAAGGTTACGTGGTCTCCGGCGCGCCGTTTTCACGATTGCGCCGCTTGCGCCAGGTCGAGGTCGAGGCCGCGATCTGCAGGAGCGTGACGACACCCACGATCCCGACGAACGGCCACTGGAACCAGTTCGGTTCGGGGGTCGGGCGGTCGAAATCGAGGAAATGCAGGAACAGGAAATATCCGGTATGGATCACCGACAACCACCACAGCACATAGGTGCCCTGCTGCACGAATTTCCAGACCGAATTGCCCAACCAACGGATACTGGCATCATTCGAGGTAATCGCCAGAATCGCACCGTAAAGCAGCGCCAGGACACCAATCAGATTGGCCAGGCCGAACCCTTGCTGGAACATCACATATTGCTGCAATCCGGGATGAAACTCGAACCCGATCAGGCGCATCAAGTCCAGCTGGACCCACCCGAACAGGATGATGGTTGCGTGGATCAGCGCCAGCAAAACCGCATAGATGCCCAGTTCACGCCGATAGGGCAGAACCTTGACAAACACGCGCCACAGCCGCGACATCGGCCCAAGCATCATCGCCAGCGCCACCAGCACAAGCGACATGTCGCCGATGGCCCGGTTCCAGCGATGCATTTCGGACCATTGTGCCCGACTATACAAAAACAGCGCCGTCCCCGCCGCCGAAAGCACAATTACAACCAGGTGGCGCACCCACCAGGATTTCAAGAGCGTATTTCCCACTGACATCTTTGACTTTGTCTCCCTGCCAAGACCTGTTCATTCCGGTTCCGGTGCAGTCCACCGCGACAGATATAGGCGCTGAAATACAAAAACCAAGGCAATTGCACCGGTTGCATATAGCACGATAGCGGGATCGGTGCGCAGCTTCAGCGTGGTAAACGCGGCCAGAACCACCGCGTCGAACAAAAGCGCCAGGATAACCACACCCGGATTTGCGCCAACCTGGCCACGCATGAAGCGAAAAACACCCCAATGCACAATCATGTCCATGATCAGGTAGAAAAACGCCCCCAGGCTCGCGATCCGGCCGAGATCGAAAAACACCGCCAGAAACGAGGCAATAACGACAGTATAGACCAGCATATGGCTGCGGATCGGCCCCGACATGCCGAAATGGCGGTGCGGGATCATGTTCATATCGGTGAGCATGGCCAGCATCCGCGACACGGCAAAGACGCTGGCCAGCACGCCGGATGCGGTTGCAACGGCGGCCAGCACCACGGTCAGGTAGAACCCCGCCTCTCCAAGCGCGGGGGCCGCGGCCTCGGCCAGCGAATAATCGCGCGCGGCGATGATCTGATCGATGCTCAGGCTGGATCCGACCGCGAAGGCCACCAGCAGATAAACCACCACGCAAATCGCGATCGAGATCATGATGGTGCGCCCGACATTGCGGTGCGGGTCGGTGATCTCGCCGCCGCTATTGGTGATGGTGGTAAAACCCTTGAAGGCCAGAATGGCCAGCGCAACCGAGGCAATGAAGCCTACAGCGTCAAACCCCGCCGCCGTTTCGCTTGCGGTCGAGAACTGAAACCCGCTGGACCACAGCGCCGCAATTCCGAAAAGCGCGATACCGCCGATCTTGACCGCCGCCATCACCAGCGACAAGGCCCCGACCGATCTGCTGCCGGCGATATTGACGGCGAAGGCAAAGAGGATGACGCCCACGGCCAGGATCGGCACCAGCGGGCCGCTGGTGATATCGAAAGGCCGCAGCACGTAAGTTGCAAAGGTTCGCGCCACCAGGCTTTCGGAGATCACCATCGACAGCGCCATCAACAGGGCTGCCGCCGCCGCGATCGCGCCCGGCCCATAGGCCTTTTGCAGGATCATCGCGATGCCGCCCGAAGACGGAAAGGCGTTCGACATCTTGATGTAGCTATAGGCGCTGAAGCTTGTAACGATGGCCCCGACAACAAAGGCCAGCGGGAAAAGCGGCCCGGCCAGTTGCGCGATTTGACCGGTCAGGGCAAATATTCCGGCCCCGATCATCACACCGGTGCCCATGGCGACCGCGCCGCTCAGGCTGATGGAGGCTTTGCCTTGCGGTTCGGTGCCGTGTTCATGTTCCATTGGCAAAGGCCTCGCCTGCTGTGTTTTTCCGGGTGATCCATGCGCGGGTCTACAGGTCTATGGCATGGGAGGAAAGGCAATTGCATGGGACGAACCTTCGCGTTTTCGCGCAGGGGAATAGCGCGGCGGTACCCCCCGGTGCGACGGCTTGCCGCCTGAACCGGCCCTGACCCGCAGAGCAGTGGCTAAGTCGGGCTGACACTGCTACCGTTGCCTCAGAATTGACGGGTCACCGGCGTTGACCTGCGATAAGTGGTGATTTGGAAGGACAGTGGCGATGCTATCATATGGCGACCAGGCAGACCGGCCCCGCGTTGGTGCACCGGCGGCGCCGCTGGTCGCGGCGTATCTGAGCGTTCAGCCTCATCCCCCCATCGAAGCCGTGCCGAAAGGCAGGATCATCGTTCAGGAAGATGATTTCGCCGACCATGCCATGTTGCTTCTGGACGGGTGGGTCGCCTTTTCCAAGATGCTGCCCGACGGCGAAACCCAGATCATCGACGTCATGCTGCCCGGCGATTTCGCCTTGATCGGTGCCGAAACGGCCCCCGTGGCCGCCTGCACGGTCGAGGCGTTGAGCGATGCGCGTTTCATCAATATCCGCCCCCCCCATGCGAATGGGCCTGCCCCTGAATTGGCCGGTCTGCGCGGGTTGATGGCAGCGGAAATCGTGCGCTCACAGGCGCGCATTTCCGAGCTTCTGCTGCGCCTGGGACAAGGCAGTGCCGCCAGCCGCGTTGCCTATGCGCTGCTGGAGTTTTACATCAGGCTCGACGCCATCGGGCTGGTGAAGGATCAGTGCTTTGCCTTTCCGATAACGCAGCAGAAAACCGGCGAATTCACCGGCCTCAGCAATGTCCATGTCTGCCGGACAATGCGGCGGTTCGAGCGCGACGGGCTCATTTCGCACCCGCATCACAACGACATCATCCTTTGCGATATCGACGCGCTTTGCGATATTGCGGGCGTCGATCTTCGGGTGCTGCGCAATGAGATTCTGAGTCAAAGAGGTCAGTAGCCGCCGCGCGCCTCGACGATTTCGCCCAAGGTCTGACCTGCAAGCAATTCATTTGCATCATTGGCGATGTCGCCCAAGGTCACCATCCCCGCGATGTCACCGAAACCATCCACCACGACAAGCCGCCTGATCTGCCTGGCCGACATCAGATGCGCCGCCTGTTCGACTGTGTAACTCGCGCGGCAGGTGACGACATTCGGCGTCATGATTGGCTCAATATTCCCGTCGCCTATGGCGTTGGGCACCCACCGGATGACGATATCGCGATCGGTAATGATCCCGATCGGGCGCGCCATGGCGCAGACCGGCAGCACGCCAAGGCCAAGTTTCCCCATCAAGGCCGCAGCGGCGCGTACGGATGTGTTTGGCGTTACAGTGGTAACGGGCGTGCGCATAATGCAACTCACCAGCATCGCGACTTCTCCAGGATGCCTGAAAATCAGATTGCCGGTTAACGATACATGCCGAAAGCGGTGTCCGAATTAACATCGGTCAAAACCGGCGAAATCGACCGCGACAACGCGCAGCCGCCTTGCGGTCACATCTGAGATGACGGATTGCGGCTATTGTAACCCGGGGGGCAACGCGGTGCACCCTATCTGTCCGACTCGGGTCCGGCCATCGCGCCGGGCGGGTCCGTTTCCATCTGCATCAGGCGCAGTTTCAACCGGGCATTTTCATCCGCCAGCGACAGCACAAGCGCGGCACCCGGTATGTTGAGACGCAGATCGCTTTGCAGGCGGCGCACTCTGGCGATGATCGTTATGCTTGAGCTTTCGAACCGCCACGCGGATTGGCCCCCGCCGACAGGGTCCAGGATACCCTCCTCGACCAGTTCGATGACCCAGTCGGTTGTCGATCCGCTGATGCGGCAGAGATCAATCAGGGTCAGGGCGGTGACGACCTCGCAAATCGGGTCCGGTGTTTTTTGGGCGGCCATATCCTACCCTCCCGTTTTCTTGCGCGGATCATAGCGCGTTTCGCGGGCCATTTCTTCGTAAAGCTGCCGCGCCTTGGCGGTTTCGACCGGCGGAATGACGATCTTGACCACCGCATAAAGATCGCCTGGCGGTCGGCCCGGGATGCCGCGCCCCTTCAGGCGCAGCTTCTTGCCCGGTTGGGCATGGTCCGGCACCTGCAATTCCACCCTGCCGCTTGGCGTATCGACGCCGATCCGGGCCCCAAGGGCTGCCTCCCACGGGGTAACGGGCAGATCCATGTAGACATCGCGCCCCTCGAGCCAAAATCCCGGGCGCGCCGTCACGGCCACCTCCAGATAGAGATCGCCGGGCTTGCCCTGCCCGATCCCCGGCGCGCCCTGCCCGGCCAGACGGATATGCTGCCCGTCGCTGACACCCTTGGGAATGGTGACCCGGATCGCGCGTTCGCGCAGAGCGATGTGACCCTCTGCATCAAGCTCGGGCTTGCGCAGGGTGAAGTCCCGGCTGCCGCCTTTATAGGCTTCCTCAAGATCGATGACGATCTTTGCATGATGGTCCCGCCCCGGTGCGTGCATTTGAGCCCCGGATCGCGATGCACGATCAAATCCCGCGCGCTGTGAAAACAGATCCTGAAAGAAATCACCGAATTGGTCGCGATCCGCCTGCGGGTTTCGGCCGCCGGAATATTCGAACCCGGCATCCCAGTCGGGTGGCGGGCGAAATGCCTGCCCCTCCTGCCAGTTCGCGCCCAACTGATCATAGGCGGCGCGCTTTTCGGGGTCGGACAGGACCTCGAAAGCCTCGCCCACCTCCTTGAATTTCCGCTCGGCGGCGGCGGCATCCGGCCCGGCATTCACATCGGGATGATACTTGCGCACCAGCTTGCGATAGGCGCGCTTGATATCCTCCGCCGTTGCGTCGCGTTCGACGCCCAGAGCCTTGTAATAATCCTTGTAATCCATGTCTTCGCGCTACCTTTGCATCCCCCTGCCGGGGCCTTGGGTCATGCAATCCCCAAGTGCCGCCGCCGCTCGATCCGTTCGCCTGACGGACCTGAAATGACAGAATTTTCCCGACGCAACATTGATCAAGAGCAAATGGGCGGCAGAGTCTATTCCGTCAAGTCGGCGGCCCCTTTGGGCATCCGCACACCCACTGGCGGGTTTTCTGCCCTTGCCCATCGCCCGCGAAGGGCGGAAAGTGCCACATGCAACAACCCGATGCCCAAGGGGCCTGCCATGCCTTCTGATCCTTCCCCGCGCGCGCCGGGCCTGCCGCTGGAAGATATCGGATTGACCAAATCCGATCCGGCCCACGCGCCGAAAACCACCGGGCGGTCGCGCCTGATCCTGATCCCGCTGATCATGGCCACGCTTTTTGTTGGCGCGGTCATCGGCATGTATTTCCAACCGCCCGGCCTGCGCGCCTTTTTCAACGCCACCGGCCTGCAACCGGGTGCCGGCACCGACACACCGATCGCCGTGGCCATATTGCAGGTCTCCGCGCAGGAACGCGTCGCGGTGGTGAGCGAGGGCGATGTCGTGGCTCTGGGACGGATCATTCCGCGCGGTGACGTGATCAGCGTGGCCACCCCATCGGGGGCGGGTGACGCAAGGATTTCCGAAATGCGGGTCGCCGAAGGCGATCTGGTGACATCGGGCGACATTCTGGCGGTGCTCGACAATCTGGCGCAATTGCAAAGCGCGGTCGCCTCGGCCGAGGCCGCATTGCGGGTGCGTGAGGCCAATCTGGCGCAAACCCGTGCCTCGAACGCCGCCAGCCTGGCCGAGGCGC
>CAXBGQ010000075.1:0-11342 GCA_963975135.1 uncultured Nioella sp. | reverse complement strand
GCAAGGGAAACTGCCCGATCGTCGATACCTGGTGGCAGACCGAAACCGGCGGCCACATGATGACCGGCCTGCCCGGTGCCCACAAATTGAAACCCGGTGCCGCGCAAAAGCCGTTCTTTGGCGTCAACCCGCTGGTTCTGGAACCCACCACCGGCGAGATCATCGAGGGCAACGATGTCGAGGGCGTGCTGGTTCTGACCGATAGCTGGCCGGGGCAGATGCGCACCGTGTTCGGCGACCATGACCGGTTCATTTCCGCCTATTTCGCCGATTACAAAGGCTATTACTTTACTGGCGACGGCTGCCGCCGGGACGCCGATGGCGATTACTGGATCACCGGTCGCGTCGATGATGTGATCAATGTCTCGGGCCACCGCATGGGCACCGCCGAGGTCGAAAGCGCACTGGTCGCGCATGAAACCGTCAGCGAGGCCGCCGTGGTGGGCTATCCGCACCCGATCAAGGGCCAGGGCATCTATTGCTATGTCACGCTGATGAATGACGAAACTCCGTCCGATGCGCTGAAGAAAACGCTGTCCGACTGGGTGCGCCGGGAAATCGGCCCGATTGCGAAACCCGATGTCATTCAATGGGCCCCCGGCCTGCCGAAAACGCGCTCGGGCAAGATCATGCGCCGCATCCTGCGCAAGATCGCCGAAAACGACTATGGCGCGCTTGGCGATACCTCGACGCTGGCCGATCCGTCCGTGGTGGACGATCTGATTGCCAACCGGGCTGAAAGCTGAGGCGGGCGGATCATGACAACAGATACCAAAACACGCCCCGTCAATCTCATCCTGCTTGGCCCGCCTGGGTCCGGCAAGGGCACCCAGGCGCGGATGCTGGAGGAAAAATTCGGCTTTGTGCAGCTGTCGACCGGCGATCTTCTGCGCGGCGCGGTGGCGGCGGGAACCGAAGCCGGCAAGGCCGCCAAATCGGTGATGGAGGCCGGGGATCTGGTCTCGGATCAGATCGTGCTGGCCATCCTCAAGGATCGCCTGGCCGCGCCCGACGTGGCCCGGGGCACCATCCTCGATGGCTTTCCCCGCACCGAGGCGCAGGCAGCCGCGTTGGATGATCTGATGACCGAACGCGGCGATGCGATCGGCGCGGTGATCAGCCTTGAGGTCGATGATGACGCGATGGTGGCCCGTGTCGCGGGCCGCTACACCTGCGCGAAATGCGGCGAAGGCTATCACGACGATTTCAAACAGCCCGCCACGCCCGGAACCTGCGACAAATGTCAGGGCACCGATTTCAGCCGGCGCGCCGATGACAACGCCGAAACGGTGCGCACGCGCCTGTCGGCCTATCACGCCCAGACCGCCCCGTTGATCAGCTACTACGCGGCCCGCGGCACGTTGAGCACGGTGCCCGCAATGGGGGAGATCACCAAGATCGCTGACGCGCTCGGTGACGTCGTCGCACGGGTTGCGGACGGGTAGCACGGAATTCCCCGGCACCTGCTGGAGGGGTGCCGGGGATAAAAAGACCCCGATTTGCCATAAGGCAGACCGGGGAAACCCAAACAAAGGGAGAAACCTCATGGCAGAGACGCCATCAAACAACGAATACTGGGCGGCAAATATCCGTCTGGTCACCTGGTCATTGGTGATCTGGGCGACTGTGTCGTTCGGCTTCGGTATTGTGCTGCGCCCGTTGCTTTCCGGCATCGCCGTTGGCGGCACCGATCTGGGCTTCTGGTTCGCACAGCAGGGCTCAATCATCGTCTTTCTGGTTCTGATCTTTTTCTACGCATGGCGTATGAACAAGCTCGATATCCAGCATGGCGTCGACGAAGAATAAGGGACGGATTTTCACATGGATCAGTATACTCTGAACCTGCTGTTTGTTGGCGCGACTTTCGCGCTTTACATCGGCATCGCGATCTGGGCCCGCGCGGGTTCCACGTCTGAATTTTACGCCGCCGGTCGCGGCGTTCACCCCGTCACCAACGGTATGGCAACGGCGGCCGACTGGATGTCGGCGGCCTCGTTCATCTCGATGGCTGGCCTGATTGCCTTTACCGGCTACGACAACAGCTCGTTCCTGATGGGCTGGACCGGCGGTTACGTGCTGCTGGCCATGCTGCTTGCGCCTTACCTGCGTAAGTTCGGCAAGTTCACCGTGCCGGAATTCATCGGTGACCGCTTCTACAGCCCGACCGCCCGCATGGTGGCGGTGGTCTGCCTGATCGTGGCCTCGGTAACTTACGTTATCGGTCAAATGACCGGTGTTGGCGTTGCCTTCTCGCGCTTTCTGGAGGTCGACAATGCGACCGGCCTCTATATCGGTGCGGCCGTGGTGTTCATCTACGCCGTTATGGGCGGCATGAAGGGTGTGACCTATACGCAGGTGGCACAATATGTCGTTCTGATCACCGCCTACACCATCCCGGCCGTGTTCATTTCGCTGCAGCTGACCGGCAACCCGATCCCGGCGCTTGGCCTCTTTGCCGAGCATACCGCGTCCGGTCTGCCGCTGCTGGAGCGTCTTGACCAGGTTGTTCAGGAACTGGGCTTTGCCGAATATACCGGCGCGCAGGGTTCCACTTTGAACATGGTTCTGTTCACGCTGTCGCTGATGATCGGTACCGCCGGTCTGCCGCACGTCATCATCCGCTTTTTCACGGTTCCCCGTGTGGCTGATGCACGCTGGTCGGCAGGTTGGGCGCTGGTCTTCATCGCGCTGCTTTACCTGACGGCCCCGGCTGTTGGTGCAATGGCACGTCTGAACCTGATCGACACGGTCTACCCGAACGGCACCGCCGAGGCACCCATCGCCTATGACGATCGTCCGGTCTGGATGCAGAACTGGGAAGTCACCGGCCTGCTGACCTTCAACGACGCCAATGGTGACGGGTTGATCCAGTGGTATAACGCTGGTTCCGAAAGCTTTGCCGCCACCGCAGCAGAACGCGGTTGGGCAGGGTCGGAATTGAGCGTGAACCGCGACATCCTGGTGCTGGCCAACCCCGAGATTGCCAACCTTCCCGGTTGGGTGATCGCGCTGGTTGCCGCTGGTGGTCTCGCGGCTGCCCTGTCCACTGCGGCAGGTCTGCTTCTGGCCATTTCGGGTGCCATCAGCCACGACCTTATCAAAGGTCAGCTGAACCCGAACATCTCGGAAAAGGGTGAGCTTTTGTGGGCCCGTATCGCGATGGCCGGTGCCGTCGTGGTGGCGACCTATCTGGGTCTCAATCCTCCGGGCTTTGCGGCGCAAACCGTGGCTCTGGCCTTTGGTCTGGCAGCGGCGTCGATCTTCCCGGCGCTGATGATGGGCATCTTCTCCAAGCGCGTGAACAACAAGGGCGCTGTCTGGGGGATGCTGGCGGGTCTGATCGTGACCTTGGTCTACATCTTCCTGCACAAGGGCTGGTTCTTCATCCCCGGCACCAACACCTTCACCGATGCCGATCCGCTACTTGGGCCGATCAAATCGACCTCGTTCGGTGCCATTGGTGCGCTGATCAACTTCAGCGTGGCATATGTCGTGTCCAACGCCACCGAAGAGCCTCCGCAGGAGATCATCGACCTGGTGGAAAGCATCCGTGTGCCGCGCGGTGCCGGTGCAGCTCAGGACCACTAAGGGAACGCCCCTTTACAGGGCCTGCGACACCGCGGGCCCTGTTCAAGACACCGGCGCATCCCGACAGTTCGGGATGCGCCATTTTCTTTGACCTACGGACGCCCCATGCCCCAATCCATCCGCGATATTCTGGCCCAGACCCATCCTTATGACAGCCTGCCGGGTGCCGCGCTGGACGCGCTGGCCGCGTCGGTCGCCGAGGAACGGTTCGAAGCGGGTCAGCATGTCTATCGCTTTGGCAAACCGCTTGCTGCACTTTATCTGATCGTGGAAGGCCGCGTTGACATCACCGATGAGGCCGGCCAGATCGTTTCCATCCTCGGTCCCCGCAACTCGTTTGGTGAGCGCGGGCTGTTGCGCGATGGCGTGGCCGTGACCTCGGCCCGAGCCGACGACGCCACGCGGCTGATCGCCATTCCCGCCGCCACCTTTCGCGCCCTGATCGCGGATCACCCACGCGTTGCGCAATTCTTTGATCGCACCCGCCCCGCCCGCGCCAAGCGCGATGACCTGACCACACTGTCGCTGGCCGAGATCATGACCCGCGCGCCGCTGACCTGCGGGCGCGAAGCCACGATCAGGGACGCCGCTTTGACAATGCGCGACAGGGCCGTATCTTCGTTGATGGTCACCCGTGACGGTGCCGTCGAAGGGATCCTGACCACTCGCGATCTGACCAACCGCGCCGTGGCCGAGGGCCGCCCGTCCGAGACGCCCGTGGCCGAAATCATGACCGCAAACCCGGTCAGCCTGCCACCTTCCGCGCTGGTGTCAGACGTGCTGCATGCGATGATCGAACAGCGCATCACCCATATGCCCGTGGTCGAGGCCGGCAAGCTGGTGGGCATTCTGACCCAGACCGACCTGACCCGGTTTCAGGCGCTCTCGTCCGCCGCCCTGATCAAGGATATCGCCGATGCCGACAGCGTCGCGGCGCTGGCCAAGATCGTGCGCGGCATTCCGCAACTTCTGGTGCAACTGGTCGGTGGCCATAACGCGCATCAGGTTGTCACCCGCCTGATCACCGACATTGGCGATGCCACAACGCGGCGGCTGTTGGCGATGGCCGAGGACCAGCTTGGGGTGCCCCCGGTGCCCTATCTGTGGCTTGCCTGCGGCAGCCAGGGCCGCCAGGAACAGACCGGCGTTTCCGATCAGGATAATTGCCTGATCATCGACGATGCCATGACCGCCGCCGACGACACCTATTTCAAGGCTCTGGCGACATTCGTCTCAGACGGGCTGGATGCCTGCGGCTATTTCTACTGCCCCGGCGACATGATGGCGACGGCGGATCGCTGGCGGCAGCCGCTGGCTGTCTGGCGGCAGTATTTCCAGAAATGGATCGCCAAGCCCGACCCGGAGGCGCAGATGCTGGCCTCGGTCATGTTCGATCTGCGCGCCATTGGCGGCGATGACCGTCTCTTTGCCGATCTTCAGGCCGACACGCTGGAAAAAGCCGCCGAGAATTCGATTTTCGTGGCGCATATGGTCTCGAATTCATTGAAACACGCGCCGCCGCTTGGCCTTTTTCGGGGCTTTGCCACCATCCGGTCGGGCGAGAACAAGAACCGGGTCGATCTCAAGCATAACGGGGTGGTGCCGATCGTCGATCTGGGCCGCATCTACGCGCTGCAGGGCCGCCACCGCGCCGCGAACACGCGCGCGCGCCTTGAGGCCGCAATCGAAGGCGGGCAAGTATCGCCCACCGGCGGGCGCGATTTGCTGGACGCCTATGACATGATCGCCGACATCCGGCTGCAACATCAGGCCGCCCAGATCAAACGCGGCGAAAAGCCTGACAATTTCATGGCCCCGACAGACCTGAGCGATTTCGAACGCAGCCACCTGCGCGACGCCTTTGTTGTGGTAAAGACAATGCAATCTGCCGTCGGCCAAGGCCGCGGTATCCTGAGCTAGCCCCGGAGGCACCCCCCATGTTCCTGACCCTCATTGCCGTTTTTGCCGCCGGATTTGGCGGCGCGGGCCTTGCCATGGCGCTGCGCTTTACGTTCCGCGACCGCCTGCCCGGATGGATCACCCCGCTTTTTGCGGGCGGCGCGATGATCGCGGCCACGATATCGACGGAATATACCTGGTTCAGCAACCAGACCGGCAACCTGCCCGACGGTATGGAGGTGATCGTTACCCGTGAGCGCACCTCCTGGTGGCAACCCTGGACATATGTCCGCCCTTATAATGATGGGTTCATCGCGCTGGACCGGGCATCGCTGCGCATGAACGACGCGCTGCCCGAATTGCAGTTGGTCAACCTCTACGTCTATGGCCGGTGGGCCGCGATCACCGAGGTGCCGATGGCCGTCGATTGCGCCGCCGAACTTCAGCTGACCCTGATCGACCTGCCCGATCTGAACGCCGAAACCCTTGGCCCCGATGCCGGATGGGTCGGGCTTGGCCCCGATGACCCGCTGCGCACGGCGCTGTGTTCCTGACCTACCGGGGCACGTGAAGGGAGGCCCACCCGCATGTTCACCCATCTCAGCCTGCGTTTGCGGATCTTTCTATTTTTCGCGCTTCTGGCGCTTGGCGGATCGGCCCTGTCGATTGGCGGGCTGGCGCTTGGCTATGTCCGGTTGGGCGAGGCTGAGGCGCTGTCCTCATTCGTGATCGCGGGGCTGGTGGCGGTGCTGGCGATCATCGGGCTGTCGCTTTGGGTCTGGGTGCTGTTCGATGAAAATGTCGCCCGCCCGGTCGAACGTCTGGCCGCCGATATGCGCGCCCGCGCCCATGCCGATGTCGAGGCCGGGATCGACCATGCGCCCGCGAAATATCTGGGCGATCTGGCCCCCGCCGCCGCCGCCGTCGCCGCGAACCTGACCGAAACGCGCAACGCCATGGCGTTGGCGGCGGGGCGCGAAAATGCACAGCTTCTGCGTGAGAAAACCCGGCTTGAGGCGCTGTTGGCCGAAGTGCCGGATGGTGTTCTCTTCTGCACACCTGACCATACGGTCGCGCTCTATAACGGGCGCGCGGCGGACATTCTTGGCCATACCGAGGCGCTCGGCCTCAACCGCCCCATCGGCCACCTTCTGATGCCCGGCCCGGTGATGCAGGCCTATCATCGCCTGCTGGATGCGGGCGAGGCCGAGGGGGCCGATATCCTTTGCGCCACCACCCGCGGCGCGCGCCTGCTGGAGGCGCGGATCAAACTATTGTTTCTGGAAGGTCAGGAGACCAAACACCCCGGTTATGTGCTCAGCCTGCGCGACGTCTCGGGCGACCTCAAAGTGCATTCCGAACGCGCCCACCTGCTGACTCGCTTGCTGGACGGGGTCGAAGACGTGCTGCCCGACCTGCCGGAACCGCAAAAGGCCACCCTGACATCGCTGACGGTAGAGGTGGGTGCCCGCAAGGCGGCAACCGACACCCAATGGTGGCCGATGGAGGCCCTGCCCGCCTCCGATCTGGCCGCGGCGTTGACGGCCCGGCTGAACCGCAAGGATATTGCCCTGACCGCGGATATGCCCGATCGCAGGCTCCGCTGCGATGGCTTTGCCGCGGCGCGGCTCCTGGAACGGCTGGCGCTTGGCTGGTCGGGGCTTGGCGCGGAGGGGCTGGTGCTGCGGCTGGCCACGATCGGCGACACCGCCGCGACGCTCAGCCTTGAGGCCCCCGGCCCAATGCCGGAACGCGAACAGCTGGACGATTGGCTGGGCCAGCCCCTCAGCCCCGGCTTCGCCGCTTTCACAGGCCGCGATGTCGAGCTGACCCATGGCACCCGCGTGACCATCGGCACCGGGGCCGACACGCGCGCGGCGTTGCAGGTCTCGATCCCGCTGGCACGCCCGACCGCGCCCGCCCGAGCGGCCCGCGCGATGGAATATGATTTCGACCTCTTGCACGCCGAACTGCCAAAGGCGCTGTCGGATGCGGCGCTCAACCAGCTCAATTTCGTGATCTTCGATACCGAGACCACCGGCCTCAATCCGGCCGTCGACGAGATCTGCCAGATCGCCGCCGTGCGGGTGGTCAACGGGCGGCTGCGCGCCGGTGAACGTTTCGACATGCTGGTCAATCCGGGCCGGCGGATTCCGCAGGCCTCGATCGACGTGCATCATGTGACCAATGAAATGGTTGCCGATGCGCCCGATGTGGCCGAGGCGCTGACCCGGTTCCACCGCTTTGCCGACAACGCCGTGCTGGTGGCCCATAACGCGCCGTTCGACATGGCGTTCCTGCAACGCCGCGAGACCGAGATCGGGCGGCGCTTCGATCAGCCCATCCTGGATACCGTGCTGTTGTCGGCCATCCTCTTTGGCCAGTCGGCGGAACACACGCTGGATGCGCTCTGCGACCGGCTGGCCATCACCATTCCCGAGGCTGACCGCCACACCGCCATCGGCGATGCCATCGGCACCGCCGATGCCTTTGCCAAGATGATCCCGATGATGCAAGCGGCGGGCCTGCCGACGCTCGGGGAAACGATACAGGCATTTGACAAGCATGCCCGCCTGATCCGCCACCTGAATTGAAGGAAAACCGATGCCGCGCCAACCGCTCTACAAACAAGCCGAGACCGAGATGCTGCGCCGGATCGAGACCGGGATCTGGGCCGAGGGTCTGCGCCTTGGCAATGAATTTGAACTGGCGGCGGATTTCGGCGTCAGTCAGGGCACCATGCGCCGGGCGCTGATCACGCTGGAGGGCATGGGGTATCTGCACCGCAAACCGGGGCGCGGCACGATCGTGGCGAAACCGCAGAGGGGCGCGGCACCGGTCGGATTTGACCGGCTCAGGGGGCCGGATGGCGCACCGCTGGTGTTGGAAGTGTTCCGCAGCCGTCACGCCCTGCGCGCGCCCAGTTCCAGCGAAGAGGCGCTGTTTGGACCGGGCCGGGTGCATGATTATGCCCGCACCCTGAAATCGGGCGGCGACCGGTTCGCGCTTGAGGAAGTGCATCTGCCCGCCACGATCTGTCCCGATCCCGACGAAGACCTGCCCGCCGAGCTGGAGGCCATCCTGGGCCGCCTAGGCCTCAGCGCCGCCCGTGTCGACGACCTGCTGCAAGCGGCGGAAACCAGCATGAGCGACGCGGTGGCCCTGTCGGTTGACCGCCACACGCCACTGCTATGCCTGACCCGCGTGGCCTATGACGCAGAGGGCGCGGCGCTGATCCGGCAAGTGCTGCGCATCGCCGGGCCCGCCGCCTTTATGTTCAGCCCCAACCTGTGACTGGCTGTTGAATGTGATCATCGGGTGCGGTCACGCCCGTCAAGGTAACGTAATTTGCGCGGTCTGAGATCAGAAACCTCAGGATTGGTGCCAAGGCGTGGACACTAAAAAACCGAGCAATAAAAACTGCCTGGAAATTTCTTGCTGGAGATTTGGAGTCTTTGGTGGCGGTGCAGGGACTTGAACCCCGGACACGCGGATTATGATTCCGCTGCTCTAACCAACTGAGCTACACCGCCACTAAGCGAGGCATCTGCTAAGACAGCGCATGGCCCCCGTCAACCGGAAATTTGCGCGCGGGTGGCCCTCAGACGCCCCACCAGTCAAAGAAACCGTCGCCCGCCCGCGCCCGCATTCGCCGGGCCATATCCAGACCCGCCGCAGCGCCATCCTGCACAGGCACCGTAACGTCATCGAAAATCACCTCGGACCCGTCAGGGCGCAGGATCTCGCCCCTTAGCCGCAGGGTGCCCCCCTCCAGCTCGGCCAACCCGGCAATCGGCGTCTGGCAGGACCCGTCAAGTCCGGCCAGAAAGGCGCGCTCCGCCGCCAGCCGCAGGCCCGTCTCGGGGTCATGAATCGCGGCCAGCATATCTGCGGCGCGGGCGTCATCCGCGCGACGCTCGATCCCAATCGCGCCCTGTGCCACGGCGGGCAGCATCGCATCCGGCTCAATCGCCGCGCGGGCGACGGTCTCCATCCCAAGGCGCTTCAACCCCGCCATCGCTAGGAACGTGGCATCGACCACACCCGCCTCCAGTTTCTTCATCCTCGTCTGCACATTGCCGCGAAACTCGACCAGTTCCAGATCGGGCCGCCGCGCCAACAACTGCGCCCGGCGCCTGAGCGACGATGACCCGACCCGCGCACCAACGGGCAGTGCTTTCAGCCCGCCATGGGCCAGCGAAACGAACCCGTCGCGCACATCCTCGCGCGGCAGATATGTGTCCAGCAACAAACCACCCGGCTGCGCCACCGGCATATCCTTCATCGAATGCACCGCGATATCGATGCCACCAGCCAAGAGCGCCTCTTCGATCTCTTTCGTGAACAAACCCTTGCCGCCGATCTCCTTCAAGGGCCGATCCGCGTCGATCATCGCCCGGTTGTCGCCGGTGGTTTTGATCACGACAATTTCAAAGGCCTCCTGCGGCAGATCAAACGCCGCGGCCAACCGGCGCCGTGTCTCATGCGCCTGCGCCAGCGCCAGCGGCGAACCACGGGTGCCGATTTTCAGCGGCGCGGAAGGTGAAGGAAGATGCATATCCATGCCTGTTTCCTAATCCAACCCTCCACCAAGCTGAACCCCCTCGCCTTCTTCTTTGCAAAAATACTCGTCTTTAACTGGCGGCAAGTCCGCCGCCAGGCGGCGCGCAGAACGCGCGTCGAAACCGCCCAAATCCGCGCAGCCCCGCTTGACACCGGACGCCCCCCGCGAAACACCGACACAAACCACGGCAAAAGGACCGCCCCCATGACCAAGACCCTGCTGCGCGCTCTCGCCGGTGAAACCCTGCCGACACCGCCCGTCTGGATGATGCGTCAGGCCGGGCGCTACCTGCCCGAATATCGCGCCACGCGGGAAAAGGCGGGCGATTTCCTGTCGCTGTGCTACAATCCTGACCTCGCGGCCGAGGTCACCCTGCAACCGATCCGCCGCTATGGCTTCGATGCCTCGATCCTCTTTGCCGACATCCTGCTAATCCCGCAGGCGCTCGGGGCTGATCTGTGGTTCGTCACCGGCGAGGGCCCGCGCCTTTCAACGATTTCCGGGGCCCGTGACATGGCCCGGTTCAAGGGGCCCGACGACATCCACGATCACCTTGCCCCGGTCTATGAAACGATCCGCATCCTGACGCGCGAACTGCCAAAGGAAACCACGCTCATCGGCTTTGCCGGTGCCCCCTGGACGGTCGCCACCTACATGATCGCCGGGCGCGGCACGCCCGATCAGGCCCCGGCCCATGCCCTGCGCGAGGGCGACACGGAAACCTTCGACGCGCTGATTGACCTCATCACATTGGCCACCATCGAATACCTCAGCGCACAGGTGCAAGCCGGAGCCGAGGTGATCAAGCTCTTCGATTCCTGGGCCGGAAGCCTGAAAGGCGACGCCTTCGAAAAATACTCCCTACAGCCGATCAAGCGCATCATCGCCGCGCTTAAATCCCGCCATCCCGGCCTGCCGGTCATCGCCTTCCCGCGCGAGGCGGGTGAAAACTATGTCGGCTTTGCCACAGCCGTGGGTGCCGATTGCTTGGGCCTAGACACCAGCGTCGATGCCGCTTGGGCTGCCCGCACCCTTCAGACCGATGGCTGCGTGCAGGGCAATCTCGACCCGAAACTGATGGTCACCGGCGGCCAACCACTGATCGATGAGACCAAACGCATCGTCGAAGCTTTCAGAAACGGCCCCCATATCTTCAACCTCGGCCATGGCATTACGCCCGACGCCGACCCTGAAAACGTGCATGTGATGCTGGAGGCGATCCGCTCCGCCTGACAGGTCTCTTCATCTTGGCAAAAATACCTTGGGGAGCGCGAGGGGTGAAACCCCTCGC
>CAXBGQ010000074.1:0-11528 GCA_963975135.1 uncultured Nioella sp. | reverse complement strand
TGCAGCGGAACGATCTGGAACGGCCCGCGCGGGCCCTGGCCCCCACAATCGGCACCTGCCTGGACGCGCTGCGCGGCGAAGATGTGGCCCTGGCACGGATGAGCGGATCGGGGGCGACATGTTTCGGGTTGGTCGAAACCCGCGCCGCCGCAGACCGGATTGCCGCCCGCATTCAGGCCGCGCATCCGAATTGGTGGGTCGCCGCCACCGAAATTCTCAGCTGATCCGTTCGACCACGAATTCGGCCAGATCGGCCAGCATGTCACGCAAAGGGTGATCCGGCAGACAGGCGAGAGCCGCTTTTGCCTCAGCCGCGTGGCGCAACGCCTCGGTGCGGGTTTGCTCAAGCGTGCCATGCGCCTGCATCAGGCGCAGCGCCTCCTCCAGATCGCCTTCGCGCTGGTCGCCCTTCTCGATCACACGGACCCAAAAGGCGCGTTCGCCCGCATCCGCGCGCGCCACTGCCTTGATCACCGGCAGCGTCAGCTTGCGTTCACGGAAATCATCGCCTGCATTCTTGCCCATCGCGCCGGCGGCCCCGCCGTAATCCAGCAGGTCATCGACAATCTGAAAACTCATGCCAAGCGCATCGCCGTAGCGCGCCAACGCCGTCACCTGCGCCGCGCCCGTACCCGCAATCACGCCGCCCACTTCGGTCGCGGCCTCAAAGAGGGCCGCCGTCTTGCCGCGGATCACCTGGGCGTAAATCTCTTCCGTGGTGGCCAGATTCTGCGCCGCCGTCAGTTGCAGCACCTCGCCTTCGGCAATCGTCGCCGCCGCATTGGCCAGAATGTCCAGCACCCGCAGCGATCCGGTTTCGACCATCAATTGAAACGAACGGGCAAAGAGGTAATCGCCCACCAGCACGCTGGATTTATTGTCCCATAGCAGGTTGGCCGTGGGTCGCCCGCGACGCTGACCGCTTTCATCGACCACGTCATCATGCAACAGCGTCGCGGTGTGGATGAACTCCACCGTTGCGGCCAGTTTCTGATGATCCGCGCCCGCATAGCCGCAGAGCCGCGCCGCCGCCAGCGTCATCATCGGGCGAATGCGTTTGCCTCCGGCCTCGACCAGATGCGCCGTGACCTCGGGGATGCGCGGCGCATGTTCCGAGGCCATGCGGGTGCGAATCAGCCGGTTCACGGCCTCCATATCCTCGGCCAAGTAATCCCTCAGCCGGTCATGCGGTTTCGTGGCGGTATCAGACAGCGTCATCTTCGCGGTCATCCTTGTCTCGACATTGGGGCCCATCATGCCTATGTGCCCATGCTATGAAAGAACTTATGCGCAGCACCGACCCGACCGTCATCGCCTTTGCCACGGCACTGTTGTCCGGCGAGGATATAGAGGTGTTCGTGATGGACGTCCATATGAGCGTGCTGGAAGGATCGATCGGCATTTTGCCGCGCCGGATGATGGTGCGCAGCGAAGATTACGTCGCCGCTGAGCGCACGCTTCGCGACAATGAAATCCCCCTGGGGCGTGACTGAGTGGTTTTTGCCGAGGCCGACCTGACGCGCGATGCCTTTCTGGGCGGGCGGGTGATGGCGTGGCAGCCCAAATCCGGCTACCGCGCCGCGACTGACCCGGTGCTGTTGGCGGCCGCCGTCGACGCGCATGACGGGGAACCTGTGCTGGAGCTTGGCTGTGGCGTGGGCGTGGCGTCGCTCTGCCTGGCGGTGCGGGTCCCGGGGCTGGTTCTGACAGGGGTCGAACGGCAACCCGATTACGCGGACCTGGCCAGACGCAATGCCGGCGCGGCGATGCAGGTCGTCACCGCCGATCTGACCGCCCTGCCCGCCGATCTGCGCCAGCTAAGCTTTGACCATGTGATCGCCAACCCGCCCTATTATTCCGCGAACGGCGGCACGCCCGCACAGGATGCAGGCCGCGAGAAGGCCCTGCGCGAAGACACCCCGTTGGCGCAGTGGATCGGCATCGCGTCTCGCAGGCTGAAGCCCAAGGGATGGTTGACGATGATCCATTCCGCCGACCGGGTGCCGGACCTGCTGGCGGCGCTGACGCCGGATTTTGGCGCTATTTCCCTGCGCCCCCTTGTCCCGCGCACGGGCAGGGCCGCGACCCGCGTGCTGATCCGCGCCCGCAAGGGCGCGCGCGCGCCGTTTTGCCTGCTGGCACCGCTGGTTTTGCACGATGGCCCCGCACATGTGGCCGATAGAGACGATTTCTCGGCCCCCGCCCGCGCGGTCCTGCGCGATGCGGCGGCGATCGGCTGGACCTGATCGGCGGGCATCCGCAAATCCCAGACAATTTTGTTCAGCTTTGACGTGACTCCCGGCCCGTCCTGTGCTTCGCTTGGCACGCAGTCTTTACAATACGAGAGGAGATACTGAATGACCGTAGGCGCTCATCTTCATGAACTGAAGAAGAAACATGAGACCCTCTCAAAACAGGTCGAAGAGGCCCAACGAAGCCCCGGCACCACCGACCTTGCCATCCAGGAACTGAAGAAACAGAAGCTCCGCCTCAAGGAAGAAATCTCCCGGCTCGACAGCTAAGCCGGAACAGATAGCGGCGGCGCGCCCCCCGTTATGGGGCGACATCCGCCGCCGCAACAAAGACCCGACCCTTGCGGTAGGGGTCGAAATCTTTTGTCTGATCCAAAACCCAATCCAGAAAAGCCCGCACCTGCGGGCGGGTCTCGTTGCCGCGCGGGCAAACGAACCGGTAATGCGCCTCGGTCGTCAACGCCAGATCGAACGGGGCCACCAGTCGCCCCTCGCGCAGATCCTTTTCCGCCAGCGTGATACGCCCCAGAACCGCCCCGCCCCCGGCGGCGGCCGCATCGATTGCGTGATCGGCCTGCGAAAACCGGGCCCCGCCCGTCGGCGCGGGCAGGCCCGCCGCGCGAAACCAGGCCGCCCAATCGACTGGCGGCTTCAGAAACGCGGTGTCATCTTGATGTAGCAAGGGCACGCTCAGCAGATCCTTGGGCTCGGTGCAGCGCGCCGCCAGATCGGGATGCATCATAGGGGTCAGCCATTCGCGATAGATGCATTGCGAAAACATGCCGGGCTCTTCCCCGCCCAGTCCGAACCGGATTGCCACATCGACATCGTCGCGGTCGAAATCCAACAGCCTGAGCGTCGCGGAAAACCGCAGCTCGATCTCGGGATGGGCCTGTGCAAACGCAAAGACGCGCGGAGCCAGCCATTTCGCGGTCAGCGCCGGGCCCGCCGTGACTGTCAGGCTGGAATGATCCGCCACCCGCCTTGTCGAGGCCCAGGCGGCGCGCAAGGTGGCAAACCCATCCGATGCGCCGGGGGCCAGCGTTCGCCCGGCCTCCGTCAGATCCACGGCGCGGTTGAGACGCCGAAAGAGGGGCGCGCCCAGATGCTCCTCAAGCGATTTGATCTGAAAACTCAATGCGGCGGGCGTCACGTTCAGTTCCGCCGCTGCTCTGGCAAAGCTGAGATGGCGGGCGGCGGCATCAAAGGCGCGAAGCGCGGTCAGGGGCGGCAGACGATCAGACATATCAGTTAAGTAAAACTAATCTGAACCGAGGTAAAGTCTCGTTTGTGCTACGATATTTAAAGGCCCATATTCAGGTCAGTTCAAAAAACCTGACATTGAAGGATGTTCCGATGTTCCAGATCACCGCAAGCCCCGCCGCAAAGACCGCCTTTGAAAATGCCCGTGCCGCCCGCGGGGCCGCATTTCGCGGTCTGATCGCGTCGCTGTTTCACCGCACCGAAAGCAAAACGGCCGGGCAGCATATGTGCCCGGCCGAATAAACCGCGATGTGGCGGCAGTGTCAGACGAAGAACTGCGCGCCATTGGCCGAGATGGTCGAGCCATTGATAAAGCCCGCGTCATCAGAGGCCAGGAAGGCAACGCAGCGCGCGATCTCTTCCGGCTCGCCCAGACGCCCGGCAGGGATCTGCCCGATGATGCTTTCACGCACTTTTTCCGGCACCGCCATCACCATCTCGGTGGCGATATAACCCGGACATACCGCGTTGGCGGTAATGCCCGCGCGCGCGCCTTCCTGCGCCAGCGATTTCACGATACCCAGATCGCCCGCCTTGGTCGCGGCATAGTTGACCTGTGCAAATTGGCCCTTCTGACCGTTGATCGAGGAGATTACGATGACGCGGCCGAATTTGCGTTCACGCATGCCGGGCCAGACCGGGTGCACGGTGTTGAACACGCCGGTCAGGTTGGTGTCGATCACCTCTTTCCACTGCTCCGGCTTCATCTTGTGAAACGGTGCGTCGCGGGTGATGCCCGCATTGGCGACAACCACGTCGATGGGGCCGAGATCGGCCTCGACCTGCGCGATACCGGCGGCGGAGGCGTCGTAATCGGCAACGTTCCACTTGTAGGTCTTGATGCCTGTTTCGGCGGAAAACTTCGCGGCGGCTTCGTCATTGCCGGCATAGGTGGCGGCAACGTCATAGCCGTCGGCCTTCAGTTTTTTCGAAATGGCTTCGCCGATACCGCGGCTGCCGCCAGTGACGAGTGCAACTCGTGCCATGAGGGATCTCCTTTGAGAGGGGTGTAGGGCGGGGCTGTCCCCGCCAATCGTTTCAATTCAGGGGCGTTCGACGCAAAGCGCAACGCCCATGCCGCCGCCGATGCAAAGCGTGGCGAGGCCTTTTTTCGCATCGCGGCGCTGCATTTCGAACAGGAGCGTGTTGAGAACACGGGCACCCGAGGCCCCGATCGGGTGGCCGATGGCAATCGCGCCGCCATTGACGTTCACGATTTCAGGATCCCACCCCATATCCTTGTTCACGGCGCAGGCCTGCGCGGCAAAGGCTTCGTTGGCTTCGACCAGATCGAGGTCGTTCACGCTCCAGCCGGCTTTCTCCAGCGCCTTGCGCGACGCGTAGATCGGGCCGACGCCCATGATCGACGGGTCCAGTCCGGCAGTGGCATAAGAGGCAATCCGTGCCAGGGGTTCGATGCCGCGTTTCTCGGCCTCGTCGGCCGACATCAGCAGCGCACCGGCGGCACCGTCATTGATGCCCGAGGCATTTGCTGCCGTCACCGACCCGTCCTTGGTAAAGGCCGGGCGCAGCTTGGCCATCGCCTCCATCGTGGCTCCGTGGCGGATATATTCATCGGCATCGACGGTGATGTCGCCCTTGCGGGTCTTGATGGTGAAGGGCGCAATTTCATCAGCGAATTTGCCAGCCTTTTGCGCGGCTTCGGCCTTGTTTTGCGAGCCGACGGCGAATTCATCCTGCATTTCGCGGCTGATCTGCCATTGCTCGGCCACGTTTTCGGCGGTCTGACCCATGTGGTAGCCGTTGAACGCATCCCACAGGCCATCGCGGATCATCGTGTCGATATATTTCATGTCGCCCATTTTCTGGCCCTGACGCAGCGCGGCGGCATGGGTGGACATCGACATGTTTTCCTGGCCGCCCGCGGCCACGATCGTGGCATCGCCCAACATGATGTGCTGCGCACCAAGCGCCACCGCGCGCAGGCCCGAGCCGCAAACCTGGTTGATACCCCAGGCGGCGGCCTCTTTCGGCAGACCGGCATTGATATGCGCTTGCCGGGCCGGGTTCTGGCCCTGCGCCGCGGTCAACACCTGGCCCAGAATGGTCTCGGACACGTCCGCCTTGTCGATGCCGGCACGCTCCACCAGCGCCTCCAGAACGGCCGAACCCAGATCATGGGCAGGCGTGTTGGCAAATGAACCGAGGAAACTGCCAACAGCAGTTCGGGCGGCAGAGGCGATAACGACATTGGTCATGTCAGATCCTTCTTTGGTTTTGCGGTGCGATCAGGCCGGAAAGCACGGGCTTGACGCGGCGGAATGCGGATAATCCCCGGCGTCATAAAACGTCGGGGGGGAGTTCTCAACTGACACGGTGTCTCAGGAGCGGAGCGGGTTCAACAAGAATATCCAGAAAGGCCGGGGCCCTTCAGCCGGTACGCGACTTGCCGCCCTTGGTCAGCGCCCAGGGCGGCGACAGGCTTGGGGCCCCGAAAAGATAACCTTGCAGGCAATCGAACCCGGCAGATGCAAGCCAGGCCGCTTCATCGGGGGTCTCCACGGCTTCGGCCACGGTGAACATGTCAAAATGACCGGCGATTGAGATCAAGGCCTGGGTCAGAACCTGGTTATTGGGGTCTTGATGCACGTTGCGGATGAATTGCCCGTCTATTTTGACGATATCGAAGTAGAAATCCTTCAGGTACCGGAACACGGTGTGCCCGGCCCCGAAATCATCCAGCGCGAAGGTAATGCCCTTATCCTGCAATTCGGCCATGAACACGCTCACCAGTTCCGGCATCTGCATGGCGGAGCATTCGGTGATTTCAAGGATCAACCGTTCGGCCACGCGCGGATCGCTGTGCAGGCTGCGGTTGAGGATCTGTTTCCATTGCGGATAGCCGATCGATCGCGCCGACATATTGATTGAGAGCCGCAGATCAGGCACCTGTTTCAGGGCGCGCAGCCCGGCCCGCAGGGACGCGCAATCGATCAGCCGCCCAAGATCCTGATTCTCGACCACACCCACGAAATCGCGCGCCGGAATCACCCGCCCGGTATCGTCGAGGATGCGAATGAGCCCTTCGTAAAACGCCACCGATTTGCCGTTACCCGCCTGCACCACCGGCTGATAGGCCAACACCACGTCGCCACGCTCCAACGCCTCGCGGACCATGGTCAATGTGCCCTTGTCGCGGTGCTGCACGGCGACGGATAGCGGGCTTTCCACTTCCGGATCGATCAGTTCTGTGCGTTTGCGCCCCCGCATGGCAGCCTCCTTGATCAGACCCGGCCAGATTGCGCGCGCGCGTGTTAAGGCATGGTGAATGTGCGCATTTTGTTCTAGTTTTAGGAAAAACGAAGCGACCACGGATTTTGCAGGGGAACAAAGTAGATGGCGGATGAAGGCTGCACCTGGCCCGGTGACGATCCGATGTATCGGGCCTATCACGACACTGAATGGGGCGTGCCCGAGCGCGACAGCCGGGCGCTGTTCGAGAAACTGATTCTCGACGGGTTTCAGGCGGGGCTTGCCTGGATCACCATCCTGCGCAAACGCGATGCCTTTCGCACAGCCTTTGCCGGGTTCGACCCCGACATAATTGCGACATGGGGCGAAAGCGAGGTCGAAACGCTGCTGCAAAACCCCGGCATCGTGCGCCATCGCGGCAAGATCAAGGCCACCATCGGCAATGCACGGGCCTGGCAGAAGATCGAGGCAGCGCAGGGGTTCGACCGGTTCCTGTGGGACTATGTCGGCGGATCACCGCTTCAGAACAACTGGGCCAATATGAGCGAGGTGCCCGGGTTTACGCCGCTCTCGACCCAGATCTCAAAAGACCTGAAAAAAGCCGGATTCCGGTTTTGCGGGCCGACGATTGTCTACGCGTTCATGCAGGCCGTGGGCATGGTGAACGACCATGTCACCACTTGCCCGGCCCATACCAAATGCGCCGCGCTGGCTTAGCTGTCGCCCTGCCCCGACCATGCCCTGAGCAGCGCCAGCGCCGCGTCCCCGGCCCAATCGGCATCGCCCACCAGACGTCCGGCCTCGCGCCCCTCAGGCGTCAGCAGCACCGTGGTTGGCAAGCCGGACACATCCATCGCGCGGGCCATATCCTGGCTAGGGTCCAGCACGACACGCAGATTGGTGGCACCGACCTCACGCAGAAACCGGTTCACGGCGGGCATCGGGTTGCGGCCCGTGGCGACGGTGACGACGCTGAAATCGGTGCTGCCCATGGTCTCCTGCAAAGCCGCAAGCGACGGCATTTCGACCCGGCAGGGTGCGCACCAGGTGGCCCAGAAATTCAGCACGACATACTGCCCGGCAAAGGCATCAAGCCGCATGTCAACGCCGTCAGTATCAGTGAACCGTACCGCGGGTACGCGGACAGGGGCCTCGTGCAGCACCATGACCCGCATATCGCCCTGCAAAAAATCCTCCAGCCCCTGGGCCATGGCGCTATTTGCACCCGCCCCCAAGGCGATGTAGAGCACGGCAAGGCGCATCATGCGGATCATTCACTTTCCTTTCGAGGTCTCACTCATGTCCAATTCCAGCTCGAATGCCATGTGGGGCGGCCGGTTCGCCGCCGGGCCAGACGCGATCATGGAGGCGATCAACGCCTCGATCGGGTTTGACAAGCGATTGGCGAAACAGGACATCGACGGTTCCTTGGCACATGCGGCCATGTTGGCGGCGCAGGGTATCATTACCGATAGTGATGCAGAGGCGATCCGGGAAGGGCTGCTCACGGTCTTGTCAGAGATCGAGGGCGGAAAGTTCGAGTTCTCGACCGCTCTGGAAGACATTCACATGAATATCGAGGCGCGGCTGAAGGACATTATCGGCGATCCGGCGGGACGTCTGCACACCGCGCGCAGCCGCAACGATCAGGTGGCGACCGATTTCCGGCTCTGGGTCCGCGATCAGACGGATGCCGCCACCCAAGGGCTCCTCGCGCTTATGCAAGCGCTCCTCGCTCAGGCCGAGGCTGGTGCCGATTGGGTGATGCCGGGCTTTACCCATCTGCAAACCGCGCAGCCAGTGACCTGGGGCCATCACATGCTGGCCTATGTCGAGATGTTCGCGCGTGACCGGTCGCGGATGATCGACGCGCGCGCCCGGATGAACGAATGCCCTCTGGGCGCTGCTGCCCTTGCCGGCACCTCCTTTCCAATCGACCGGATGGACACCGCAACCACGCTTGGCTTTGACCGGCCGGCCGCCAATTCGCTCGACGCCGTCAGCGACCGTGATTTCGCGCTGGAGTTTCTCGCCGCCGCCACGATCTGCGCCATGCACCTGTCGCGTTTTGCAGAGGAATTGGTGATCTGGTCCTCGGCGCAGTTCCGGTTTGTCACGCTGTCGGACCGGTTTTCCACCGGCTCCTCGATCATGCCGCAAAAGAAGAACCCGGATGCGGCGGAACTGATCCGCGCCAAGATAGGGCGCATCCTGGGGGCCAATGTTGCGCTACTGACGGTGATGAAGGGCCTGCCGCTGGCCTATTCCAAGGATATGCAGGAAGACAAGGAACAGGTCTTTGACGCCGCCGACAGCCTGATGCTGGCGCTGGCCGCCATGACCGGGATGATCGGTGACATGACGGCCAATCGCGCCAGCCTGGAAACCGCCGCCGGGGCCGGGTTTTCCACCGCCACCGATCTGGCCGACTGGCTGGTGCGCGCGCTGGACATGCCGTTTCGCGAGGCGCATCATGTCACCGGCGCTCTGGTCAAGCTGGCCGAGGACGCAGGCTGCGACCTGCCGGATCTGACGCTGGCACAGATGCAGGGCGTCCATGGCGCGATCACGGGCGATGTGTTCGAGGTTCTGGGCGTGCATAATTCGGTCGCCTCCCGCATGTCCTATGGCGGGACCGCACCGGCACAGGTTCGCGCCCAGGTGGCGCGCTGGAAGGAGACGTTGGAATGACCCGGACAATCCTGATGGTGGCAATGCTGGCGGTGCTTTCGGCCTGCGGCGTCGATGGCCGCCCTACAGCGCCCGAACCACGCCCGGCGGCCGGTATCGCCGTCACCGGAACCGCTGAGATCGGGATCGTCGGCGGCAGCTAGGACAGGCCCCCCTCAGGCCACGACCAGCCAATTTAATGGCGACGGGCACGGATCTTGGCGGATAGTCTCGCCATTATCCGCCGCCAACCAGTGCCGCATCGGCCCTGCGCCACCGCATCTGCGGAAAATCTCGTTGAACTACCCCGGGAGCCCCCGTATCGTCCGGGCTTCGAGCGGCAACATAGCATGCAGTAAGACGGTGAACGCGATGGACAAGATCCCAATGACTCCGACGGGCTACAGCACCCTGGATTCCGAGCTCAAGATCCTCAAGACCCTTGAGCGCCCGGCCATCATCAAGGCCATCGCCGAGGCCCGCGAGCATGGCGATCTGTCGGAGAACGCCGAATATCATTCCGCGCGCGAAAAGCAGTCCTTTATCGAGGGCCGCATCAAGGAACTTGAAGGCCTGATCAGCCTGGCGCAGGTCATCGACCCCAAAAAGCTGTCCGGTCCAATCAAATTCGGGGCCACCGTTGAGCTGGTCGATGAGAATACCGAGGAAGAAAAGACCTATCAGATCGTGGGCGAGGCCGAAGCCAGGATCGAACAGGGTCTGCTCAACATCAACTCCCCCCTGGCGCGTGCCTTGATTGGCAAGGAGGAAGGTGACAGTGTTGAGGTGAAAACGCCGGGCGGCAGCAAAGATTACGAGATCGTCAAGGTCTCCTATATCTAGGGGCGGCGCTCTGCCGGAACGCGGAACTTGGTAGCCATGGCAGATGAGAAAAACCTCTCGACGCTGGATCTCGGTGCCTTTGTGCCGGACCCCGAGACATCGCGCATCACCATGATCGAGGTGGTCGCCCTGGCCCTGACTATCGTGTGGCTGGCAGGTGTCACCTATTTCTTCTACGGCACCGATATGTCGGGTCTGGGCGAGGCATCGGCAATAGAAGCCGTGATGATCATGTTAGCCATTTTCATGCCGGTGGCCTTGATCTGGGTGGCCGCCTCTGCCGCCAAGACCGCCCGCATCCTGCGCGAGGAATCGGCAAGATTGCAGAGCGCAATTGACGCCATGCGCGCGGCCTATGTGGTTCAGCAGCAAAACAGCGGCATGGATCTGCGCCCCGAAGTGGTCGCCAAACTGGATGAGATCGCCAGGGCGCAACGCCAGGCCGAAAACGCGCTGGCCACCTTCACCTCGATCCGAAAGGCCGCCGAAAGCGCCGAGGCCCGCGCCGCGGTGGTACGTGAACCCGCCACACCCGACGCCCCGCAGCCAAGTCTGGGACTAGGAACGCCCGCCGAGGCCCTGCAGGAGCCGATCTCGATCGCGGATTTCATCAAGGCGCTGAATTTCCCCGAGAATGAGCATGACAAGGAAGGCTTCCGCACTTTGCGCCGCGCCTTGCAGGATCCGTCCACCAAGAAACTGATCCGCGCCAGCCAGGACGCGCTGACCCTGCTCAGCCAGGACGGCATTTACATGGACGATCTGCGCCCCGACCGCGCCAAGCCCGAGATCTGGCGCAAATTCGCCAAGGGCGAGCGCGGCAAACCCATCGCGGGGCTTGGCGGCATCCGCGACCGGTCCTCGCTGGCGCTGTCATCGGGCCGGATGAAACAAGACCTGGTGTTTCGCGACGCGGTGCATCATTTCCTGCGCCAGTTCGACAAGACGCTGGTCGATTTCGAGCAGAACGCGACGGATGAGGAGATCGTCCAGATGTCCGAAACCCGCACAGCCCGCGCCTTCATGCTGCTTGGCCGGGTGACGGGGACATTTGATTAGGGGAGTGGGCTGAGAGCGATGGCTGCTCAGGTCTCACCCAAACGGCTTTCTGCAGTTCGCTGAATTACGTCTCTGCGGAGATGGTCAAATACGTGTCGAAATAAAAGGGGTCTTTCCGGGGTTTTGTGTCTGCTGAATTTCTAGCCGGTTCATTGAGGCGGCACCCTTGGACACAAACGACATGGTGTGATTGCGGCGGTCGCTCTCCAGTGGCGAACGAGGTCCGGT
>CAXBGQ010000073.1:0-11546 GCA_963975135.1 uncultured Nioella sp. | reverse complement strand
CCGCCATTTCCCAATCGTCGATATAGGCGCTGAAGGGATCTGCGGTAACGCCCGCCTGCCCGATTCCGCCCCGCGCGAAACGCTCAGCACTGAATTGCCTATCCACCGTGGTCAGCCCGGCATGGCCGAGCCAGATCTGCGCGCTGTCCCAACCGATCGCTTCCTCGGGCCTCAGGGCGGATCGAAACAGCGTCCATTGCACGCCGAACTGACGCCCATCCTCGGCCTCTAGTGTCGCAGTCAGATACCACCATTCGATGCGAAAATCGGGATGCGGGCCGTAATCGCGGGGGAACGTGATCTGATACCCGGGATCGGGGTTGGAAAACCCGGTAGCATCGGTCCCCAGGCCCGCAAACCCCTGTGTCAGGGCCTGATTTGCCCAGAAAATCGCCACCAAAAACACTCTAACGTTCATTGGAAAACACCTTGAGCAGTTGTGCCGGCGGCATGCGCAGAAGGCTAAGCGCCGGAAGCGCCGCGGCAATAGTGGAGGATAGCATCGCATAGCCCAGAAGCCGCAGGTAATCGCCGGGAAAGAGCGTCATCGGCAAGCGCCAGCCGAACGCTTCGACATTCACGATCGCCAGCAAAATCCAGGCAAGGGCCAGCCCGACGGGCAGGGCGATGACCCAAGTGACCGCAACGATGCCAAGCGTGCGGATCAGCTCGGTCCGGGCCAGCGTGGCACGTGTCTGACCAAGCGCCCAAAGCGGCGCGACCTGCGGCAGGCGCATGTTTGCCAGAGTCAGAAGGCTGGCGAACAGCGCGAAACCGGCCACGGCGAGGGTCAGGATGTTCAGGGCACCGGTAACGCGAAAGGTTTGTTCAAACACGCTCAAGGCCACCTGTTTCTGGCTGGCCTGATCGCGTATATTGGCGGCGGGCAGATCGAATTGCTGCAACAATGCGCGGACCAGCGCACCAACGTCGGCGGCATCTGTTCTCACGGCCGTGCGGCGTTGGTCGATCTGCGTGAAGTTCCGGCGTAAAACCTCCAGCGCGACCATCGCCTGACCGTTGGGATTACCATAGTCAGAATAGATGGCCCCGATGGGCAGGGTCAGGCCGGGGCGCAGGGTCACGCTGTCGCCCAATGACAGATCGGACCGGCGCGCCATTTGTTCATTGATCATCACAAATGTGCCGCGCGCCAGACCATCCCAAGCGTCCGAAACAGTCTCTAACAAAGGCCAATTGTCCCGGTATGTGGGATCATCGGCGATTCCGAACACGGTGGCGGGCAACCCGTCGATCCGGGTCTCGGCATGGGCAATAGGCAACACGGCAGCGACTTGTGGGGCCAGAAAGGCGCGGATTTGCTCGGCCTCGACCTCGGATCGCGCAGTCACATACAACTCGGATACCAATCGTTGATTGAGCCACCCGGTAAAGGTCAGCCGAAAGGATCCCACCATGGTCGAAACGCCGATATTTGCCGCCAGCGCCAACAAGAGCGCCATCAGGGCAAGCGACAGGCCCGGCAGTAATTGCCGGGTATCGGCCAATACCCATTCGCCAAAAGCACCACGCGCACGCCGTTCGGCCAATCGAAGCACCAGCATCACAAGGCCCGGCAACAGCAAAGCCGCTCCGATCAACAACGCCCCAACGCTGAGGAAGCCGGCGATGAGCGACCCGCCAAAGACCGCCAATCCCGCGCTGGCAAATAGCAGGGCCAGGCCCACGCCTGTCTGTCGAAATATTGCCCGCGCCGAGATGAGCGCCCAGGCGCGCGGCTGCGCGGGAGCCAGCAGCGGCATGTTCATCAGCTTCCAGAAGGATTGCGCCGAGGATACCCACGCGCCAAGCACCGCGATACCCAGGCCCAGACCCGCCCAAAGCGGACGAAATGACAGCGCGCCACTGATTTCCGCGCCATAGAGGCTGCGCAAGGTGCCGGCGACATCCGGCAGCAGGGTCGCCGCAATGATATAGCCAAGCAAAATGCCCGCGCCCCCCGCGATCAGCGCTATCAAAGTGACCTCAAAGGCCAGCGCGGCGAAAAGCCTGCGCAGCGGCACGCCGATGGCGCGAAGGGTTCGAAAGACCGGGCGGCGCTGTTCAAAGGCCAGACCGATGGAGGCATGCACGATAAAGAGACCGACCGCAAAAGACAGAAACCCGAAGGCGCTGAGGTTGAGGTGTAGACTGTCGGTCAGGCGCGACAGGTCATCGCGCGCGCGCGGGCCCTCAAGCTGCAATGCGGTCGCTGTCGCGAGCGGGGGCAAACCCGCAGGTTGATCGGGGGCCATGGTGAGAAATGAGAGAGTATCGCGGTTCAGCAGACGCGCGGCTGTGCCGATGTCGGTCAACATCAGACCCGGCGCAATGGCGGCGTTTTCCGCGATATCGGGGAAACCATCGGGCAATTCGGGCAGCGATGTGCCGCGCGCAACGAAGATCAGGCCAGGGGAGGCGAAGAATTCGGCGATGTCGGCCTCGGGCCCAAATGCGCCTTGGGGCAGGGATTGAAGCGGTGCTGTCAATGGATCGACACCGATCATGCGCCAATTGTCATCCCCCAAGGTGAGCGTGCCTTCCATCACCGGCGACACCCGCCATCCCGCGCGACGCAAAGAAACATAGTCTGCAACAGGGATTTCAGCCCCTTCGGGATGCACCAGCCGCGCCAGTTGATTGGCCCCGAGCGTCGCCGCGGCACGGGCATAGCTTCGCCGCGCCTCTTCGTTGATCGCCTGCACGCCGGACCATAGGGCGGTGGCCAAAGCCAGCCCTAAAACCAGCGTCGCCAATTGCCCCGGGTGACGACGCCAATGCGATAAAAACGTCTCTAATAAGGGCATTTCAATGCTTTTCCAGCTGACCGTGGCGCAGATGAATGCGTCGCGCGAAATTTGCGGCCAACCTTTGCGAATGGGTTGCCATCACCAGGGCCGCACCGGATTCGGCCACAAGTTCGTGCATCAGCGCCATAACCGCGTCGCCGGTCTGTTCATCCAGGTTTCCGGTCGGCTCATCGGCCAGGATCAAACGCGGGTGCGCAGCCAGCGTTCGCCCGATCGCCACGCGCTGTTGCTGCCCGCCTGACAGTTGTTCGGGATAGCGATGGTCAAGCCCCGACAGGCCAAGCCGTTCGATCAGCCCCGCGACATGGGCCGCGTCATGAGTGCCCGCCAACCGTGCCTGGAGCGCCAAGTTCCGTGCCACGGTCAGCGACGGCACAAGATTAAACTGCTGAAACACCAGCCCGATCCGGCTGCGCCTGACCGCCGCGCGGTCGGAATCGGCCATTGCAAGCAGGTCGCGCCCCTCAAAGACGATCTGGCCGCTATCGGCATCGTCCAGCCCCGCCATGAGGTGCAAAAGCGTGCTTTTTCCCGACCCGCTTTCACCTGTCAGCGCCAAAGTATCGCCGGGGGCGACCGATAATGAAATGTCGCGCAGGACGGGAACGGTTCCATCTGCGGCGTCGAAGCTCTTGCTGAGGGTCAGGATATCTAGCACGGGGGTCAGGATACTCGCCATTGGGGACATGAGCCGGTTTTGGGCGATCTGCTTTTGGCGCAAGTTGACCGCGACCGACGCCCGAGCGCAAGGCCAGAGAGCGGCAAAGCCCGCATCCGGCCGCCTACCGATCTACTCCGTGGCCCAATCCGCGCTCTGCATTTCGCGCAACCTGGAGGCCGTGCGTTCAAATTCGAAACTGCCCGATCCTTCGGAATAGAGCCGTTCCGGGGTGTCTTCCGCAGATATGATTACCCGTGTCTGCGCCTCATAAAGCGCGTCGATCAGGGTCACAAAACGCTTGGCCTCGTTGAATTTGGAACTGTCGAGGCGCGGCACGTTTTCCAGCACCAGCAGTTTGACGGCCCCCGCCAGTGCCAGATAATCGGCGGGCCCAAGCGGGCGACCGCACAGATCCCAGAAATCGACCCGCGTCATGCCCGCCCAGTATTTCGGCAGATGCACCTCGCGGCCGGCGTGAAATAGGTCTGCGCACCGGCCAACCGATCCTGCCGGTAATCGGTCAGGGCGGCAATTTCATGCACGTTCAGCTTTTCGTCCAAGAGCCCGATGAAGGGCAGGAAAAGCTGCCGGTTCAAGCCGTCCTTGTAGAGATCATCGGGCGGGCGGTTTGAGGTCGCCACGATCACGACACCGGCCTTAAACAGCATCTCGAACAGGCGGCCCACGATCATCGCATCGGTGATGTCGGTGATCTGCATTTCATCGAAGCAGAGCAGCCGCAGATTATTGGCTACCGCATCGGCCACGGGCTTCAGGGCATCATCCACGCCGGTTTTGCGCGCCTCATGCAGGCCGGTCTGGATCTCCTGCATGAAGGCATGAAAATGCACGCGGCGCTTTTCGGCGATGCCCGCATGGGCAAAAAAGAGATCCATCAACATGGATTTGCCGCGCCCGACGCCGCCCCAGAGATAGACACCGCGCACGCCTTCGGGGATTGTCGGCTTGAAGAACCGAGCCAACAGGCCCTTGGGCGGTGGCGCGGGCCGGTCCTCCAGCGTTTCGCGCAGTTCCTCCAGCACCAACAACACCTCGCGCTGGCCGGGATCGGGGCGCAAGAGCCCCTCGGCCACACGGGTGTCATAGATCGCCTGAAGATGCTGTCCCATGAAGGGGTTGGTAACGCGGCCCCCGCCTCTCTGCCACAAGAATTCTGATCTGCGGCGTCACGAAATCTGATTTGACAGCCCCACGCCGGTGGCGGAGTGTCACCAGATCACCCCCCCGGGAGCATGTCATGGCCTCCAGACCCGCACTGCTGACCCCTGTCCTGATCGGCGGCAGCATTATCATCATGCTCAGCTTTGCCATCCGGTCCAGCTTTGGCATCTTTCAGATCCCGATCGCCGAGGATTTCGGCTGGTTGCGGGCCGAATTCAGCATGGCCATCGCGATTCAGAACCTCGCATGGGGGATCGGACAGCCGATTTTCGGGATGATCGCGGAACGCTTTGGCGATCGTAAGGCGATCATCCTGGGGGCTCTGCTTTATGCGGGCGGGCTGGTGTTTTCGGCCTGGGCCGTCACGCCCGGCGCGTTGCAGATCTATGAAATCTTTGTCGGGTTCGGCATCGCGGGCACCGGGTTTGGCGTCATTCTTGCCATCGTGGGCCGGGCGGCGTCGCCCGAACATCGCTCACTTTCGCTTGGCATCGTGACGGCGGCCGGTTCGGCCGGGCAGATCGTCGGGCCACCTTTTGCCGAGGCGCTGTTGGCGGTTATGTCCTGGCAAGTGGTGTTCCTCATCTTTGCGGGCGTGATCATGACGGCCCTTCTGGCGCTGCCGCTGTTGCGATCACCGCCGATGATGGACAAGGCCGAGCTGGACTCCACCATGCGCGAGATCCTCGGCAAAGCGTTCCGCGATCCGTCCTTTACGCTGATCTTTGTCGGGTTTTTCTCCTGCGGCTATCAGCTTGGCTTTGTGACCGCGCATTTCCCGGCCTTCGTGACCGAATTGACCGGGCAGATCGCGCCCGGAACCCTGCTGGCAAATATCGGGATCACCACGCCATCGGCGCTTGGCGCGCTGGCGATTTCGCTGATTGGTCTGGCCAATATGGCGGGCACCATCATGGCGGGCGTGTTGGGTGGCAGATATACGCGTAAATATCTGTTGGTGGCGATCTATACGGGGCGCACAATCGCGGCGGCGGTGTTCATATCGCTGCCAATCACCCCGCTCAGCGTGATCGTCTTTTCCATTGTTTTCGGGTCGCTCTGGCTGGCGACGGTGCCGCTGACCTCTGGTTTGGTCGGCTATATCTACGGGATGCGTTACATGGGCACGCTTTACGGGTTCATCTTCCTCAGCCACCAGATCGGCAGCTTTCTGGGCGTCTGGTTGGGCGGCTGGATGTATGACCTTTACGGCAATTACACGCTGGTCTGGTGGATCGGCGTCGGTGTCGGGGCGTTTTCGGCAGTGATACATCTGCCGGTAAAGGAAGTGCCGATACGGGTGCGGGCGGCTTCCTAAAGGTTGTCCTCGATCGCCTCGGCCACGCTGGCGGGATGGGTGAAGGCAAGCCCGTGATCGGCCCCGTCCAGTTCGATCTGCACCGCCTTGCGGTTGGCCTGGCTCAACCTGCCCATGCTGGAAATCGGGATCGACTGATCTTCGCTGCCCCATATCGCCAGAACCGGCAGGCCCGTCGCGGCAATAGTCTGATGCAGCTCGGTCTGATCATCCGACAGGATGCCGCGCGCCGAAGACAGCATCGCCGCCAGCGTGCCGGATGTTTCGGCTTCAGCACACATCCGCGCGACGATGCTTTGCGCGGTCGGATCGGTATAGGGCACATCGGAAAAAGCGGCGCGGAAGAGGCGCGCACCGAAAACCTCCTGCAACCAGTCGCCAATGATGGGCCATTTCCGCACAAACGCCGCCATCGGGCTGACATCATAGTCAAACCCCGCCGGGGCCAGCAGGATCAGCGCCAAAACCCGGTCCGGGCTGCGGGCAGCAAAGGCAGAGGCAATCGCACCCCCCATGGAATAGCCCATGAGGGTGAAGCGGCCAGTGACCCCCTCTGCCTGCAACAGCTGATCCAGATGGCGCAGGAAAAAGGCGGCGCTCTGACGGCCCATTACCCGGTCGGAATGGCCGCGCCCGAAATGGTCATAGGCGATGACGCGATAGCCCAGGTCGGTCAGGTAGGGGATCAAAGGCTCCCACACATAGGACGGTGTCGACAGCCCGTGGATGCAGACCAGCACCGGGCCATCCTCGGGGCCATACCGCGTGACATGGGTTGTGCCCATCTTCAGCGGCACCAGATCGCCGGTAACGTGATTGCGAAACTCGGCGACACCGGGGCGGCGAAAACGGACCATCATGTAGATACCACCAAAGGCGGTGATCAGGATGATCAGAAGGATGATCGCGCCGGTCATGGGCGGGCCTCCTCTTCGGTCAGCAATCCATCGGCGACAAGCCGTGCGGCCCACCCTTGCGGCCCGTCAAATAGATGCGTCTGCCAGCCGCGCGCATGTGCTGTTGCGATATTGTCGGCCCTGTCATCGGTAAACAACAGGTTTTCCGGCGCGATGCCGCTGTCCGCTTCGACATGGGCATAAATCGCGGGGTCGGGTTTGGCCATGCGCAGATGGCCCGAGATATAGGGCCGGTCAAAGGCATGCAGGAAATCATACTGCGTTTGCGCGTAAGCAAAGCTTTCGACGCCAAAATTCGACAGGGCAAAGACCGGGGTGCCCTGCGACTGCAGACGGTTCATCAGCGCTACGGAATGCGGGATCACGGGCTGCGCCAGTTCGATCCAGCGGTCATGCCACATCCTGATTTCGTCGCGGAATGCCGGGTATGCCTCTGCCGTTTCGTAGATCACGTCGCGGAACGGCTCGCCCAGATCGACCCGGTCATTCATGGCGTGCAGATCGACGGCGGCAAACATCGCCCGCCGCTGTGCCACACCGATTTCGCGGTCATAGAACCGCTCAGGCTGCCACTCGATCAGGACATTGCCGATATCGAGGACAACCGCTGCGATAGTCACTCGGACACCCCGTAGAGTGCTTCGGCATGGAACGAGATGTGATCCTCGATAAAACTGGAGATGAAGAAATAGGAATGGTCATAGCCCGGTTGCAGGCGCAAAGTGGCGTGCTGGCGGCGCTCAGCGATGGCCTGCGCCAGCGCTTCGGTCTTCAGCAGGTCGCCAAATTGATCGGCGGTGCCGGTGTCGATCAGGATCGGGCCGGGAAAGCCCCGGTCGCGCATCAACAGCGTGGCGTCATGCGCCGCCCAATCGGCCTCATTCGCGCCCAGATAGGCGGAAAACTGTTTGCGGCCCCAATCACTGTCGGTCGGGTTGCAGATGGGGGCAAAGGCGGACACGCTGGCGAAACGGTCGGGCAGGGTCATGGCAATGGTCAGCGCGCCGTGCCCGCCCATCGAATGGCCGGTGATGCCCTGACGGGCCGGATCGAGCGCGAAACGGTCGAAAATCTGGTTCGGCAGATCCTCGGTGATGTAATCCCACATCTGGAAATGCTGTGCCCAGGGGTCTTGTGTGGCATTCACATAGAACCCGGCACCCTGACCCAGGTCATAGGCCGCATCATTGGCCACACCTTCGCCACGCGGCGAGGTGTCGGGAAAGACCAGGGCAATGCCCTGTTCGGAGGCCCAGAGCTGCGCGCCTGCCTTGACCATCGCGTTTTCATGGGTGCAGGTCAGGCCGGACAGGAACCACAGGACCGGCACGGCCATGTCGGCGGCTTCCTCGGGCAGGAACAGCCCGAAGGTCATGTCGGTCGCCGTGGCGTTGGAGGCGTGGCGATAAACGCCCTGCGTGCCACCAAAGCACCGGTTTTCGGATAGGGTTTCCATGGCTGTTCTCTCCCGTCTCGGTTGCCCTCAGGCCTACCGCGCGGGGACCGATGCGGCAAGGCTTCACAACAGCGGCGTGACCCAGGCAATCACCACCGAGACCGTCACGATGGAAAGCGCCGTCGAAATCAGGATCGAGGCGGAAACGCGATGTGGCGCAACGCCGTAATGCTGCGCCAGGATATAGACATTGCCCGCCACCGGCAGCGAAGCGGCGGCGATCATCACGGCGGCGTCAAACCCGGCCACCGGAAACAGCACCAGCGCAGCCAGCGCCACCGCCGCCGGGTGCAAAACCAGTTTGCAAAAGCTGAGCCAACCCGCGACCGACATGCGTTCGGCCGATTTCGTGGCCAGCGATGCGCCGATGGCAAATAGCGCGCCGGGTGTGGCGGCGGCCCCCAGAATGCTGAGAAACTCGTTGGCGACGTCCGGAATCGGGACGGAAAGCCCGGAAAATATCAGGCCGAGGCTGATGGCCACGATCATCGGGTTTTTGATCAACCCCAGCCCCACGGTTTTCAGCACGCCAAGTGACATGCGCCCGTCACGCGACCCGGTAATCAGGATGGTGATCAGGCTGGAAAACACCACAAGGTCGATGGTCAGCACCATCAAGATCGGGCCTGCAGCAGCCTCGCCCATCAACACCACCAACATCGGCACACCCAGAAACCCGGTATTGCCGATGACGGCGCATTGCGCCTCGACCGCGGCCTCGGCAATCCCGACCCGCCGGACCAGCGCCACGATGGTAGCCAGCAAATAAACCACGCCGCTGCCCCAGAGATAGGCCGAGACAAACCACCAGTCGAAAATTTCCGAGATCGACAGGTTGGCCGAGAAGTTGAACAACATCGCGGAAAGAGCAAAGTAAAACACGAATTTGGTCAGATAGGCCGTGGCTTCGGGGGAAAAAAATCCGGTACGCCCAGCCTGATAACCCAGGGCAATCAGCCCGAAAAAGGGCAGTGTTTTGAGGAATATATCGATCATTTCCGATAGGGCTAGGCTATTGGCGCGGGGCTGTCCAGCGCTGCCATCTCTTGCGAAAGTGAACGGATCGGTCTATTTTTCGGGTGCCAACCGAAAAGGACGCCAAGGTGAACGCCCCGCTGCGCAAAGGCCGTAAATTCGATCAGGTTCTGGAAGGGGCCCGCACGGTTTTCCTGCGCGAAGGATTCGAAGGGGCCAGTGTCGATGAAATTGCCCGTGATGCCGGTGTGTCCAAGGCCACGCTTTACAGCTATTTCCCCGATAAACAGTCTCTTTTTCTAGGCGTAATCACAAGCGATTGCCAGGCGCAGGCCAGCAGCGCCATGGCTGGTGAAATCCTGCAAAAACCGGTGCCCGAGGTGATCCACACCATCGCGCATTCCTTTGTTTCCTTTTTCCTGACCGGGTGCGCGCTTCAGATGTTTCGCCTTTGCGTGGCGGAATCGATGCGATTCCCCGAACTGGGCAAGGCCTTTTACGAAAGCGGGCCCAAGAATTCACAAGATCAGATCATCGCCTATCTGGAAAGCCCGCGCGCACAGGCCGAGCTGGATATCGACGACAGTTATGTCGCCGCCGATCAGCTATTGCAGCTTTGCCGCACCGATCTGATGCTGAAACTTCTGTTTGGGGTAGTGGATCAGGTGTCGCCCGAAGAGATCGGCCATATCACGAACGAAGCCGTTGCGATGTTCCTGGCTCGGTATCGGCGGCGATAATCAGTCCAGGCGGCGAACCAGGATCGAGTTGCCGTCTCCGCGTTTGGTTTCGAGCGTTTTGATTTCCCCAACCAGCTCGGACAGTTTGGCCTTGCCGTAAGTGCGGGTGTCAAAATCAGGCTTTGCCGCGATGATGGATTGGCCGATGGTGCCCAGATTGAACCAGTCGCTTTCCTGATCAATTGCGTCCATGGCCCGAACAATCAGGTTTCGGGCATCATTTAACAGCTGCGTGTCCGGTTTGCTGCCCTTGCGGCTATCCCCGGCGGGCAGACCTGACAGGTTCTCGACAAACAGAAACCGCTTGCAGGCATTGCGGAAGGCTTCTGGTGTCTTTTTCTCGCCGATCCCGAACACGTCCAGACCCTGTTCGCGGATGCGGCTGGCCAGCCGCGTGAAATCACTGTCGGAACTGACCAGAACGAACCCGTCGAACCGGCCCGAATGCATCAGGTCCATCGCATCGATCACCAAGGCGATGTCCGAGGCATTCTTGCCGACGGTATTGGCGGGCTGGTGATGCGGCACAATTCCAAGCTCCGCCTGCACCGACGACCAGCCTTTCATCTGCCCTGAGGAAAAATCGCCGTAGATGCGGCGCACGCTGGCCTCGCCAAACCGGGCAATTTCATCAAACACGGCCTTGGCGTGTTTATGGGATGTGTTGTCGGCGTCGATCAGAACGGCGAGCAGTGGCATTTCTCGGGGCATATTTGGCTGGAACTCGAACAAAGAGGGATGGAAAGCAGCGTCCCGGTCCGACCGGGGCGCTGCGGCGGTTTATTTCGACGGAGTCGCCGGCGCAGGGGCGGGTACACCGGCGACCTGTTGATCCCAAATTTCCTCCAGCCGCCCGGCCACGGTTTCCCGCGCGTCGTTTTCACCATCCGAGTTGTAGACAATCAAAAAGGGTGCAACCAGACCGGCCTCGATCGGGCAGATGAAAAGGGCGTCAACAACGTCGCCGCGCAGGTCATAGCCGCCGATGGTCCATTCGCTGCGCCCCGTAAACCCATCACCTCCATAGGCCATGCGATAGGCATCGACCGTGGCCTCGGCCAACCGCATGCATTCAGCGCGATCATCGAGTGACCCAAGATCGGTGACGGTCCAGCCCTCGGCGCTGGCCGCGCCTGCCGTCAGCGCCAGGCCAAGCCCGGCTGTTATCAGGGAATGTTTCATCTCAAATCCTCCTTAATGGTAAATCTGCCGGACCGCTTCTGGCCCGGCCTCAAGGATCAATATACCACAACCGCACGGATCGATTCACCCGAATGCATCAAATCAAAGCCCTTGTTGATGTCATCCAGGCTGAGGACATGGGTGATCATCGGGTCGATCTCGATCTTGCCATCCATGTACCAGTCGACGATGCCGGGCACCTCGGTGCGTCCGCGTGCGCCGCCGAATGCGGTGCCTTTCCAGGTGCGGCCGGTGACCAGCTGGAACGGCCGGGTCGAGATCTCTGCCCCCGCGGGTGCAACGCC
>CAXBGQ010000072.1:0-11782 GCA_963975135.1 uncultured Nioella sp. | reverse complement strand
CGAACGCCTGCTTGCGCGGGATATTGCGGCTGAGCGCCACCATCGGCGTCGAACAAAACAGCCCGATATTGACGCCATTGACGCCGAAACGCGTCTCGTCGGCGGCCACCGCCAGATCGCAGGATGCCACCAGCTGACACCCCGCCGCCGTGGCGATGCCATGGACCTGCGCGATCACCGGCTGCGGCAGGCGGCGGATCATCTGCATGACCTCCGAGCAGCGGGAAAACAGATCGCGCAAAGCAACCGCGCCCTTATCCTCGGCCTCGCGTTTGCGGGCGATTTCCTTGAGGTCGTGGCCGGCGCAAAACGCCTTGCCCGCGCCGCGCAGGATGATCACGCGCTGGCCGGTATCTTCCATCAACGCGCCAAATTCGGCCCGCAGCCGCGCCAGCATCGCATCCGACAGCGCATTCAGGGTACCCGGCGTGTTCAGGGTCAGGCGCGTGATTGGCCCCAGATCCTCGCGGATCAGAATATCTTCGGCCATGGCCCAAACCCCTCTCTTGTCATCGGCGCAATTTCGCGCCAAGCCTAGGGCCAAAGACAGGGGCAGGGCAATGGCAGTCAAGATGGATAAAACGGCGCTGGCGGCGTTTCTGGCGCGCGAATTTCCGCAGGTTGGCGCGGATTACGTGATCGAGGATGTCTCCGATATGGCGGTCCGAGTGCGCCTGATCGTGCAGGACAAGCACCTGCGCCCCGGCGGCACGGTATCGGGGCCCTCGATCTTTGCGCTGGCTGATATCGGCACCTATCTGGCGGTGCTGGCGATGATCGGGCCAGAGGCGCTGGCCGTTACCACCAATATCTCGATGGATTTCATGCGCAAACCGGCCGCGGGCACCGATCTGATCGGGCAGACGCGGCTTCTGAAACTGGGGCGGCGTCTGGCGGTGGGCGATAGCCTGATCTATTCCGAGGGGCTGGCCGACCCGGTGGCGCGCGCCTCGATGACCTACGCCATTCCACCCGGCAGGTAGCCGCGACCGAACCCGTCACGGTCGGCCTGACGGATTTATCCCGCGAAAAGCCGCCGGGCGGGCATTCAGGCTTTTGACCCTCCCGCGCGGGAGCCCTATAAGGGCTGTCACCAGCCCCCCCGGGAGTCGCGCGCGCATGATCCGTTTTATCCTCTCCGGTCTCGGAGCGATTTTCAGTCTCATCACCAATGGTTTGGTGATGGGCGCGCTGATCGTGGGCGGTATCGTCTTTGTCTATGCGCGCGATCTGCCGGATTACGAGACTTTGGCCCAATATTCACCCGCGACCATCAGCCGGATTTATTCTGGTGAAGGCCAGATCATGGATGAATTTGCCGCCGAACGCCGGATTTATGCCTCCTATGACGAAATCCCGCCGGTGGTGATCAATGCTTTCATCAGCGCCGAGGACCGCAATTTCTGGAACCATCCCGGTTATGACCCGCGCGCCATCGCGGTGGCCATGATCGAAGCCGTGCGCACCCGCGGCGAAGAATTGCGGGGGGCCTCGACCATCACGCAGCAGGTGGTCAAGAATTTCCTGTTGGACGGGTCGCGCCGGGTCGAGCGCAAGATCCGTGAGATCATCCTGGCCGCGCGTATCGAACAAACGCTCAGCAAAGAACGGATCCTGGAGCTTTATCTCAACGAGATCGAGCTGGGCCAGCGCAGCTTTGGCGTGGCCGCCGCCGCGCAGACCTATTTCAACGCCGATCTGAGCGAGCTGCGCCCCGAACAGGCCGCCTATCTCGCCGCATTGCCGCAATCGGGGGGCACTGCGCTGCATCCGGTGCGCAACTATGAGGGCGCGATCAGCCGGCGCAATTACGTGCTGCGCGAGATGTTCCAGAACGGGTATCTCACCCGCGAGGAAATGGAGACAGCCCAGGCCGCGCCGCTGGAGACCGTGCAGGGCGGCCATATCGAACCGTTCCAGGCGCAATTGCCGCCGCGCAGCTATTTCACCGATGAGATCCGTCGCCAGTTGAGCCGCGATTTCGGCTCGGATGAGTTTTTCACCGGCGGTTTCGCGGTGCGCGCGACGATGGATGAAAGCCTGCAAGATGCCGCCGAAGTGGCCTTGCGCCGGGCGCTGGAGACCTATGACCGAAATCAGGGCCAGTGGCGCGAGCCGCTGGTCACCATCGACCCCGCCGATCTGGAAGGCGGCGAAGAGGTCTGGCGCGACGCGCTGGCGGATGTGGAATTTCCGCGCGATGTCGAAGGCTGGTATGCCGCCGTGGTGCTCGAGATTGGGCAAACCCATGCCCGGATCGGCATCGAAGGGGTCGAGGATGACGCCGATGGGCAATGGATTCCGCCCGAAGATGTCACCTGGGCGCGGCCCATTGATGCCGATGGCAATGTCGGCAACCGCGCCAGAACCCCCGGCGACCTGCTTGAGGTCGGCGATGTCATCCATGTCCGCGCCATCACGTCCGAGAGCGATGGCAGTTTCGTGCGCTGGAGCCTGCGTCAGATCCCCGAAGTGCAGGGCGGGTTCATGGCGATGGATGTCAATTCGGGCCGCGTGCTGGCGATGCAGGGCGGGTTTTCCTACCAGTATTCCGGCTTTAACCGGGCCACGCAGGCCACGCGCCAGCCGGGATCGAGCTTCAAGCCCTTTGTCTATGCCTCGGCGCTCGATTCAGGCTACAGCCCCAACACCATCGTGATCGATGCGCCGATCGAGGTCGATACCGGCGAAGGCATCTGGCGGCCAACCAATGCCTCGAACCAGTTCTATGGACCGGCCCCGCTGCGCACTGGCATCGTACGCTCGCGCAACCTGATGACGGTGCGTCTGGCGCAGGATGTCGGCATGGAAACGGTGGCCGGTTACGCCGAACGGTTCGGTGTCTATGATGACATGCAGCCGTTCCTGGCCAATGCGCTCGGCAGCCAGGAAACCACCCTTTTCCGCATGGTCGCGGCCTATTCGATGTTTGCCAATGGCGGTGAGCGGGTGGAACCGACGCTGGTCGACCGGGTGCAGGACCGGTTTGGCCGCACCGTCTATCGCCATGATCAGCGGATTTGCCGCGATTGCCTGCTGCCCACCTTGGATCCGGGACGCGCGCCCGCCATCGTGTCGAACCGCGAACGGGTAATCGATGCAATCACGGCTTACCAATTGACCTCGATGATGCGCGGCGTGGTCGAACGCGGCACTGCCGCGGGCCGGGTCAATCTGGGCGTGCCCACGGCGGGCAAGACCGGCACCACCAACGATTCGCGCGATGTCTGGTTCGTCGGCTTCACCTCGACCATCGCGGCGGGCTGCTACATCGGCTATGACAACCCGCGCAGCCTGCGCGGGGCCTCGGGCGGCGGCACCTGTGGACCGGTCTTCAACGAGTTCATGCAGCAGGCCGTGGCCGAATATGGCGGCGGGCCGTTTCGGGTGCCGCCGGGCGGACAATTCTACAATATCGACCGTTTCTCGGGGCAGCGTCTGCCCGACGGGGCCAGCGGGCCGGATGTGGTGGCGGAATATTTCCGTGTCGGCGAAGAACCCTTCTTTGGCATGCTCTCGATCGTCGATGGCGGCTTTGGCATGGGCTCCAACCTGCCGATTATCGGACGCGACGCGGGCGGCAATGGCGACACGGTCGAGGGCGGCCCGGTCGAGTCGGGCGGCAGCACGGTGACAACATCGACCGGCGGCACCGCACGTGTGCCAACCGGGACAGGGTTTGGCGAGCTGACATCGGGCGGGCTCTATTAGGCCTGTCTTGCGGGCACCCCGCCGCTCGTCTACATCCCCATAGACTCCGATCCCAGCCAGGTGAACATCATGCGGGCCGAAACCCAAAGCCATATCGAAAAAATCCGGAAATCGCTGGAGCTACTGGGCCAGCGCATGGATATCGAGACAGCAGCGCACCGGCTGGAGGAATTCGACGCCCGGGTAGAAGACCCCGACCTTTGGAACGATCCCGCGCGCGCGCAGAAACTGATGCGCGACCGGCAGGCGCTGGTCGATAAGCTTGGGGCCCACAAGGCCATCGAAAGCGGTCTGAACGACAATATCGAGTTGATCGAACTGGGCGAGATGGAAGAGGATGCCGAGATCGTGGCAGAGGCCGAGGCCGCCCTTGCCACGCTGGAGAAATCCGCGGCCGCAAAAGAGCTTGAGGCGCTTTTGGACGGCGAGGCCGATGGCAACGATACCTATCTCGAAATCAATTCGGGTGCCGGCGGCACCGAAAGCTGCGACTGGGCCGCGATGCTGGCGCGGATGTATATCCGGTGGGCCGAGAAAAAGGGCTATGAGGTCGATCTGCAATCCGAGAGCGCCGGCGAAGAGGCGGGAATCAAATCGGCCACTTACAAGATTTCTGGCCCCAACGCCTATGGCTGGATGAAATCGGAGTCGGGTGTGCACCGGCTGGTCCGGATCTCGCCCTTTGACAGCGCCGCCAAGCGGCACACCTCGTTTACCTCGGTCAAGGTCTATCCGGTGGTCGATGACAACATCGAGATTGAGGTCAACCCGTCTGATATCCGCATCGACACCTACCGGTCCTCGGGCGCGGGCGGGCAGCATGTCAACACCACCGATTCCGCCGTGCGCATCACCCATGCGCCGACCGGCATCGTGGTGACCTCCTCGGAAAAGTCGCAACACCTGAAATCCCGCCTCTATCAGTTGGAATTGGACAAGCGCAGCGCGCTGGTCAACGAGGCCCATGAAAGCGCCGGCGATGCCGGCTGGGGCAACCAGATCCGATCCTATGTGTTGCAGCCCTACCAGATGGTCAAGGACCTGCGAACCGGGTTCGAGACCTCCGATACATCGGGCGTGCTGGATGGCGATCTGGATGGGTTGATGGCCGCGACGCTGGCCATGGATGTGGCCGGAAAAAGCCGCGCCGAGGCGCAATCGCTCGATTGACGCGGGCCCGGCTGTTCCGGGTGCCCTAAATTTCTTCCGGAAGAAATTTGGGGGCATAACTTTTGCAGGAAAAGTTTTGGTTCCGCCCCGTGGCCCTGTTTCGCCCCTCCGAACCCCGGTTTTTTCTTGGCAAGGTCAACCATCTTCCCGTAGCATTTGGTCTATAAGGGAGACGACCGATATGAGCGACGCAGGCACCCTGCCGACGGCATCGAAAGTGCCGGTTATTCAAACGATGCAGCTGAGCGATCTGGCATTTGCCCTGGCTGCGGGATGGCGTGATTTCCGCCGTGCCCCGTTTATGGGGCTGTTTTTTTCGGTGGCCTATGTGCTTGGCGGGTGGGCGATCTACTACTGCTTGTTTGTCACCGAGCAGATCTGGTGGGCCCTTCCGATGACGGTCGGCTTTCCGCTGTTGGCTCCGTTTCTGGCGGTGGGGCTTTATGAGGTGTCCCACCGGCTGGAACAGGACAGGGAGTACAGCCTGGGCGATATATTGAGCGTGGTCTGGCGTCAGCGCCTGCGCCAGTTGCCGCTGATGTCCTGGGTGATCATCGTCTATTTCCTGTTCTGGTCTTTCTTCGCCCACATGCTGTTTGCGCTTTTCATGGGGCCATCGGCGTTGATGAATGTCTCTACCTCCTACGCCTATCTGTTCCAGCCCGAGGGCCTCATGATGCTGGTGGTCGGCACGGTGTTCGGCGCGGGGTTTGCGTTGGTGCTGTTTTGCCTGACGGTGATTTCGCTGCCGTTGCTTTTGGACAAGGAGCTGGATTTCGTTACCGCGATGTTAACCAGCCTGGGCACGGTGCGCCGGAATATCCGGGTGATGCTGGCCTGGGGGCTGGTGATTGCGGTGCTGACCTTCGCCGCCATGCTGCCCGCACTTCTGGGGCTTTTTGTGGTGTTGCCTGTTCTGGGCCATGCCAGTTGGCACATCTACCGCCGGGCGCTCAGCGACGCATGAAAAAGCCCTCCGCGTGGCTTACGCGAAGGGCTATTGCGATCTCAGATAACGAGGTCGGGCCTCTCAGGCACCCGCATCGGCGGGCTTGGCGTTGCGCGGCGGCACCGCTGCCTTGGGCGCGCTCGCTGCGGCAGCTGCGCCCGGGCGGGCCGGAGCGGCCCCGCTGCCCGAGGCAAGCGGATCTTCCTGGCGTTGCACCGAGCCTTCGAAATGGGCACCGCTTTCGATTGCGATGGTCTTGTGAACGATATCACCCTCGACTTTCGCGGTTGCCGTCAGGCGCACCTTCAGCCCGCGCACCCGGCCAATCACGCGGCCCGTGACCACGATGTCATCGGCGACGATCTCACCCTCGATGGTGGCTCCTTCGCCAACCGTCAGAAGATGGGCGCGAATATCGCCCTGAACGTGGCCTTCGACCATGATGTCGCCGGTGGTGCGCAGATTGCCGACAATGGTCAGATCGGTGCTGAGCGTCGAGGCGGGGGGTTTGGGCTTGTTGCTGGTCAAGGGCATAGACGTCCGTTCGTTCGAGGATTTGTCGGAAGATGCAGGTGCCTCGGGCGCCTGATCGGAGGAGGAGCCAGCCTGTTTGGGACCGGGCTCATTGATCTTGGATTTAGAAAACATCTCTACCTGCCGTGATGTAGCTCATCGGATTGAGCGGTGTGCCGTTGCGACGGATCTCATAGTGCACATGTGATCCGGTCGAGCGTCCGGAGTTTCCCATATCACCGATTCTATCCCCGCGCGAGACCCTTTGGCCGACCGTTACGCCAAGGCGCGACATATGCGCGAAACGTGTCTCATAGCCAAGCGCGTGCTGGATCCGGACCGTCAGGCCATAGCCGTTCTGACGTTCGGAAACGGTGACCACGCCATCAGCGGTGGCATAGAGCGGCGTGCCCACGGGCCCGGCCAGATCGACGCCGTTATGCATGCGCCCGTTGCGCATGCCGAAGGGCGAGGAAAACCGTGTGCGCTGATAGACCGGTTCGGAAAAAGGCAATTGTTCCGCAGCGATACGGCGCATGTTGATCATGTCCAGCTGTCCCAGGATCTGGTTTGCCCGGACCGATGTGTCGTCTGGTTCTTCACCACGCGAGGACATGGTGATGGGCATCAGCGGCCCGCCCTGTCCCTGATAACGCGATTGCAGCCGGTTCACGATGTCATCGGTCGACAGGCCCGCGGCGCTGAACATCTGGTCCAGCGGTTCCATCGAGACCTGAACCGCCTCTTCCAGCTGCGCGAAAATCCGCTCGTTACGCTCTTCGGCGAGGGCGGCGGTGAATTCCAGCTCGTCAACCTCGTCGCGCGCGGCATCGGCAACCTGAAAGGCACCGTCGCGTTCATCGGCGGCGCGGTCCAACGCGGTGGAAAGATAATCCAGCGTGTGTTCCAAATCGCGCAACCGGCCCGCGGCGGTCTGGGTCGATCCGGTTTCGGCCTCCATCTCGGCGCGCAATTGCGCGGTCTGCGTGCGCGCATCGTCGCGCTCGCTCATGACCCGGCGCAAGGTGGTCTGGATCACCTCGACGGCGGTTTCCAGTTCGCGCCTGCGCTCCTCCGAGTTCAGCAGCCGCGACTGCATATCCGACACTTCCGACATGGCCACGCCAAACCGGGTCTGGCTGGCCTGCGCTTCCGAGGCGCGGATATCGCGTTCTTCGGACAATTGGTTCAGCCGGTCCTGATAGGCCAGCTCGGCCCGCTCGCTTTGGTCGCGCACACTTCCGGCGCTGATCGCGTCGATCAGGAAGATCGCGGTCACGATCACCGTCCAGCCGACAAACAGCGACGACCCGGCGATCATGACGGCCTGCGTCATCGGTTTCAGCCGGACATAGCGCATGCCGTTTTCGGATTTCAGAAACAGCCGTTGTTCCGGCAAATAGCTTTCTAGTCCCGCATGAATGCGGTTGGTTAAGCTGAATATCACGTTGATTGCCCCATTTCCCTCGTCGGCGCCAGGCCTCACAGTCCCCACTTCGGGCTCTGACCCGATTGGAGTAGGCCAAAAGGCATGTCCGCCTCAAACCTTTTATTGCCGCATCCACCGAAAATCGCGGATTTGTTCACAATTTGGCAAGTTTCCGCCCATTTTTTCCGGCGATTCCCTGCTCAAGTGACTGATCCGCTGTCAGAAAGGGGCCAGTAGAAGTCCGGCGGGATGCCCGCCTCGGCGCGCTTTTCCTCGTTGAAGGGCGGCTTCAGGGCCCCGTGAAAGTAGCGTTTGACGAGGCGGTGAAACGCCTCCTTGGGGTCGATATCGGCGCGCCCGCACAGAAAGTGGAACCATTTCGAGCCATAGGCGACATGGTGCACCTCCTCGGCATAGATCACCTCCAGCGCCGCCACCGCACCGGGATCGGGGGCTTTGCGAAACACCTCGATCATGCCCGGCGTCACATCCAGGCCCCGCGCCTCCAGCACCATGGGAACGACCGCCAGCCGCCCCATCAGATCGTCACGGGTATCCTCGGCGGCGCGCCACATGCCCAGATGCGCCGGCAGGTCGCCGTAAAAGCTGCCCATTTCGGCCAGGCAACCCTCGATCAGCTGGAAATGTTTCGATTCCTCATCCGCCGATTTCACCCAGTCGTCGTAAAACCCCATCGGCATCGGGATATGGCCAAAGCGCGCAATGATATCCCAATGCAGATCGACGGCGTTCAATTCGATATGGGCCACGGCATGCAGCAGCGCCTTGCGCCCGGCCGGGGTGCCGGGTTTGCGGCGCGGCACGTCGCGCGGGCTCAGAAGCTCGGGCTTTTCCGGCCGGGCAGGGATCGCTGGCGGCGTCGCGGTGCCCACGGAAATAGGCGCGGCCTCTCCCCGGCGCGCGGCAAACCACCTGGCCGCCATTTCGCGGCTCAGCGTGGTCTTTTGACGCGCATCGGCCGTTTGCAGCACCGCCACCGCCATTTCCGCCAACGTGCTCATATCGCGCGCGCCGCTTGCAGCACCTCGGCTGCATGGCCCGCGACCCGGACCTTGGGCCAGACCCGCGCCACCCGGCCATCGCCCGCGATCAGAAACGTCGCGCGCTGAATGCCCATCGAGGTCCGGCCATAGAGGGTCTTCTCGACCCAGACACCGTAAGCGGCGCACACCGCGCCATCGGCATCGGACAGCAATTCAACGCCCAGCCCGTGTTTTTCGGTGAATTTGCCGTGTTTGGCGATGCTATCGCGCGATATGCCCAGAACGGCCACGCCGGCGTCCTCGAAATCGCGGGCCAGCGCAGTGAACTCCAGCGCTTCACGGGTGCAGCCGGGCGTGTCGTCGCGCGGATAGAAATAGAGCGCCACGGCCCCCGGACGTAAGGCCGAGAGCGTCAGATCGCGGCCATCCGTGCGCGGCAGCGTGAAATCGGGGGCCATGTCACCGGTTGAAATCATTTTGCGGGCATCCTCGTTATCGGCGGGTCTTTGCTGGCCCGGGTTTGCAAGCTATGACAAAACCCGCAAGAATAAAGCCCGAAAACAACAGGCATCCCTCACCTAACCGGCGCACCCGATGGCAGACCCCACCCCCGACCCGCAGCCGCGACGGCGCAGGCGCGTTTTGCGCTGGTGCCTGCGGGGGCTGTTTTTGTTCGCGTTGCTGATCGCGGCGGGGCTTTTCGCGTTGGCCTTTCCGCCCGGCGGGCGCGAGGTGGCGCTGCCCGATTGGGCCCGTGCCCGGATCGAGGCGCGGATCGACAGGTCGATGCCGGGCGGCGATGTCACGATTGGCGGCGTCGGGATCCGGTTGTCGCGCGAACGCATGCTGCCACAGGTTCTGTTTTCCGATGTCGCGATGGCCGTCCAAGGTCAGCGGCGCATGGTGCTGCCGCGTCTCAGCCTGTCGATGGATCCGGGCGCGGCGCTGTCCGGCTCGATCCGGCCGCGCCATGTGCAACTGGCGGGTGCCGGGCTCAGGCTGGTGCGCGCCGAGGATGGCAGCCTCGATCTGGCCTTCGCGGGCGGGGCGGCGGGCGAGACCCGCGATCTGGCGCAGATGCTGGCGGGTATCGACCGGATGTTTGCCCAACCGGTGTTTGAAACGCTCGAAAGCGTCACCGCCGAAGGCGTCGATCTTGTGATCGAAAATGCCGGCACCGATGACCGGTTGGAGGTCGCCGATGCCGCCTTGTCGCTGGTGCCTTCCGAGGGGGCGTTGACGCTGGCGGTGGGCGGCGACATCACCGGTGCCGAGGCCGGGCGGATCGACCTCAGCTTTACCCGGTGGGCGGTGCGCGGCGAGACCGAGATCACCGCCGGGTTTGAAAATCTCAACGCCCGCGAAGTGGCCGGGGTCAGCGATGCGTTGGCCTGGCTGTCGCTGATCGAGGCCCCGATGAGCGGCCAGATGGCAACCGTGATCCGCGACGACGCCTCGCTTGGCAATCTGACCGGCGAATTGCGGGTGGCGGCGGGGCAGATCCATCCCGGCGCGGGCGTCGATCCGGTGCCTCTCACCGCGCTTGATCTCAGCTTTGACTATGACGCGGCGACGCGCCGGATGCAGGTGCAGAACCTGACCATCGACGCGCCGAACCTGTCGGCCACTGTCTCGGGCTATGCCGATCTGTTGGAAGGGCCGGTCTATGTCGCGCAGCTTCGGATGGATCAGATCACCGCCGATCTGCCGGGCATATTGGAAGATCCGGTGCGGTTTGAGGGTGGCGCGCTGGATATGCGGCTTGGGATTTATCCATCCTTGCGGGTCGATCTGGGGCAGGTGGTGCTTTATGACGAGGGTCTGCATTTGCAGGCGCGCGGGCGTGTGGCGGTCGAGGAGGGCGGGCTTGCCCTCAGCATTGATGCAACCAGCGCCGAGATCGACGCCGCCCGCGTCTTGCCGCTCTGGCCGCTGGCTTCGATCTCCAAAACCCGCTCCTGGCTGGCGGAGAATCTTTTGGGCGGCACGATCCGCAATCTGAATGCGGGGCTGCGCCTGGGGCCGGGGGCCGAGCCGCAATTTGGATTGACGTTCGATTTCGTTGAGGCCCGCGTGCGCGCCCTGCGTGATATGGCCCCGATCGAGGACGGGCGCGGCTATCTGACCATTGCCGACAATACCATGACCCTGGCGCTGGATGCGGGCCAGGTTGCGGCACCCGATGGTGGGGTGCTGCAATTGGCGGGGTCAACCATGCGCATCCTCGACACGCGCGTGCCGCGGCCCGATACCCGGTTCGACCTTGAGGTCTCGGGCGATGTGGCCTCGGCCCTGACCTTGATTGCGGCCGAACCGCTGCATCTGTTGGATCAGTTTCCGTTCGACCCCGCCACGGTGGCCACCGGAACGGTCGATCTGGACGTGCAGCTTGACCTGGTCCTGCGCCGGGGTTTGACGCCGCAGGATGTCGATTTCCGTATTGGCGGCACCTTGGCGCAGATCCGCTCCGGCACGCTGGTCCCGGGGCGCGACCTGCGCGCTGATCGCTTGACGATTGACGCCGATAACACCCGGCTTGAAATCGGCGGGGTGGCACAGCTTGACACCGCGCTTGCCGATGCCAGTTGGTCGCGCGCCATCGGTCCGGGGGCATCACCGGACAGCCAGATCGCAGGCACGGCCACATTGACGCCCGCGGCGCTGGCAGGGTTTGGCGTGGTCCTGCCCGACGGCATGTTTCGGGGGCAGGGCTATGGCGATTTCACCCTCGATCTGATGCCGGGGCGTGCGGCAGAATTGACGATGCAATCCGATCTGGCCGGGATCGCCCTGGCCATTCCGGCGCTTGGCTGGCAGTTGCCTGCTGCGCAGACCGGCACATTGCTGGCCGAAGTGACGCTTGGCGAGGCCCCATCCGTGCCCAGGCTGGAAATTACCGGTGCGGGTCTTGATCTCAGCGGCTCGATCGCGCTTGACGGCACCCGGTTTTCGCAGCTTGCGCTTGACCATTTCGCGATCGGCAACTGGATCGATGTAACCGGCGGG
>CAXBGQ010000071.1:0-11821 GCA_963975135.1 uncultured Nioella sp. | reverse complement strand
ATCGGCCAACGACCCCAGCAGGAACCGCATCGTGTTGCGCAACCGGCGATAGCTGTCGGCGGCCCCTTTCAGGATCTCGGGCCCGATGCGTTGGTCATTGGTGTAATCGGTCTGCGCCACCCAGAGCCGCAGGATATCGGCTCCGTATTGCTGCACGATCTTTTCCGGCACGATGGTATTGCCCAATGATTTGGACATCTTCATGCCCTTTTCATCCAGCGTGAACCCATGCGTCACCACATTGCGATAGGGCGCGCGGCCCTTGGTTCCGCAGGCCTGCAATAGCGAGGAATGGAACCAGCCGCGATGCTGATCGGTGCCTTCCATATAGACATCGGCAATGCCATCTTCGGTGCCATCTGCGCGGTCGCGCAGCACAAAGGCATGGGTTGATCCGCTGTCGAACCAGACATCGAGAATGTCGAACACCTGATCATAGGCATCCGGGTCCACGATACCGCTCAGGAACCGTTCCTTCGCGCCGTCCATGTACCAGCAATCCGCGCCCTCGGCCTCGAACGCGGCCACGACACGGGCATTCACATCTGCGTTGCGCAGCAGGAAATCGGCGTCGGTCGGCAGCGTGCCCTTTTTGGTGAAGCAGGTCAGCGGCACGCCCCAGGCGCGCTGGCGCGACAAGACCCAGTCGGGCCGGGTCTCAATCATCGCATGAAGCCGGTTGCGCCCGGTCTGTGGCGTCCATTTCACCAGCTCGTCGATCGAGGTCAGCGCGCGTTGCCGGATCGTTGTGCTTGATCTTGCCACGCGCCAAGAGGCCGCCGACCTCGATCAGCTTGTTGATCACGGCGGTGTTTGCATCGCCCTCGCCGCCCTTGCGGTTCAGGATATAGGTGCCGCCAAAGAAGGGCAGATCGGGCCGGAACGAGCCGTCATCCAGCACGTTATAGGTGATGACCTGATCCAGCATGCCCAGGTCACGGTAAAGCTCGTATTCCTCCATCCCGTGGCTCGGCGCGCAATGAACGAAACCGGTGCCTTCCTCGTCGCTGACGAAATCGGCGGCACGGAAATCGCGCAGGTCATCCCATTCGCCGTTTGATCCTTCGGCCCCATGCAGGGGGTGTTTCAGACGGATACCCGCAAGATCATCGTTGGTGACATCGCAGACCCGTTCGTAATCGGATGCCTCAAGCCGCGCCTTTTGCAGAACTTCATCGGCCTTTTTGTCGGCTAAGATGAACAGATCATGCGGCTTTGCCCAACACTCGACCGGTGCGCGATTGACACGATAGAGCCCGTAAGAAACGTCCTCACCATACACCACGGCCTTGTTCGACGGCATGGTCCAGGGCGTGGTTGTCCAGATCACCACATGCGCCTGTTCCAGCATCATGCGCTTTTGCTCACCGAAGAATTCATCCTCTTCGGTGGCAGGGGCGCTGTCCGCCGCTTCGTCCAGAACGACGCCGAACTTCACCCAAACCGTAAAGCTTTCCTTGTCGTGATACTCCACCTCGGCCTCGGCCAGCGCGGTTTTTTCAACCGGCGACCACATCACCGGCTTGGACCCCTGATACAATGTCCCGTTCATCAGGAACTTCTGGAACTCCTCGGCAATCACCGCCTCGGCGTGGTAGGCCATGGTGAGGTAAGGATCGTCCCAGTTGCCAGTGATGCCCAACCGCTTGAATTCCTCACGCTGGATATCGACCCAGCCTTCGGCGAACTTGCGGCATTCCTGACGAAAATCGACCACATCGACATCGTCCTTGTTGCGACCCTTTTTGCGGTACTGCTCCTCGATCTTCCATTCGATCGGCAGACCGTGGCAATCCCATCCCGGCACATAGCGCGCGTCATAGCCCATCATCTGATGGCTGCGCACGATCATGTCCTTGATGGTCTTGTTCAGCGCGTGACCGATATGCAGATGCCCGTTGGCGTAAGGAGGACCATCATGCAGGGTGAAAGGCTCGCGCCCCTCCTTTTGCCGCAACATGTTGTAGACATTCAGATTTTCCCACCGCGCCAGCCATTCGGGCTCGCGCTTGGGCAGGCCCGCGCGCATCGGAAAATCGGTCTTGGGAAGGTTCAGCGTGGATTTGTAGTCGAGCGGCTGCTCAGGCGTGTCGGCGCACATGGGATGCGGTCCTGTCTGGATCGGAATGGGGAGGGTGTATCAGGGGCGGTGCGATGGCTCAAACACCTATGATCCCGGCGGCTCAATTCTTTCAGAGCGCCGGGCCAGTAATTCGCTGAATGATATGCAGCGCATGTCTCATGGGCCTCGGTATAGGCCCGCAAGGCACGGGCGTAAAGGCGCGGATTGGGGCGGGCCGGATGCATCGCGGTCGCGTTGATCTGACCCAGAGCAGAGGCACCGACAGACCCCGCGCCCGGTCAGGCATGAAACAACGTGCCCACGAAATACGCGATTGCCGCGGCCAACGCCCCGATCGCCAGCGTTTCGCCCCCTGACCGCCACCAGGGGGCCAGTGACCAGGCGCTCTTGGCCGCGCCGATGCCGAAAAAGACCAGCCCGGTCATCAGGATCGACAGGCGAAAGGCATCGGTCATGGAAAAGAGAAACGGGATCAGGGGGATCAACCCGGCCAACAGAAACGCCCCGAAGGTCGCCAACGCCGCACGCATCGGGTGCGGATCGACCGGGGCGAGCCCGTATTCATCGACCAGCATCAGCTGGATCGAGGCCGCGCGGTTCGCGGCGATCTGATCGGTCGCGGCCTCCAGCACGTCGCCCGACAGACCCTTCTGGAGCAGGATCTCGCGCAGCTCGCGCCGCTCTCCGGCGGGATCCTCGTCGATATGACGCCCCTCGACGCGGCGTAGGCGCTGCATGTCGTCAAGCTCGGCCTTGGTGCCGGAATAATTTCCCGCCGCCATCGAAAACCCGTCGGCCAGCACATTGGCGATGCCAAGCGCGATGATGACACCGGGCGAAAGGCCTGCGCCAACCACGCCCGCGACGATCGCGAAGGTCGTGACCGCGCCGTCGATCGCGCCATAGACCGTGTCGCGCAGATAGCCGCGCCCGCGGCCAGCGCCAATCCGTGCCTCGACCTCGGCTTGCGTGTGCCCGTGTTCGCGTGTCATTGCCTCGCGTCCCCATTTCTTTGCAGTGATGGACGAATTCTGCCGGTCAAGGCGGGGCGGGTGCAATGCGCTGGATCAATCTGCCCGCCTGTTGGCCCGCGCTACGCCATGCCGCTTTCCGCTTGCCCGCCATATGGTTACACTCGCCCCCGCAAGGGCGGAGGCGTGATGAAGATCGGAATTGCAGGGGCCGGGATTGGCGGCCTGGCGGCGGCGGCGTTTCTGGCCCGCGATGGCCATGGCGTGACCCTGTTCGACCAGTTCGCCCGGCCGGAGCCGGTGGGGTCGGGCCTATTGGTTCAGCCTGTCGGCATGGCGGTTCTGGATGCGCTCGGGGCCGGGCGGATGGCGCGCGATCTGGGTCAGCCGGTGGGCCGGATGGCGGGCCTTGAGGCCAGGTCGGGGCGAACGGTTCTGGATGTCAGCTATGGCAGGGCCGAGGGTCGCAAGGGGCTTGGCATTCACCGGGCGGCGCTCTTTCACACGCTGCACCGGGCCGCGATTGCGGCGGGGGTTGAAATTACGCCGGATCACAGGACCACCGGGCGCGACGCGCAATACCTGCTCTTTGGCAATCGCCGCGAGGGGCCGTTTGACCTGATTGTCGATGCTTGCGGGGCGGCATCGCCGCTGTCACCCCTGCAAAGTCGTCCGCTTCCCTTTGGCGCGGTCTGGGCCACGGTGCCCTGGCCCGAGGATAGCCGCCTGCCCCCCGATCATCTTTCCCAGCGCTACCGCCGCGCCGACCGGATGTTGGGCGTGTTGCCGGTGGGGGCGCTGCCCAGCACCCCGAACCAGCGGCTGGCGGCGATCTTCTATTCGCTGCCGGTGGCCGAGCACACGCAATGGCGGGCGCGGGACTTTGAGGCCTGGCGCGCCGAGGCCACAGCGCTCTGGCCCGATTTCGCGCCCTATCTGGGCTGGATCACCGACCAATCGGCCTTCACCTTTGCCAGCTACAGCCATGGCAGCCTGCGCGCGCCCTGGAGCGACGGGATCGCCCATATCGGGGACGCCGCCCATCGCGCCAGCCCGCAATTGGGGCAAGGGGCCAATATGGCGCTGCTGGATGCGCGTGCCCTGCATCTGGCGCTGCGGCAGGCGCAAGGCGATGAGGCGCTGCGGCTTTATGCGGGTGCGCGGCGCTGGCATGTGCGCGCCTATCAGGGAATGAGCGCGGCCTTCACCCCGCAATACCAATCCGACAGCCGCCTTCTGCCGGTGATCCGCGACCACGCGCTGGCCCCGCTGGCGCGGATCTGGCCGGTGAACCGCATCCTGACCCGGCTGGTCTGTGGCGACCTCCTGCCGCCGATGCCCGCCCTTACGCCAAGGCGCGGCTGACACTGCGTTCGCGCAGGATCACATATAGCCCCGCCGCAACCGTCAGCGCGATACCAAACGCCGCCATCCCGTTGGGCAGGTCGCGAAACACCAGCCAGCCGATCACCGTGGCCACCGGGATTTCAAGGTATTGCATTGGCGCGACCGTGGCGGCGGGCGCATAGCGCAGCGACCATGTCATCAACAGATGCGCCATTGTGCCAAGCACGCCGATGGCAAAGAGCAGCGCCATTTCGGTCGCGGTCGGCATCACCAGCGACAACGCCTCAATCTCGCCCGGCACCAGCAGAAACAGCGCCAGAATTGGCACCGCCATCATGCCGCTGACCGCCTGCAACGCGATCGGATCGCAGTCGCGCGCGATATGACGGGTGACCAGCATGAAAAGCGAAAACACAACCGCCACTGTCAGCGGCAATAGCGCGGGCCAGCCGACGGCGGCGAAACTGGGCTGGATCACCATCAGCGTGCCGATGAACCCGACCGCGCAAGCCGCCAGCCGTCGCCGCCCGACCTCTTCGCCCAACACATATTTGCCGAGCAGAAGCAGGATGAAGGGCATCACGAACGCGATGGCGATGGCATCGGCCAGGGGCAGAAACCGCAGCGCCGAAAACATCGCCCCGATACCGATGATATGCAGCCCCGTGCGCAGCAGCGTCAGCCAAAACAGGCGACGATCCATCCGCATCGGGATCCGCTTGAAGGCCGCATAGGGCAGCAGCAGCACCGCCTGCAACCCGAACCGGACCAGCAGCAATTGCAGCAACGGAATGGTGCCGCCTAGCAGTTTCGCAATGGAATCGCCCAACGGGGCCAGAACACAAAAGCCGAGCATCAAGAGGATGCCCAGAACGGGCCGGTCGCCCGTCACCCGCCCGATCCCTTGTCACCAAAAAGGCCCGTCAAAGCCCGCCGCCCGATCCGTGTGACCGAAGGCCGGGTCGATTTGTGAAACGGCAGCGGGCGGCAAACCTCCATCGCGGCGACACCGACCCGTGCAGTGAGGGCACCGTTCACGATACCCTCGCCAAAGCGGCGCGACACCTTGGACAGGATCGAGCCACCGGCCAGCGAGCCGATCAAATCATCACCCACCGCCACGGCCCCCGTGGCCACCAGATGCGTCAGCACCGCCCGCGTCAGCCGCCAGGCCCCAAGCGTGCCCGCGCGACCGCCATAGACCTCGGCGATGCGGCGGATCATGCGCAGGTTGGCGGTCAGCGCGGTAAAGACATCAACCAGCGCGATGGGCACCAACGCGGTGACGGTCGCAACCTGGCGCGCGGCAGCCTCGACCTGACCTTGGGCGGCGGTATCGAGCGGGGCCAGCAATTCGGCCTCGGTCAGGCGCAGCAGGCTGTCGGCGTCAAACACATCGCCACGCCGTTCCGCCAGTTTCTCGCGGCCCCATCGCAGCTCAGGCCGGCCCGAATAAAGCCTCACCAGATCGTCGCTGACGCGCCGGGCGGCGGCCAGATCATCGCCCGCCAGCGCGGTTTCGGCGCGCTGGCGCAGCGCATCCAGCCTGCCAAGCCGGAAAAACGACGCCGCCTCGCGCAGCGAGATGATCGACAGGCTGAACAGCACCAGCCCGATCAGGCCGGTGGCGATCCAGCCAAGCACCGGGTTTGCGCTCAGCAATGCGGTGACGTAGTTCCACGCCGCCAGCGAGATGACAAAGCCGAACAAGGCCACGACCGCGCCCCAGAACATCCGCCCGATGCGCGACCTGCGCCGCGCCGCCAACGCGGCCACGATCTGCATCGCCTGACCGGTGGGGGCGGGCAGATCGAGATCGGGCACCGGCGGCGCGGTGTCGGGCGTGGCGGCGGGCGCATCCTCAAGCTCGATCAGAATGGGGCGGTTGCGATCATTCATCTCAGCTTGTCCCCCAACAGAAATTCCGCCGCCCGGTCCAGCCGGATATGCGGCGGCCCCTCGCCCGGTTTCAGATGCAGCGGGGCCGGTGCAAAGCGCATGACCTCGTAATCGGCATCGAGCCATTTGGCCTGCCCCGCGCGGGCGGGCGACAGCAGGTGATTGGGATCCTCGGGCAGGGTGCCGGGGTGAAACGCGGCCTCTTTTCCGCTGTCCAGCAAGGTGCCGCGCACCAGATCCAGATCGGTGCCATCATGGGTGCGCGTTTCCTCGACCGTGGCGCGCAGCGCGGCAATCGCCATCGCCTCGGTTTTGGCACCGGCATAATCGGCGCGGCCACGCGCGTCGCGCAACAGCGCATCCATGATCGCCGTCAGGCGCGGGTGTTGAGTGTGGTGCAGATGGTCGGCCTTGGTCGCCACGAACAGGATCTTTTCCACCCGTCGCCCCATCAGCGCCGTCAGGAAGGAATTTCGGCCGGGCCGGAACGCCGCCAGAATTCCCGCCATCGCGCCGCGCAGATCCTCAACCGCGCGGGGGCCCGCATGGATCGCGCCCAATGCATCGACCAGCACCACCTGCCGGTCGATGCGGGCGAAATGATCGCGGAAAAAGGGGCGCACGACCTGGGATTTATAGGCCTCAAAGCGGCGTGCCATTTCGCGGCGCAGGCTGCCCCGCCGCGCATCCCCGGGCGGCAGCGGCGCAAAGGTCAAAACCGGGCTGCCCTCCAATTCGCCGGGCAACAGGAACCGGCCCGGCGTGCAGTCGGAAAACCCGGCCGCGCGCGCCGATTGCAGATAGCCCGCGAAATTGCGGGCCAGCGACTGCGCCACGGGTTCATCCAGCCGCGCGGCCCCATCGACATCGGCCAGATCCGCCAGAAATTCCGCTGCCTCGTCGCGGGTCGCAGCTCGCTCCAACGTGGCCGCGCTCCATGTCTCATAGCTCTGATCCATCAGCGGCAGATCCAGCAGCCATTCGCCGGGGTAGTCGACGATATCGAGATGCACGGTGCGCGGACCGGACAGCCCCGCCAAAAGGCCCGCGGGCTGCACCCGGATCGACAGGCGCAATTCCGACACCGCGCGCGTGCTTTCGGGCCAATACGGGGCCGGGCCGGTCAGCGCCGCCAGATGGGTTTCGTAATCGAACCGCGCAACGGTATCGTCGGGCTGCGGTTGCAGGAACACCGATTGAATGCGCCCCGAACTTGCTGCCTGCAGACCTGGCATCCGGCCGCGATCCAGCAGATTGGCGACAAGCGAGGTGATGAACACGGTCTTGCCCGCCCGGCTGAGGCCGGTCACGCCAAGCCGGACCACAGGTTCAAACAACGCCTCGGACACCGCGCCGGTCAGATTTTCGACACCACGGCCAAGCGTGTCCGAGATCGCTCCGATAACCAAACCGCGTGCCCTTTCAAATCCGTTGCGACCGAGAATAGGCACTCTGGCCCGCAGTTTACAGGCCTGATTGCGCGCAGGCTCCAATTCGGTTAGCCGGGGGATATGCCACGATATGCTCTGAAAATCGAATATGATGGCACGCCCTTTGCAGGCTGGCAGCGTCAGGCCGACCGGACAACGGTGCAGGGCGCGGTCGAGGCCGCGCTGGCCCGGCTTGAACGGGGTGTGCCCACAATCGCCGCCGCCGGGCGCACCGATGCGGGCGTGCATGCCCTGGGGCAGGTGGCCCATTGCGACATGGCCCGCGATTGGGAACCGTTCCGTTTGAGCGAAGCGGTGAATTACCACCTGAAACCGCTGCCCGTCGCCGTGGTGGATTGCGCGGCGATGCCCGATGACTGGCACGCGCGGTTTTCAGCGGTCGAGCGGCACTATGTCTTTCGCCTGATCGCGCGCCGCGCGCCGCTGACGCTTGACGCGGGCCGCGCCTGGCAGGTCAAACAGCGGCTGGACGTTCAGGCCATGCGGGCGGGGGCTGCGCATCTGCTGGGGCACCATGATTTCACCACCTTCCGCGCCACGCATTGCCAGGCCGACAGCCCGATGAAAACGCTCGATGAGATCACCCTGACGGAGACCCCCACCCTGCATGGGCAGGAGATCCGGGTTTTCCTGCGGGCGCGGTCGTTTCTGCACAATCAGGTGCGCTCCATCGTGGGCACGCTGGAGCAGGTCGGCAGCGGCAGCTGGAGCCCCGAAGATGTGAAATCCGCGCTTGAGGCGCGCGACCGCGCCGCCTGTGGCACGGTGTGCCCGCCGCATGGGCTCTACCTGTCGCATGTCCGCTATCCTACGTCCGTATTTGGTGAGGCGTCATGACCCCTGCCCTGCCCGCCACCAAGGATATCGTCCTCATTGGCGGCGGCCATACCCATGCACTGGTGTTGAAGGCCTGGGGCATGAATCCCCTGCCCGGCGCGCGGCTGACGCTGATCAACCCCGGCCCCACTGCGCCTTATTCGGGGATGCTGCCTGGTCATGTCGCAGGGCATTACGCGCGCGGCGAACTGGATATCGACCTGATCCGGCTGGCTCGTTTCGCGGGCGCGCGGGTCATTCTGGGCAAGGCCTGTGCGCTGGACAGGGCGGCGCGGGTGGTGACGATCGAGGGCGGGCGGAAGATCGTCTATGACATCGCAGCAATAGATGTCGGCATTCACACCGAAATGCCCGAGATTGAAGGGTTTGCCGAGCATGGCATTGCCGCCAAGCCGCTGGATGTATTTGCTGAGCGATGGACCGGGTTTGTGGCAGATGGCGGCGGGCCGGTCTGCGTCATCGGTGGCGGCGTGGCGGGGGCCGAGCTGGCGATGGCCACCGCGCACCGGCTGCGCGCGCAAACCGGCCAAGCCGAGGTCGCCCTGCTGGATCGGGGCCGGATCCTTGAAGCCCTGCCACCACGCGCCCGCGCCCGGATGCTGCGTGAACTGGCGGCCAGTGGCATTGCCCTGCACGACCATGCCGCGCCCACCCGCATCACCGCCACCTCGGTGGAACTGGCCGATGGTGGCACGCTGCCCTCGGCCTTCACGCTCGGGGCCGCAGGCGCGCGCCCGCATGGCTGGCTGGAGGCGACCGGGCTGACCACCGAGGCGGGATACCTGACCGTCGAGCCGACATTGCAGACCAGCGATCCGGCCATGTTCGCCTCGGGCGATTGCGCCCATATGGGGTTTGCGCCGCGCCCCAAGGCGGGCGTTTTCGCGGTCCGCGCCGCGCCCATAATGCTGCACAACCTGCGCGCCGCCGCGATGGGAAAACCCGGCGACATGCGGCCCTTCAAACCGCAACGCGATTACCTGAAGCTGATCTCTCTGGGCGGCAAACGCGCGCTGGCCGAAAAATCCGGTCTGGTCGCCGCTGGCCCCGCCCTGTGGCGTTGGAAAAACCGCATCGACCAGAGTTTCATGGACGGATTTCGGGCCCTGCAACCGATGCGCCCACCTGCCCTGCCGCGCGATATGGCCGAAGGCGTGTCACAACTCGCGGGCGGGGTGCCCCTTTGCGGCGGCTGCGGCGCGAAACTGGGATCCGGCAGCTTGTCTGCGGTGCTCTCCACCCTTCCCGCAGCCACCCGCCCTGATGTGCTGTCACAACCCGGCGATGACGCCGCGATCCTGCGCATCGGTGGCACGCATCAGATCCTCACCACCGACCATCTGCGCGGTTTCACCGGTGACCCCGCCCTGATGGCCCGCATCGCCGCCATCCACGCGCTTGGCGATTGTTGGGCGATGGGGGCGACCCCGCAGAGCGCGCTGGTCAACGTGATCCTGCCGCGTGCCGCCCCTGCCCTGCAGGCCCGCTGGCTGACCGAGATCATGGCCGAGGCCAGTGCCGTCTTTGCCGCCGAAGGGGCCGCGATTGTGGGCGGACACAGCAGCCAGGGCAGCGAGCTGACGCTCGGCTTCACCGTCACCGGCCTGACCGAGGTGCCCCCGATCACATTGGCAGGCGCGCGCCCCGGCGATCAGTTGATCCTGACCAAACCCATCGGCACCGGCATAATTCTGGCCGCGGATATGCAGCTGGCCGCGCCCGGCGATGTGGTGGCCGGGGCCTGGGACTTGATGTGTCACAGCTCGGGACCGGCGGCGCGCATCCTGACGCCGCACGCCCATGCCATGACCGATGTCACCGGCTTTGGTCTTGCCGGGCATCTGATGAATATCTGCACCGCATCCGGCGTCGCGGCGCGGCTGACCCTCGATGCCATCCCGCTGATCGACGGCGCAGCGGCGCTTAGTGCGCAAGGTTTCGCATCCTCGCTTGCCCCTGAAAACCGCGCCGCGCTTGCCGGGGCCATCTCTGATACCGCGCACCCGGTCGCGCCGCTACTTTTCGATCCGCAAACCGCGGGCGGGTTGCTGGCCGTTGTCCCCGCCGAACAGGCCGCCTCTGTCTTGAAATCGCTCGGGCCCACCGCCGCCGTGATCGGAGAGATCACCGCAGGGGGGCCCTCAATCGAGACCGTCTAAAGCCGCCATCACCCGGTCGGCCACGCCCGGCAAATCGCCCGGTTCCAGCGCCTCGGCCCGCACGACCGCCGCAGCCGGGGCAGGATCGCGCCCGCGCACCCGCGCATAGGCCGGGTCGTAATGGTGTTGCATCAGCCCGGCGGCCAGCGCTTCCCACGCCCCGTCGCGCGCCAGGCCTTGCCACGCGTCCACCCGGTCGCCGCCGCAAAGCGGGCGCAAGCCCTCCAGCAATTCACCAAGCCCGCCTGCCGCATCCTGCAGATCCGCATAGGCCGCCCGCAAATAACGTGCCCGCGCCGCCAGCGGAGCCTCCACCACGATGCGCGGGGCCGCCGTCATCGCCGCCCATAGTGCAGGCGGCAGGCGCAGCGCCCCGATCCGGCTCGATTCCGCTTCGACAAGCACCGGCCGCGCCCGATCGAACCCATGAAACGCAGCAATCAGCGCCGATTCGAATCCCTTCTGCGCGGGCTGATCCTCTGCAACCGCCCCCAGGATCGACCCCCGATGTCGCGCCAGCCCCTCCAGATCGACTACCTGCACGCCGCGCGCCGCCAGCAAGGGCAACAGCGCCGTCTTCGCGGTCCCGGTATTGCCATCCAGCCGGATCAGCCGATAGGGCAATGCCCGATCGTAAAGCGCCGCGACAACCCCCCGTCGATAGCTACGATAGCCGCCCTCGATCAGCGCCACCCGCCATCCGATCTGGCGCAGGATGGTGGCAAAGGCACCGGAGCGCTGTCCGCCACGCCAGCAATAGACCAACGGCTGCCAGTCACCGCCGAACCCCATCAGCCGCGCCTCGATATGCGCCGCCGAATTGCGCGCCACCAAGGCGGCCCCGATCTTGCGCGCCGCAAACGGGCTTTCCTGCTTATAAATCGTCCCGACGCGTGCGCGTTCCGCATCCGACAGAACCGGCATCGACACCGCGCCCGGCACATGATCCTCAGCAAATTCGGCGGGCGCACGCACGTCGATCACGCTATCGAACCGCGCCCATTCCGCCTGCCAGACATCGCCAGGATCAAATCCCAAACTCATTCCCTTCATCTTGGCAAAAATACCTGCGCC
>CAXBGQ010000070.1:0-11823 GCA_963975135.1 uncultured Nioella sp. | reverse complement strand
AAAGCATCCGCACAGGCCGGCCCATTGATCTCAAGGATCCTCTGACATGACCGCGCTTTCCCTGAAAAACGTCAACAAGAGCTTTGGCAATGTGCATGTGCTGAAAGATATCAGCCTTGAGGTCGAGGACGGCGAATTCGTCGTCTTTGTCGGCCCCTCGGGTTGCGGTAAATCCACCCTTCTGCGCGTCATCGCGGGGCTGGAAGATGCGTCCAGCGGCACGGTCGAGATCGGTGGCCAGCCGGTCAACACCGTCCCCCCCGCCAAACGCGGCATCGCCATGGTGTTCCAAAGCTACGCGCTCTATCCGCATCTTACCGTGCGCGGTAACATGTCGCTCGGCCTGAAACAGGAGCGTCAGCCCAAGGATGTGATCGAGGCCCGCGTGGCCGAGGCCGCCCGGATGCTCTCGATGGAAGATCTGCTTGACCGCCGCCCCTCCGAATTGTCGGGCGGCCAGCGTCAGCGCGTCGCCATCGGCCGCGCCGTGGTGCGCCAGCCGAAATTGTTCCTGTTTGACGAACCCCTCTCCAATCTCGACGCGGCGCTCAGGATGAACACGCGGGTCGAAATCGCCCGCCTGCACCGCACGCTTGCCGCCTCGATGATCTATGTCACCCATGACCAGACCGAGGCCATGACCCTGGCCGACAAGATCGTGGTTCTGCGCGATGGCCGGGTCGAACAGGTGGGCAGCCCGATGGAGCTCTATAACAACCCCGCCAATCAATTCGTGGCCGGTTTCCTGGGGGCCCCGTCGATGAATTTCCTGCCTGCCGAGGCGGTCGGCGGCCCCGAGGGGCTGACGCTCGGCATCCGCCCCGAACATCTGCGCCTGGCCGATGCGGGCCGGATCAGCGCCACGGTGACCCATGTCGAAAACCTCGGCGGTGACACCAATGTGCTGGCCGCCGCCGGCCCCGATCAGGACATCACCGTGCGCCTTTTCGGGCAGCATGATATTGCCCCCGACAGCGCCATCGCCTTCGATTTCTCGGATGACGCGGCCTATCTCTTCGATGCGGAAGGCCATCGGGTGCGCGCGGCATGAACGGTCCTGGGCGGAGGGCACGAAAACACGAAATCGGCTATACAAGCGCGCCCGGACGGGTTAGGTGCGCCGCTTACCTCGTTCCCTGACCAGAAATCGGCGCACCCACCCCGTGAAACAAGCCCTCTCAGACGCCATCGCCGCCCGCGGCTACGACACCCTGACCCCGGTTCAGGAGGCGGTGACCGCGCCGGGCCTGATCGGGGCCGATATGCTGGTCTCGGCCCAGACCGGATCGGGCAAGACGCTGGGCTTTGGCCTGGCCATCGCGCCGACCCTGCTGGGCGAGGCTGAGACATTCGAAGCCGCCGGCCCCCCTCTGGCCCTGGTCATCGCGCCGACGCGCGAATTGGCGTTGCAGGTCAAACGCGAGCTGGCCTGGCTATACGCACAGGCCGGGGCGCAGCTTGCCTCCTGCGTTGGCGGCATGGATATGCGCGACGAACGCCGGGCGCTGGCGCGTGGCGCGCATATCGTGGTGGCCACACCGGGACGTTTGCGCGACCACATCACGCGCGGCGCGATTGACCTTTCGGCGCTGCGCGCGGTGGTGCTGGATGAGGCCGACGAGATGCTGGATCTCGGCTTTCGCGAGGATCTGGAGTTCATCCTTGGCGCGGCACCCGCCGAGCGTCAGACGCTGCTGTTTTCGGCCACCGTGCCCAATGCCATCGCCAAACTGGCGCAAAGCTATCAGCGCGACGCCACGCGCATTTCGACGGCATCGGAAAAACAGCAACACGCCGATATCGAATACCGCGCCCTCAGCGTGTCGGCCCGCGACGCCGAAAACGCCATCATCAATGTGCTGCGCTATTATGAGGCCCCGAATGCCATCGTTTTCGCCAATACGCGGGCGATGGTAAACCGGCTGACCACGCGGCTGTCGAACCGGGGTTTCCCGGTTGTGGCGTTGTCGGGTGAGTTGAGCCAGTCCGAGCGCACCCATGCGCTGCAGGCCATGCGCGATGGCCGGGCGCGGGTCTGCGTGGCCACCGATGTGGCGGCGCGCGGCATTGATCTGCCCAATCTCGATCTGGTGGTGCATGCCGAATTGCCCACCAATCATGAAACCCTGCTGCACCGCTCGGGCCGCACAGGCCGGGCCGGGCGCAAGGGCGTCAGCGCGATGATCGTGCCGCCCGCCGCCCGCAAGAAAGCCGAACGGATCCTGAAATTCGCCAAGCTGCGCGCCGAATGGGATGTCGCGCCGGGGGCCGAGGCGGTGATGGCGCGTGACGAGGTGCGGATGCTGGCCGATCCGGTCTGGTCCGAGGCTCCGACCGAAAGCGAGGCCGCGCCGGTGGCCAAGCTGACGGAAACCTTCAGCCCGGAACAGATCGCCACCGCCTATCTGCGGCTTTACCATGATCGCCATTCGGCTCCGGAGGAGCTGGGACCGGCCGATGCCAAACCGGCCCCGCGCGCGGCCTTTGGCCCGTCTGTCTGGTATGCGCTGGAGGGCGGCCAGGCAGTGGGGGCCGAACCGCGCCGCCTGCTTCCGATGCTGTGCAAGGCGGGCGGCCTTTCCAAGGACGATATCGGCGCGATCCGGGTGCATCACGACGCGTCGTTCATCGAGATCCGGGAGGCCGCCGTGGCCGGGTTCGAGGCCGCCATCGGGGCCGCGATGAAAGTGGAGGGTGCGGGGCTGAGCCGTCAGGCCAAAGCGCCCGATCGCGGGCCGCGCCCCGAACGCCCTGAGCGTTCCGAACGCCCCGAACGCCCTGTGCGATCCGAGCGCCCGGCACAGCCGCGGCCCAAATCGGACCCGGACGGAACCACCAAGCCGGTGGATTGGAACGACACCTCCGCGCCGCGTGCGAAAAAGCCGAAACCGGCGGCCGGTGGCGACAAGCCCCGCAAGCCGCGCAACAAGGACAAGGCCCGTGCCGATGCCCGCCCTGAAGGCGTGGTGACGCGGCACAAGCCGCGCGCGGCGGGACCGGGAGGCAAGCCGAAAGGCCCGCCACCGCCCAAGGGCAAGTCTGATTCGAAGAAGAACAAGGCCCGCGCCAATGCCGCCAATCCCGGCGCGCGCATGTCCGGACCCCGCCGCAAGAAACCCTGACCAAATTGAAAACCCTGCGGGTTTGCTCGATTCTTTTCCGGGCACCGTGCCATGGCGAAGGGCGCGGCGGCGACCATTGTCGCGCCATTGAGTATTTTGGGCAAAGAAGAAGTTGGGGCGGATCGGCTATGTGCCCTGCGCGATGGCCGGGCGGCCTGCGGCGGTTATGGTCATGGTGGCCTCGATGAAGACCGGGCTGCCTTCGACCTCGGCCTCGCGGATGTCGCAGGTCTTGCTGGTCGAGAGATGCCCCGCCCCGGCGCGGCTGGCACGGGTTTGGGCATCGCGCGTCAGGGCTGTTTCAAGTGCGGCGAGCGCGCTGTCGCGGTCAGCAAAATGGGCCGGGCCAATCTCCAGATGCGCGGTGAAGCGGCCTGCGCCCTGGCTGGTGACGGTGCCGCTGGCGCGCTCGGTGATCTGACCCACCACGGCCCCGATGGCATTGGCGACACCGGCGTGTTCCGGCAGCACCATGGCGCAGCCCAGACGGACGCCCACGGCGCGATAGTAGTTCGGGGCCGACGCGCCAAGGCCGATCACCGGCACGCCGATGCGGGTGCGGGTGTCGATGATGCCGCGATGTCCGCCGAGGCCCGTTTGGGTAACGCTGTGACGGGCCAGGTCGGCGGCGTTTTCGCCAGAGAAATCTGGGTCCTCGGAAAAGGCGGCCTCCAGCAGGCAGAGCGTCGTCTGCTCCGTCAACTGGTCAATGATGGCGGTGGCGAAGGTTTTTGCATCCCCGGCCCTGAGCGCACCGTTCCCGGCCCGTTTGCGGCGCAGGATCTCGATTCCTTTTTCGGCGGCACCTGCATCCCAGGCCACGAGCGTGCCCAGAACATGGGCCGCATCCGTTGGTGTCACGCCCGCCAGCATCACCAGACCGCGCGCCACCAGCCGGTCGAGCGCCGGGGCCTCCATCCGCGATTTCAGGAGCTTCGCCACCGGCATCGGCCCGGTGATCCGCGCCAGAAGAGCCGCCTCGCGCGGGGCCAGCCCGCCCGGATCGCCGCCCATCGGCACCACGAAGCGCCCGCCATGATCGGGGGGCAGATCGGCGGCCAGCGCCCTATCGAGCGCGTCATGGACCATGTCGGAGTGATCCGCCGCCAGTAGCGACAAAGGCATCAATCGGCGGGGGCCGAGGCGCAGGCCGCCCTTGGGTCCGCCATCCTCAAGATGCAACTCGCTATCGCCGCCCAGCCCGGTGGTGCGCATCGCCACCGCCTCGACCATGGTGCGGTGGCCGCCGACGCGGGCCCCCTCGGCGTCGATCATCGGCAGCCCATCGCGCAACAGCGCCACATCGGTGGTCGTGCCACCAATATCGGAAACCAGCGCGTCGCGTTCGCCCGTCAGCCAATGCGCCCCCACGATCGAGGCGGCGGGGCCGGACAGGATGGTCTCGATCGGGTGTTCGCGCGCCATCTCGGCCGAAACAAGCGCCCCGTCGCCGCGCACCACCATCAGCGGCACGTCGATGCCCGCCAATGCCAGATGCCCTTCGCAGGCCGCGACCAGGTTTGCGATCCGGCCAATCAGGCGCGCGTTCAGAACCGCCGTCAAAGCCCGTTTCGGGCCATTCAGACGCGCCGACAGCTCGTGGCTGCACGTCACCGGCAGGCCGGTCGCGGCGCGGATGATGTCGCGCGCGCGGATCTCGTGGGCAGGGTTTCGCGTGGCAAAGCGGGACACCACGGCAAAGCCCGCGACGCCGGTTCCGACCCGCGCCAGTTCGCCCTGCAACGCGGCCTCATCGAACGGCGCGGCCTCGGCTCCGGCATGGCCATGGCCGCCGGTCACGATGATCAGCGGGTCGGTGCCCAAAGCCTCGGGCAGGCCGCCGCGCGCCAGATCCCTGGCGGCAAAGCCGATGGCAATCAGCGCCACGCGCCCGCCCTGGCCTTCAACCAGCGCATTGGTGGCCAGCGTGGTCGAGAGCGACACCAACGCCACCTCGCGCGGGGCAACCCCCGCCGCGGCCAGCGCCGCGTCCACCGCGCCGCCAATGCCCACCGCCAGATCGGCGCGTGTTGTCAACGACTTGGCCGATCCCAACACGGTTTTGGCCGCGCCGTCGATGATCACCGCATCGGTATAGGTGCCGCCGGTATCGACCCCAAGCAGATAGCCCATCGCGCCCTCTTGTCCTTCCGCGTTTTTCCCTTCGTGCCAGCTTATCCATCGCGTCGCGCCGGCAAGGCACCATTTGCGACAGGTTTGCGACAGGTTTGCCCCCTAGGGTGGCGGAAAACCCAAAGGCCCGCCCATGCGTTCCCCCCTTTCCGGTATCAAGGTGCTCGATCTGACCAATGTGCTGTCGGGGCCGTTTTGCTGTGCGCAGCTGGCCTGGCTCGGGGCCGATGTGATCAAGGTCGAGGTGCCGGGGCGCGGCGATCTGGCGCGTCAATTGGGGGCTGATGGCGATCTGAACGCGGAGCTCATGGGCACCTCGTTTCTGGCGCAGAATGCGGGCAAGCGCTCGCTGACGCTGAACCTCAAGGAGGCGCGCGGCAAGGCGATCCTGCGGGCGCTGGTGAAGGGCTCGGACGTGCTGGTGGAAAATTTCCGTCCCGGTGTGATGGACCGTCTGGGCCTTGGCTACGCGGTGCTCAAGACCGACAATCCCCGGCTTGTTTATTGCGCGATTTCGGGGTTTGGCCAGACCGGGCCGATGCGCGATCTGCCCGCCTATGACCAGATCATTCAAGGGCTTTCAGGGGTGATGAGCATCACCGGCGACGCGCAAACCGTTCCGCAACGGGTTGGCTATCCACTTGCCGATACCATTGGCGGGCTGACGGCGGCGATGGCGATCAATGCGGCCCTGGCCGGGCGTGGAGAAACGGGCACCTTCATCGACGTCTCAATGCTGGAGGCGACGCTGGCCACGATGGGCTGGGTGGTGTCGAACTACCTGATTGCCGGGCAGGTGCCGCAGCCGATGGGCAATGCCAATTTCACCGCCGCCCCCTCGGGCAGTTTCGCCACCGCCACCGGGCCGATCAATCTGGCCGCCAACAAGCAGGAACAGTTCGAGGCGCTGTGCGACTTGCTGAACCGCCCTGATCTGAAAACCGACGCACGCTTTGCCACCCGTGCCGCGCGGCTCGAACATCGCGCGCCGTTGAGCGCCGAGATCGAGGCAGGCTTTGCCGATGCCGATGCCGAAACCTGGGTCGCGCGCCTCAACGGCGCAGGCATTCCGGCAGGGCCGATCCTGAGCGTGCCCGAGGCGCTGGCGCTGGAACAGGTGCAGGCCCGCGATTTTCTGCGGGACTTTCCTGAAACAGAGGTGGAAAAACCGGTGCGCAATGCACGCGCGGGCTATCATCTGGATGGCGCGGCCCCCGATCTGGACCGCCCGCCGCCCCGGCTGGGGCAGGATAGCGCCGCCATTTTGCGCGATCTGGGATATGATGCGGCGGCCATCGCGGCGCTGAAACGGGACAAGGTGATATGAGCGACAAGGACAGCACCGATTGGCAGGAGGTCAATCAATGGTGGAGCACCGAGATTATCGATATGGAGCCGGGCCGCATCGCGATCCGGGGCTATGAAATACAGGATCTTATCGGGCGGCTCGGATTTGCGCAGATGATCTGGCTGATGCTGCGCGGCGACCTGCCGGATCGGGGCCAGACCGCGCTCTTTGAAGCCGCGTTGGTGGCGGCCGTCGATCACGGGCCACAGGCCCCCTCGATCGCGATTGCGCGCATGGCGATGACCTGCGGCGTGGGCATCAACAATGCCATGGGCTCGGCCGTGAACGCGCTTGGCGATGTGCATGGCGGCGCGGGCGAGGCGGCGGCCGCGCTCTACCACGATATCGACGCCGATAAGGACACTCCGCTGGCCGATGCCGTGGCGGCGGGGCTGGCGCGATTTCGGGCCACGCAAGGGCGCTATATTCCCGGCTTCGGCCACCGGTTTCACCCCGTAGACCCGCGTGCCCCGCGTCTGATGGCGCTGGTGGCCGAGGCTGTCGCGGCGGGCACCGTCAGTGGCCGGTTCCGTGCCATTGCGATGCAGATCGAGGAACAGCTCGGGGCCGGAAAACCGCGCCCGGTCCCGATGAATATCGACGGGGCCACAGCGGTGATCTTTACCGAACTTGGATTCGATCCCGGCCTACAACGCGGGCTTTTCTGCCTGTCGCGGTCGGTTGGCATTCTGGCCCACGCACATGAACAGCGCGCCCAGGGCGGGCGCAACAAGGGGCCGACCCCGCCCCGGTTCCTGTGGAACTATACCGGCCCGCGGGGCAGGCGGCTGCCCGAGTGATGGTTTGGGTCTCTGCGAACCAAAAAAGTGACACTAGCGTCATTTATTTGTGACACTTGCGTCATTTTTCCGCGGGGCGCATGCCGCCGCTTTGGCCTTGCCCGCGCCCCCGAAGGGGGTGCACAAATGCGGCCATGATCAGCCGCAGCCTCACACTCAAACAGCTCGAAGCGCTCATCTGGGTCGCCGATCTCGGCAGTTTCCGTAAGGCCGCCGCGCATCTCAACACCACGCAGCCCAATATTTCCACCCGGATCGCGGGGTTGGAGGCCACGCTTGGCACGCCCCTGATGCGGCGCGATGCAGGCTCGGTGCAGATGACCCCCAAGGGCGTCGAGATCCTGGCCCAGGCCCGCGCCACATTGCGCGCTGCCGAAGCGCTGGTCGAGATCGCCGCGCGCCCCGACCTGATCGAGGATCGCCTGCGTCTGGGCGTGACCGAGCTGATTGCCTGCACCTGGTTGCGCGCCTTTTTGCGGCGTCTGAAACAGGTTTATCCGCGCATTTCGGTTGAGCTGAATGTCGATCTGTCGCGCAATCTGGATGCGGAACTGGCGGGCAATGCGCTGGATCTGGCGCTGCAGAACGCGCCTTTTGCGACCTCTGCCTCGGGCGAAATTGCGCTTGGCTTTTATGATTATGTCTGGGTGGCGACCCCGGAAATATCAAAGAAAATCAATGTGTCGCAGGGTGTTGCTGCGATCAGCGTCCCGATCCTGACCCACGCCCGCCACACCCAGGCTTATCAGGAGTTGGCCGCCCATTTCGATCGCCGCGCGGGCGCGGCGGCGCGCTTCGTGCCCTCCAGCAGCCTGACCTCCTCGATCCATATGGCCGTCGATGGCATGGGATTGGCGGTGGTGCCGCGCGCGATGGTGGCGGCGCAACTGACCGATGGCGCGCTGGTGGCACTGCCGTTGGATTGGCACCCGCAACCCTTGCAGTTCGCGGCCCGGTTCCACGCCGACCGCGCCGCCGGGTTCGTGCATCAGGCGGCGGAACTGGCGGTCGAGGTTTCCCGCACGGAGGATCACTGAAATCTTTCATTCTGATAAAAACTAATAATTTGTGTTTATATCGGGCGCGCCCCATTCTGCCCCGGTCAGCATCAGGGGGCAGTCATGGCATCACCATCCATCCGGCTTGGCGTCGATATCGGCGGCACTTTCACCGATGTGGTGCTGGAGGTTGGCGCGCAGAGCTATTCCACCAAGGTTCTGAGCCAAGGCCGGAATCGCGTCCTCGGACATTGGCCAGATCATTCATGGCACCACGCTGGCCACCAATGCGCTGATCGAACGGCGGGGCGCGAAAACGGCGTTGATCACGACGCAGGGTTTCCGCGATGTCATAGAAATGCGGACGGAATCCCGGTTCGAGCAATATGATTTGAACCTCGAATTGCCCGAACCGCTGCTGCCGCGCCAGCGCCGCTATACGGTCTGCGAACGGGTCGATGCCACCGGGGCCGTGCTGATGGCGCTGGATCGGGCCGAGGTTGAAGAACTGGCCGATGAAATCGCCGAGGCCGGATATGACAGCGTCGCCGTAGGCCTCATTCATTCTTACCTGAACGATGCCCATGAGCGTCTGATCCGCGATGTTTTGACCGAACGGTTGCCCGGCGTCATGGTGTCGCTCTCCTGCGAGGTCAGCCCGCAGATGCGCGAATATGAGCGGTTCAACACGGTCGTGGCCAATGCCTTTATCAAGCCGCTGATGAAATCCTACCTGTCGCGGCTTGAGGGGCGGCTGCGCGGCGAAGGTGTCACCAGCAGCATCTTTCTGATGCATTCGGGCGGTGGCATCATTTCGCTTGAAAACGCGGCGGAATTTCCGGTGCGCCTGGTCGAAAGCGGCCCGGCGGGCGGGGCGGTCTTTGCCGCCAATATCGCGGCGCGCTACGGGCTGGAAAAGGTGCTGAGTTTCGACATGGGCGGGACCACCGCCAAGATCTGCCTGATCAAGAACCAGACCCCCAAAACCGCCCGCGTGTTCGAAGTGGCGCGCACCTACCGGTTCAAGAAAGGCTCGGGCATGCCGATCTCGATCCCGGTGATCGACATGGTGGAGATCGGGGCCGGTGGCGGGTCGCTGGCGCATGTCGATGCGATGCACCAGATCCGGGTGGGCCCCGAAAGCGCAGGCTCGGAGCCCGGTCCCGCCTGCTATGGGCGCGGCGGTGACAAGCCCGCCGTCACCGATGCCGATCTGGTGTTGGGCAAGCTCGACCCCGACAATTTTGCAGGTGGCTCCATCCGGCTGCATGCAGACCGTTCCGCCGCCGCCCTGACATCGGCTCTGGGCGATGTGCTGCAGATGGACGCCGCCACATCGGCCTTTGGTCTGGCCGAGGTAGTCGATGAAAACATGGCCAATGCGGCCCGCGTGCATGCGGTGGAAAACGGCGAGGATCTGAGCGAATACACCATGATCGCCTTTGGCGGCGCGGCCCCGCTGCATGCTGGGCGGCTGTGCGAAAAGCTGGGCGTGGCGCGGGCGCTGGTACCGCCGGGTGCGGGGGTAGGATCGGCCATCGGGTTTCTACGCGCGCCTTTCAGTTTCGAGGCCAACCGCTCGGTCTATATGAAGCTGTCGGATTTCGACGCCGATCAGATCATCGATCTGCTGGGGGCGCTCAAGGCCGAGGCGACGGGGTTTGTGCGCAGCTGCGATGCGACCGCGCCGATCCAATGCGAATACAAGGTCTATATGCGCTATACCGGGCAGGGCTGGGAAATTCCCATCGTGCTCAGCGAAGCGCAGGCAATGGCCCCCGATGCGGCCGCCTTCACACAGGCGTTCGAGGAAGACTACGCCAAGCTCTTTGGCCGCACCGTGGCCGGGATGGATATCGAGATCACCGTCTGGTCGGTGAATGCGACCACGCCGCCGCAAGACGTGGCCCGCATCGCGTCGGCCGCTGCCACGGCCCCTGCCGCCACAACCGCCACGCGCGAGATTTTCGATCCCGCGCTGGCCCGTTTCGCCCGGGCCGATGTGGTGGCGCGGGCGGCCATGGGGCCGGGGGCAACCGTGCAGGGCCCCGCCGCGATCACCGAGGATGAGACCACCATCATCCTGCCCGCCAGCCGCACCGCCATCTGTCAGCCCGATGGCTGCATCGACATTTCTCCGAAAGGCTGAACCCATGGCACAGACCCATTCAACCGTCGCCTATCAGGTCATGTGGAACCGGCTGATTTCGGTGGTCGAGGAACAGGCGCAGGCGCTGGTGCGCACGGCGTTTTCGACCTCGGTGCGCGAGGCGGGCGATCTGTCGGCAGGGGTTTATGACGTCGCCGGGCAGATGTTGGCGCAGGCGGTCACCGGCACGCCGGGCCATGTCAACGCGATGGCCGATGCGGTGGCGCATTTCATCCGGCGGATCGGGCGGCAGAATATATTCGAGGGCGACGTCTATATCACCAACGACCCCTGGGAGGGCACCGGCCACCTGCATGACATCACCATGGTCAGCCCCTCGTTTCACAACGGCGCGCTGGTCGGGTTTTTCGCCTGCACCGCGCATGTCGTCGATATCGGCGGGCGCGGTTTCGGGGCCGATGCGGCCAGCGTCTATGAGGAGGGGCTGTATCTGCCGATCATGAAATTCGCCGAACGCGGCACGGTGGATGAAACGCTCTTGCGCATCGTGCGCGGCAATGTGCGTGAGCCCGACCAGCTGGTGGGCGATATGTATGCTCTGGCCACCTGCAACGAGATCGGGCACCGGCGGCTGGTGGATATGATGGCGGAATTTGACCTCGACGATCTGGCGGGCATCGGTGGCTTTATCCTGGAAAACTCGCGCCGCGCCACGCTGGAACGGATCGCGGGCCTGCCGTGTCAGGAGGCCGAGGGCGAGATGACCATCGACGGGTTCGATACCCCGATCACGCTGAAGGTGCGCCTGACCATCGAGGCCGACCGCATCCTGAGCGATTTCGCGGGCACGTCGGGGGTGGACAAGAAGGGCATCAATTGCCCGCTGGTCTATACCAAGGCCTATGCCTGCTACGCGCTGAAATGCGCCATCGCGCCTGAGATCCCGAATAATGCGGCCTCATTGGCCCCGTTCCAGATCACAGCCCCCGAAGATACCATCGTGAACGCGGTCCACCCCGCACCGGTCGCGCTGCGCCATATCATCGGGCATTTCGTGCCGGATGTGGTGTTCGATGCGCTGGACAAGATCCTGCCCGGCGTGGTGCCCGCCGAAGGGGCCGGGTGCCTGTGCAACTTCCAGATGTCGCTGCGCCCGCGCAGCGATGCGCCCGCCGCGCCGGGCGCGGTGCGCTCCGAGGTGCTGACCTTCAATTCGGGCGGCTCGGGGGCGCGGCCGGGGCATGACGGGCTGAACGCCACGGCCTTTCCGTCGGGCGTCATGACGATGCCGGTCGAGGCCACCGAACATGCC
>CAXBGQ010000069.1:0-12086 GCA_963975135.1 uncultured Nioella sp. | reverse complement strand
CACGATGACGCGGCCGGTGGCGTTGTGATGGGTCATGTTGGTGACCACGCCCGAAATCAGATCGGCGTTCGGAACAATCACATCGGACCGGTCAAAGGTCTCGATCCGGGTCGAGCGCACCGAGATTTCGCGCACATAGCCTGCCGTGGTGCCAACCTGGATCCAGTCGCCCTCCTTGATCGGGCGTTCGATCAGCAAGATGATGCCCGAGACGAAATTCGACACCACCGCCTGCAGGCCGAAACCGATCCCGACCGACAGCGCACCGGCCACGATGGCAATCGAGCTGAGGTCGATGCCCGCCATGGTGATGGCAATCAGCGCGGCCAGGAATATGCCCAGATACCCGGTGCCCGTCACCACAGCGTTGCGCCCGCCCGCATCCAGCCGCGTCTTGGGCATTACCGAATTTCGCAACGTGCTCTGCACCAGCCGCGTAATGGTGTAACCGGCCACAAAGACCAGCGCGAAGGCCAGGAAATTGCGCGGGCTGATGGTGATGCCGCCAATGTCAAATCCATCGACCAGCTGACGCCAGAAATCCAAGAGCTGCGCCTGGCGCATGCCCCAGATCAACGCAAAGACCGGGATCGACAGCAGCGACAGCACAAAGCCGATCAGCATCGGCGTCAGCGCTTCGTCCTGGTTTTCGTCATACCCCGTCAGGACGCCGTAGAAATTGGCCACCAGGCGCTGCAACACGCCCAGAACCGCCAACAGCGCCAGCGAAAGTGCCGCCGGAAAGAGGAAACTGGACCCTGCGGTGTAATAGCCCACCCCGACCAGCAAAGGCCCGGCCAGCCCGAGGGCAATGACCGCACGACCCAGAAATCCGAACACGCGGGCGCGCATCGGTGCCATCGCGTCGCCGGCCATCTGGTTGCGGATATGGATCAGCAGGAACCGACCGATCCGGGCCAGCAAAAGCCCCGTCAGAACGACGATGGGAAACAGCACAACCAGCCGCTCGGAGGTATCAAATGCCTCGGTATCGGCGATCTGATCGACAAAATGCGTTAGCCCCAACAACAGACCGAGCCCGCCTGCCGTCACTCGTCCGCGCCGCAGCAAAAGCGGCGCAAGGTTCAACGGATGGGGTGCGGTATCACGCGCCGGAAACACCTGACGGCCCACCCACATCGCGGCAAAATAGAAAATCGCCACACGTGGAATGGCATCCACGACCACCGCCCCGCGTGGCCCGACAAAGCTGCTGGCGACCAGCGCCTCGACCAATGCAAAGACACCCAGGATCGGGGCCAGATGCTGTATCAAAGACAGAAAAAACACCGAAAGCCGCGCCACCGGCGATGTCGCCTCGGACGCAATCGGCCCTTCCATCAGCCGCCCGACCCAATGCCAGCCGCGCATGAGCAGAACCAGCCCGACAACCAGGTAGATCAGGACAATCGGCAGGTTTTCCCCAAATTCCGCGCGATAGATCGGAGACGCCCACAGACGGGTGTTTTCAATGACCACCGCATGCGCCCAGCTATAGACCGCCTCGGCGGCACCGGGCCAATTGGCCGGGTTCAGTGGCGCGGGCTCCAGCGTCAAAAGCGCACCGGCCTGGCGTTGCGACAAAAGCGTGTCGATCTCACCGATCAACCCGCGCGCGCGCTGCAATTCGGCCTCAGCGCGGCGCCCCGGGGCCTCGGCCTCGGACAGGCGTTCGGTCAGGTCCTGGCGCTGAAGCGCTATATCGGCGGGTTCGCTGGTGCCATCCTCAGGGGCCGGACCAAGCGCCGCGATCTGGGCCCGCAGGGTCTCGATCCGCGAGGCATTCAGCCCGGTCGCCTCCTGAAACTGGCCGCGCCAATCCACCAGTTGTTGGCGCAAGGTCTCAAAGGCCGGATCCGAGGCGCGTTCGGCGTCGATCACCAGTTCCGCGCGATCGGCGGTCTCGGTCCATGCCTCGTAATCGAGCACCGCCGCATCCTGCGCCAGGGCCGCGACAGCACCCGTCAGCAAAACGGCAAATGCCGCGAATATCAGCCGAATGCGCAACGGGTTACTCGAATACCGAGGGCAGATCGCGCGGGGCCGCGATCAGCCAATCCGGCACCGGCAGGCCCTTTTCGCGCAGGAATTCGGCGTTGAAAAGCTTGGACTGATAGCGCGTGCCGTAATCGCAGAGCACCGTCACGATGGTATGGCCCGGCCCCATCTCACGCGCCATATGCACGGCCCCCGCCATGTTGATGGCCGACGATCCGCCCAGGCAGAGCCCCTCTTCTTCCAACAGGTCAAAGACCAGCGGCAGCGCCTCGGCATCGGGGATCTTGTAGAACATATCGGGGGTGAAGCCTTCGAGATTGGCGGTGATGCGCCCCTGCCCGATGCCTTCGGTGATCGAATCGCCGCCCGCCGCAAGCCCGGTATAGAGCTTGTAGAGCCCCGAGCCTTCGGGATCGGCCAGCGCCATTTTCACGCCCTTGGGCTGCAACGCCACACCGACACCGGCAAGTGTGCCGCCCGAGCCCACCGAACAGGTAAAGCCATCGACCTTGCCATCGGTTTGCGCCCAGATCTCGGGCCCTGTGCCCTCGACATGCGCCTGCCGGTTGGCCACGTTGTCAAACTGATTGGCCCAGACCGCGCCATTGGGCTCGGATTTATCCAGCTCCGCCGCCAGACGTTGTGAATAATGCACGTAGTTATTTGGGTTCTTGTAAGGACAGGCCGGCACCTGCACCAGTTCCGCACCCGCCAGCCGGATCATGTCCTTTTTCTCCTGGCTCTGGGTTTCGGGGATCACGATCACCGTCTTGAACCCCATCGAAGCCCCGACCAGCGACAGGCCGATTCCGGTATTGCCAGCCGTGCCCTCGACGATCGTGCCGCCGGGTTTCAGCGTGCCGCGCGCCACCGCATCGCGGATGATATAAAGCGCGGCGCGGTCTTTGACCGACTGACCCGGGTTCATGAATTCGGCTTTGCCCAGGATCTCGCAACCGGTTTCATCGCTCAACCGGTTGAGCCGGATCAGAGGTGTGTTGCCCACCGTGGCGGCGAGGTCTGTCTTGATATCCATGACCGGGGATCCTCTTGGGTAATCATTTCCTTGCCCGAAATAGGCCTGCGCGCGCGCAAACTCAAGCCGATTGCGACCGCAGGGCATCGCGGTGCCGGGCCAGCCATTGCACCGACAGAATGAGCGGCGCGTTGGCCAGCTCACCGCTGTCGAGCATTGCCATGAGCGCATCGAAGGGCACCAGAACGTTGCGAATATCCTCGCCCTCATGATCCAGCCCGCCGGTGCGCCGCCCATCCTCATCCAGATCGGCGATGCCCAGATACGAGACCAGAAACTGCGCCACGCCGCCGGGCGACGGGTAATAGCCCGCGATATGGTGCAGCGCGGTTAGCTCAAGATGCGCCTCTTCGTGCGCCTCGCGATGGGCGGTCTGTTCATAGGTTTCGCCCGCATCGACAATGCCCGCGACCGGTTCCAGCAGCCAGGGCTGCGGGTCGCCATGCGCATAGGGGCCCATGCGCACCTGTTCGATCAGCATCACTTGGTCGCGCGCCGGATCGTAGGGCAGAACGGTTACGGCATCGGCGGCGCGGAAGATCGCGCGCTGGCCCGCGCCCGCCCAGGTGCCGTCAAAACGGCGAAACGCTGACTGGTATTCCTCGACGCCAAAGAATTTCTCATAGGGCCGGTCCAGCCGGTCAACCCGGATATCGGCATGGGTCAAGGGGCTGGAAACCGTAGCTGGCCGCGCCCGCGCCCGTGCCCGCACAAATGATTGCGCGCGCGAGCGGATAATGTCGAAGCGCCGCCCGACCTCTGTGGCACTTTCATGGCCAAAGGCGCGCATGACCTCGGCCGCCGCCACCAACGTCAACGCCCCCCAGGTCTGGGTCCAATCGGCCAGATCCCAATCGGCCCCCGGTTGCCACGGGGCGTCGGACGGGAAATAGACCTGCGCCGGGGCCGGCCCATCCGCCATCTCGACCGTCAAATCGCGCAGATCATAGGCAAAGGCCCCTTCATAGAAGTTGAGCCGCGCCACATCCACATCGCTCAGGCCCCGCGCCAGAACGCCCGCGGCCTCCCCGCGCGCATCCGCAATCAGCATCGGAAAGCTTTCGCCTTCGGCCCAAACCGCGCGGTAGCCCGGCAATCGGGCGGCCTTCAGCGTGATGTCGCGGCCAAGCACACAGCGCAACAATTCGGGATAACGCAATGTTCCGTAAAAAAACAAACTTGTCATTAGGTCCGGGTCAACTCCACCTGCGTGCCACCAGCCCGGCAAGGATGCCCGCCCCCATGCCGCCAATTGCAAGGATCGCAAGCGCGGTTACCGCCAGAAAAACCGACAGGCCATATTCAATAAACAGCTCCAGCGCGGCAATCGTCGCCTCGCCCGGATCGTCATACCGCAGCCTGGTCGACCGGTCGAACATCTCCAGCAGGCCAAAGATCAGCACCACGAAAAAGCCGATCTGCACCGAGGTCCGCAGCCCGGTGCCCAGATCCATGATCAGTCGCCCGGTGGCATTCCGGCCCATCGTGAACCAGCCCTGAAACAGCCCCACCCCGGCGGCAACGGGGGCCACGAGGTTGGCGGGCTGACCTTCGGGCAAGGTGGCGACATAGGCGACCCCGGCGAACCAGCCGATAAGGGTGAACAGGACGGCCGAAGCCAGTTTTGCAGCGGTGGGCATGGGGGTCGTGGCCTTTCCCTCGTAATCTGCGTCACACCTGACTGTCGGAAATGACGACCCGTAACGCAAGGCCCGAGATGGATATTCGTGATAACGGACCGGGCTGCCAGCGCGCGCGCTATCCTCTCAGCGCCATATAAGCGGCCAGAGCGCGGGCGCGCCCATCCGCCAAGCCAATCATCGGCGGCAATCGCGGTTCGGGCAACCAGCCGGAAGGTGCCGCTTCGGCAAACTCGCGGGCCCCCGCGCCTTCCAGCCAGTGTTGTCGATATCGTCCCTGCGGGTCAAATTTTTGGGCCTGCGTCTCGGGGTTGAAAATGCGGAAGAAGGGCGAGGCATCCGGCCCGCTGCCCGCCACCCATTGCCAACCCATCGCGTTCGAGGCCGGATCCCAATCCACCAGCGTCTCGGAGAACCAATCCAGCCCGATCCGCCAATCGGTCATCAGGTGCTTGGTGAGGTAAGAGGCCACCAGCATCCGCGCCCGGTTATGCATCCGCCCGGTCACGTAAAGTTCCCGCATGGCGGCATCAACCATTGCCACACCGGTCTGCCCGCGCCGCCAGCGTTCGGCCCTTTCGCTGTCACCCTGCCACGGGAACGCGTCCCACCCGGCACGCCAGTTTTTCTGCGCCAGATCGGGGAAATGGAAATGCAGGTGATAGGCGAACTCGCGCCAGACAAGTTGCTTGAGAAAGGATTCGGCTCCCACAACGCCTGCCCGCAACGCCGCCATTCCAGCATGCCAGCACGGGCGTGGGCCGATTTCGCCCAACGCCAGAGGCTCCGACAGGCCCGACGTGCCATCAATATCCAGCCGGTTGCGATCCTCCGGATAGCGGCCGGTCCTCGTGTCGATGAACGCCGCCAGACGGGCCTGTGCAGCCGCCGTGCCTACCGACAGGTGCCGTCCCACCACATCCGCGCCGCGCCGCATGCCGGTTTCCAGATTCCAATCGGCCAGGGCGTCGCTGGCGGGCCATGTTTCGGGCCATGTCAGATCGGGCACCGGCAGGGCCGCTGGCACGTCGCGGTCGCGCACCGCGCGCCAGAAAGCGGAAAAGACGCGGTAGGGCCCGCCGCTGCCGGTTTCGACCGTCCAGGGTTCAAAAAGAAGATGCGCATTGTGGCTTTCGGCGCAGAGGCCCTGCGCCCGCAACGCGGTTTTCACCTCTGCATCGCGGGCGCGCGCCGCCGGGTCATAGAGCCGGTTCCAGACCACGCCCGACGCTCCGGTTTCCGCCGCCAGCGCGCGCAATTGTGTCAACGGATCGCCCCGGCGCAGGACCAGCCGTCCACCCTGCCCCGCCAGCGTTTCGCCAAAGCAAGCCAAGGCACGGGACAATCGAAACCTGGGGGCCGCGCCAAGCCCCGTCACGCCATCATCGCAAATGAAAACCGGGATCACCGGACGCCCCTGCGTCGCGCCAAACGCCGGGTTGTCGGTCAGCCGGAAATCGCGGCGCATCCAGTAAAGAATGGGGGCAATGGTCATGGCACGGCAGGCTAGCCCCGGATCGGGTGGCGTCAAGCGCCGCTACAACACCTGATCCAGCGCGCGCATCAGTTTGCTGATCTCATCGGGGTGCGTGTAATGCGTAAAGCTCACCCGCAAAACGCCATGATCGGGATTTATGCCAACGGCCCCAAGGGCGCGCACCGCGTAGAAATCACCGCCGCCGGCCATGATGCCGAGCGGCGCGAGCCTTGCGGCGACCTCCTCGCCTGGGCTTTTCAACGCCATGGCAACCGTGGGTGCGCGGTTTTCAACTGCCGCACCGCCGATCAGACGGACGGAGTTCTTTGAGGAAAGATACTCCAGCAACGGTGTCAGCAAAGCCACTTCCGCCCCGCGCATCAGATCATGGGCAAACCGCGCCGCGCCCGGCCCCGTTGCAGGCCCGCCATGATGTGCCGAGAGCGCCTCGATATAATCGGCCATGCCGGCGCTGGCGGCGATCTGCGCATGATCGGGGCCTGCGGGCGTGAAGCGTTTGTAAAGGCTGTCTGCGTTGAAGAAATGCCCCTGATTGGGCAGCGTCATGCCAAGGTCACGCCGGATCACCATCAGGCCCTGATGCGGGCCATAGGTCTTGTAGGCAGAGAAGAGGTAGATATCGGCCCCCAGGGCACCGACATCGGCAAACCCGTGCGGCGCATAGGACACGCCATCGACGCAGGTCCAGGCCCCGGCCGCGCGCGCCACGGCGCAGATGGCGGCGACATCATTGATCTCGCCCACCACGTTCGAGCAATGCGGGAAACAAACCAGCCGCACCTTGTCGTCCAGCAAACCCTCCAGATCGGCGGGGTCCAGATGGCCGGTATCCGGGTCCATCCGCCATTCGCGGATCTCGATCCCGTCACCGGCCAACCGCCGCCACGGCCCCGCATTGGCCTCATGATCCTGATTTGTCACGATAATCGCGTCGCCCGGCGTCAGATGCTGACGAAAGGCCTGCGCCAGAACATAGGTATTCTGCGTTGTCGAGGGCCCAAAGCTCAGCTCATCGGTGTCCACCCCCAGCATCGCGGCCAGACGGCTGCGCGCCTCATCCATTTCCGCGCCCGCCAGGCGGCTGGCCTCATAGGCGGAATAGGGTTGAACCTTGCGCTGATGGTAAAACCGCGTCAGCCGGTCGATCACCGGGGCGCAGGTATAGCTGCCGCCTGCATTCTCAAAGAACGCCTGGCCTTGCAGCGACGGCTCCGCAAAAGCAGGAAACTGCGCGCGCACGTAATCAATGTCGAGTTGGGTCATCAGTATTGAACCTTTCATCATGCCATCTCGGGAATGGGGGCCCGCAGGACGGGGTTTCCCCAACCTGGCAGGTCTTCCAGCCGAGCCGACAAACGCGATCTGGTTCAACGGCAGCCCGTCTGCACGGACAAAACCCGGCCTAAGCGATGCCAAAGGCCGGGTCAAGATCAGGGTTTCAGGCGTTCACATCGACCACGACGCGGCCCTTGACCTGACCTTTCAGGATGGCGCGGCCAAGGTCGGGCAGATCGGCCAGGGTGGCGGGCGTCACCATCGCCTCAAGCTTGTCCATCGGCAAATCGGCGGCGATCCGGTCCCAGGCCCGGACCCGATTGTCATAGGGCTGCATGACAGAATCGATGCCCAGAAGGTTCACGCCGCGCAGCAGGAAGGGAATGACCGTGGCAGGCAGGTTTGCCCCGCCTGCAAGGCCCACGGCGGCGACCGAGGCACCGTATTTCATCTGCCCCAACACGCGCGCCAGCATGGGCCCGCCCACCGCATCGACGCATCCGGTCCAGGTCTCGGCCTCCAGCGGGCGCTTGGTGGTCTCGTTGATCTCTTCACGCGCCACGATCCGCGTGGCCCCGAGCGATTTCAGATATTCCGCCTGTTCGGGCCGCCCCGTGACACCGGCCACATCATAGCCGCGCGCGGCAAGGATCGCGGTTGCCACCGACCCGACGCCGCCCGCAGCACCGGTCACCAAAACCTCACCATGTCCGGGGGTTAGCCCGTGATCTTCAAGTGCCATAACCGCCAGCATCGCGGTAAATCCGGCGGTGCCCACCGCCATCGCCTGCCGCGTCGTCAGGCCCTCGGGCAACGGCACCAGCCAATCGGCGCGCACCCGCGCCTTTTGGGAATAGCCACCCCAATGCGCCTCGCCGACGCGCCAGCCGGTTAGCACCACCTTGTCGCCGGGCTTGTAGCGGGCATCATCGGAGGCCTCGATCGTTCCGGCAAAATCAATGCCCGGAATATGCGGGTATTTGCGCACCAGCCCGCCGCCCGGCCCGATGCAGAGCCCGTCCTTGTAGTTCACCGTCGAATACTCGACCGCGACGGTCACTTCCGCCTCGGGCAGCATATCCTCGCTGATGTCTTCTACTGCGGCGACGGGTTTTTCATCGCCTTCCTTGCGCACGACCAGTGCTTTCATCACATCTCTCCTTCAGATCCAGAATTTCTCGCGCACGACGGCAGGGCGCGCGCCATCGGGTGTTTCCACCATAACCTCGGTTCCCGCGTCCCAATGTGTCATCCGCACCATGCCGATGGCCACATTGGTGTTGAAATCGGGCGACCACGCGGCGGAGCTGACATGGCCCACCGGTTTGCCTGCCTCGGACACGGGCCAGAGCCGGTCACAGCCCGGCACCGGCGCACCCGAAATCTCAAGCGCCCGGATCTGCTTGACCGGGCCTTCGGCCGCCACGCGCAGCAACGCATCGCGCCCGATACAGCCAATCGCCGTATGGGTGTTGCAAAACCGGCCAAGCCCGCATTCATGCGGCGTGTTGTCGTCGGTCATGTCATTGCCATAGGACAAGAGCCCGCCCTCGATGCGTTCGATCAGGTTGGGGCAACCGGCATGCACATCCAGATCGCGCCCCGCCTCCATCAGAGCATTCCACAACGCCATGCCGATATCGCCGCCCTCGACATAGATCTCGAACCCGCCCTGTTTCGAATAGCCCGAGCGCGCCACCACCATGTCGCGGCCCTGAAAGGCGAACCAGCCAAAGCGGAAAAACCGGATATCGCGCACGCCGTCGCCAAAGACCCGCGCCATCAGATCATCCGATTTCGGCCCCTGCACCGCCAGCGGCGACACGTCGGGTTCATCGACCAGCACATCCAGCCGATAGCCCTGCGCGATGCCCTTGACCCAGTAGAGCAGATCGCTGTCGGCAATCGAGATCCACCAGCGATCCTCGGTCAGTTTCACCGCCACCGGATCGTTCAACATGCCACCGGTTTCATCGACGATTGGGACATAAAAACACTGCCCCGGCAGCATCCCGCGCAGATCGCGCGGCGTCAGCATCTGCATCAGCCGGGCGGCATCGGGGCCGCGCAGCTCAACCTGGCGTTCGCAGGATACATCCCACAGCTGCACCGCCGATTTGAGGTGGTGGTAATCCTCCTCGACCGAGCGGAACACGGTCGGCAGCAGCATGTGGTTATAGACGGTATAGGCCTTGACGCCCGCCGCCTCCACACCTTCCGAGAACGGCGTGCGGCGCAGGCGGCGCGAGGGCGAAAGCAGCGCCATCAGGCATCCTCCGGCATGAAGGGCAGATCGGTATCGTCAGGGCGCGCGCCCGCCGCGGTCAGCATGGCATGAACCTGGCCGCGATGATGCGTCTGGTGGTTGAAAAGCTGCATGACAAGCAGCGCACGCGGCTTGGTAATCTCTCGATCCATGGCACCGGAATACCAAGTCAACGCGCCGGCCAGATCACCCGGCGCAACCCTTTCGGCCCATTCCAAGATCCGCGCATCGGCGCGCGCGCGCGCGGTTTTCAACGCGGTCCAGTCGATCTCCATCTGAGCACTGTCAGCGATACCGCATCCGGGCGCGTCCCAGCCGTCAAAACGGCTCATCCAGATCGTGTCGCCCCACAGAAGATGGCCGAGCGTGCCGTGGATCGAGCCGAAAAACGCGCCACGATCGGCCGTCCGATCCGCGTCTCTCAACGCATCAGCCGCGCCATACAAGCTCTTGTTTTGCCACCTGTTATAGCGCGCCATGATCCGCACATATTCGGGCGAGATCATCACTTTGGCCCGTGCCAGTCGATCTGGCAGATCTCGGCCGAGCGCCCGTCAAAATCCCAGACCCGGCCGTGGCTGCGCACCTTGCCCTTGGACGCCGTGGCCACGGTGATATCGGGGCCCATCCAGTATTGCGTGTTCTTGATCACGATATCCTCATCGGCATCCTTGCCGCCAACGGGGAACACCACGCCATCGATCTTGCGGCCGACCTTGATGTGGCGGGTCTTGCCTTCGGTTTCATAGCTGACCGGCTGGCGTTCGACGCCGATGATCTCGCCCACCAGCACCTTGAAGAGGCCCGTGGTGCCCTTGGCCTTGCCCGAGAAGATGTCGCATAGCGCATTATAGGCCGCATCGCTGGCACGTTCATCGATGAACAGCGCCACCTTCCAGTTGCCGCGCCCCATCATGCCCGGGATTTCAATGAGCAGGCCGATATTCAGCCCCGACAGGTCGACATCGCCGTAATGGCCGCTATCGATGCGCACGCCGCCCCAGGTCTGGCAATGGCCCTCGGTCGGCGGGTGCTTGCCCAGGCTGACCACGCAGGGACAAAACACGGTGCAGTTGCAGTTCAGGATAAGCTCCCCCTTGATGGCCCATTCCACCGTGCCGAGGCCGGATTTGGGGGCGGCGGGGTGCCGGTTGTCGATCTTGGTTGCCATCTTGCGTTACTCCCTCAGTCTCAAATTCCGACGGCGGCCAAAGCCACTGCCGCCACGATCAGCAAAGCCCCAAGCGGGCGCGTCAGCCAGCGTCCGATCTCGGGCAATTTTTCCAACACCATGATCAGCGTTGCCAGCCCCATGAAGGCCAGGTTCGTCATGCCGCCGACAAAGGCGAGCATCATCAGCGCCCAACAGCAGCCCAGGCAGACAAGGCCAAGCCGCAACCCGTTGCGCCACGGGCCTTCGTCGAAATGCTGCATGAAAAAGGTCAGCGGCGCGCGGCATTTGGACAGGCAGGCCTCTTTGGCGGGCGAAAACTGATAGAGACCCGCAACCGCCAGCAACGACGCCGACAGCGCGGTCGACCGGCTGTCGCCAAAGGCGTTCAGCAAACCGCCCGACACCAGCGCGATTTGCACCCCGCCCGCGATCAGCGAAAAGCCAAGCCAGACCGCCAGGTAGCCCGCCAACAGCGGCGCGAAGCGCACGGCCGCGCCGCTATGGCCGAGATCCTCATAGGTGGCAAAAGCGGGCAAGGCGGTGGGGGCCATCATGGCCGCAGACATCAGCGCCCACATCGCGACAACACGCACATAGCCCGCCAAATCCGGCGTGACAGCCCCGTGAAGCGCCCAGAACCCGGTGCCAACACCATGTCCGGCACCCATATCTGCGGGGACCGCGGCCAAATAAAGCAACACCCATGCGCCAAGGATCAGCCCGAACAAGGCCAGCCAATGCGGTGCCCCCATGGATCTGATCCGTGCTGCGATCACGCCAAGCCCTCCCACGCGACTCAAGCCTTGCGTTTTAAATGTCAGACTTTTAAATGTCTGACAAATGAAAATTGACCCGCAAAGCCCCGACCTCTCTGCCCAGATTGCCAAGGCGATCCGCGATGCCATTGTCTCGGGCGATCTGATCGTCGATGAGCGTCTGCCCTCCGAAGCAGAGATGTCCGAACAATTCGCGGTGTCGCGGCCCACGGTGCGCGAGGCGCTCAAGCGTCTGGCGGCGCAATCGCTGATCCGCACGCAGCGCGGGGCCTTTGGCGGGGCCTTTGTGAACCGGCTCTCCTATGAGGAAGCCTATGGCCAGCAGATCACCACCTCGACCCTGCTGCTCAGCATGAATGCGGTCAGTTTCGATGTCGCCTGCGAGGCGCGGTTCGCGCTGGAACGCGCCTGTGCGCCTTTGTC
>CAXBGQ010000068.1:0-12088 GCA_963975135.1 uncultured Nioella sp. | reverse complement strand
CTCTGGAGAGTGGTGCCACATGCACCCGCCGAAGGGATAACGATCTCAGGCTGAAGGACAGAGGGGGCATCGGGCTGCGCGGGATTCCGCGTGGGCAAACGATGCCGGGACACCACCCCGGTGAACAAGGATCGGGGGGACGCATGAGCGACCTGAAGCAATTGCCGTTACACGCGCTGCACGCCGAATTGGGCGGCAAATTCGTGCCCTTCGCGGGTTACGAGATGGCGGTGCAATATCCCGCAGGCGTCATGGCCGAACATCTGCACACGCGTGAAAAGGCGGGGCTGTTTGACGTCAGCCATATGGGCCAGGTTCTGCTGCCGCTGGCGGCGGATGTGGCGCTCGAGGGATTGGTGCCGGTCGATGTGCAGGGCTTGAAACCGGGCCGGCAGCGCTACGGGCTATTCACGGCGGAAAACGGCGGCGTGCTGGATGATCTGATGATTGCGCGCCGGGCAGAGGATTTGTTTCTGGTCGTCAATGCATCGCGCAAGGAACACGACATTGCGCATCTGGCGGCTCATATCGAGGGTGTCCGGGAAGTCACCGACCGCGCGCTTTTGGCGTTGCAGGGACCGTTGGCCGAGACCGCGCTGGCGCGACTGGCACCCGGTGTGACCGCAATGAAATTCATGGATGTAGCGCAGACCGGTTGGGGCGGCGCAGAGCTGTGGATCAGCCGGTCAGGCTATACCGGTGAGGATGGTTTCGAGATCTCGGTGCCCGCTGTGGCCGCCGATGGCTTTGCCCGTGCGCTGCTGGAGATGGAAGAGGTCGCGCCCATTGGCCTTGGGGCCCGCGACAGCCTGCGGCTGGAGGCGGGGATGCCGCTTTACGGGCAGGACCTGGACACCGATATTTCTCCGATCGAGGCCAGCATGACCTGGGCCATCAACAAGGTGCGCCGCGTGGGCGGCGACCGCGAGGGCGGGTTTCCGGGGGCCGCGCGGATCCTGTCGGAAATGACAAACGGCGCGCCGCGTCGTCGCGTCGGGCTGCGCCCTGAGGGGCGTGCGCCAATGCGCGCCGGTGTGGCGCTTTTTGCGGAACCAGAGGGCGGCACCCAGATCGGCATGATTACATCGGGCGGCTTTGGACCTTCGGTCGGCGCGCCCATCGCGATGGGTCTGATCGACAATTCCATTCCACCCGATGCGGCCCTTTATGGCGAAGTGCGCGGCAAACGGTTGCCGGTTGCGCAGACCGGCCTGCCGTTCCACAAACCTGACTACAAACGCTGAACCAAGCACCAACTGGGAGACCTGAAAATGAAATTCACCGAAGAACATGAGTGGCTGCGCGTCGAAGGCGATCTGGTCGTGGTCGGCATCACCGATCATGCCGCCACGCAATTGGGTGATGTCGTCTTTGTCGAACTGCCCGAGGCGGGCGATACCGTGGCCAAGGATGACGACATCGTGGTGATCGAATCCGTCAAGGCCGCGTCCGACATCATGGCCCCGCTGGATGGTGAGATCGTCGAAGTGAATGACGCATTGGACGGCAACCCCGGCATGGTCAACGAACACGCGATGGACGACGCCTGGTTCTTCAAGATGCGCCCCTCGGACATCAGCCAGATGGACGAATATATGGACGAGGCCGCCTATAAGCAGATGATCGGCTAACCTGCCGACCCGCTGGCCGGACCGATAACCGGCCTTGCGGCGGCACGCGGCGGCCATCCTGTCCCGGACCGGATGGCCCATTATTGAATATCGCGTGTGGCATCCAGAACCGGCTGCCACGCCACGCTTTCAAACCTGACCGAGCGGAGCATTCCATGCCCTTCACCCCTACCGATTACGAACCCCATGATTTCGCCAATCGCCGCCATATCGGCCCTTCGCCTTCGGAAATGGAGGAAATGTTCGCGGTTCTGGGGGTGAAAGACCTTGATGAATTGATCGATCAGACGGTGCCCGCGGATCTGCGCCAGGCGGCCCCGCTGGATACCGGCGACGCGATGTCCGAGCGTGAACTGCTGTGGTATATGCGTCAGGTTGCCAAGAAGAATGTGCCCTTCACGACGATGATCGGTGAGGGGTTCTATGGCACCGTCTGCCCGCCCGCGATTCAGCGCAATATCCTTGAAAACCCAGCCTGGTATACGGCCTACACACCCTATCAGCCGGAAATCAGCCAGGGCCGGTTGGAGGCGTTGCTGAACTTCCAGACCATGGTGACCGATCTGACCGGGCTGGACATTGCCAATGCGTCCTTGCTGGACGAGGCGACCGCGGCGGCCGAAGCCATGACCATGGCCGAGCGGGTCTCGAAATCGAAGGCGCGCGGGTTTTTCGTGGATGAAAACTGTCACCCGCAGAACATCGCCGTGATGCGGACGCGGGCCGCCCCCTTGGGCATCGAGGTGATTGTCGGCAGCCCCGATGATCTTGACCCGGACGCGGTGTTTGGCGCGATTTTCCAGTATCCCGGAACCTATGGCCATCTGCGAGATTTCTCCAGTCTGATCGAGAAACTGCATGGTGCCAAGGCCATCGCCATCATGATCGCGGACCCTCTGGCGCTGACCCTGTTGAAGGAACCGGGCGCAATGGGGGCCGATATCGCCGTGGGGTCCACGCAACGATTTGGTGTCCCGATGGGCTTTGGCGGGCCGGCGGCGGCCTATATGGCCTGTCGCGACGCCTATAAGCGCAATATGCCGGGCCGCATTGTCGGGGTGTCGGTGGATGCGCAGGGCGGCACGGCGTACCGGCTGTCGCTGCAAACCCGCGAGCAGCATATCCGGCGCGAAAAGGCCACGTCGAACGTGTGCACCGCGCAGGCGCTGCTGGCGAATATGGCGTCCTTTTACGCGGTGTTCCATGGGCCCGAGGGGCTGAAGGCCATTGCACAGCGCATCCATTTCAAAGCCGCCCGCGTCGCGCGCAAGTTACAGCACGCGGGCTTTCAAATCGAACCGGAACAGTTCTTTGACACATTGACCGTCGAAGTCGGTGCGCTTCAGGGCGTGGTCATGAAGGCCGCGCGCGATGAGCGGATCAACCTGCGCAAGGTTGGCACGACCAAGGTGGGGCTGAGCCTGGATGAAACCACGCGGGCCGACACGCTGAACCGGCTCTTGCGCGCCTTTGGCATTGCCGACGGCCCCGATGAGGAGCGGGTGGATTTTCAGGTGCCCAAAGGGTTGCTGCGCGACAGTGAATACCTGACCCACCCGATCTTCCACATGAACCGGGCCGAGACCGAGATGATGCGCTATATGCGGCGTCTGGCGGACCGGGATCTGGCGCTGGACCGGGCGATGATCCCGCTTGGCTCCTGCACCATGAAGCTGAATGCCGCCGCCGAGATGATGCCGATCACCTGGCCCGAGTTTTCCAACATGCACCCGTTCGCCCCCGCCGAACAATGCCAGGGCTTTGCCGATATGGCGGTCGATCTGAGCCGCAAGCTGTGTGATATCACCGGTTATGACGCGATGAGCCTGCAACCCAATTCCGGGGCACAGGGCGAATATGCGGGGCTGTTGACCATTCAGGCCTATCACCGGTCCAATGGCGAGGGGCACCGCAATGTCTGCCTCATTCCGGTGTCGGCGCATGGCACCAACCCGGCCTCGGCGCAGATGGTGGGATTGAAGGTCGTGGTGGTGAAATCGGCCGAGAACGGCGATATCGACATCGAGGATTTCCGCGCCAAGGCAGAAGCGGCAGGCGACAATCTGGCGGCCTGCATGATCACCTATCCCTCGACCCACGGCGTGTTCGAGGAAACCGTGCGCGATATCTGCGACATCACCCATGAATTCGGCGGTCAGGTCTATATCGACGGGGCCAATATGAACGCCATGGTGGGGCTGGTGCGCCCGGGCGATATCGGCGGCGATGTCAGCCACCTGAACCTGCACAAGACGTTCTGCATCCCGCATGGCGGTGGCGGCCCCGGCATGGGACCGATTGGCGTCAAGGCGCATCTGGAACCGCATTTGCCGGGCCATCCCGAAACCGGCGGCACCGAGGGGCCGGTGAACGGCGCGCCTCTGGGCTCTGCCTCGATCCTGCCGATATCCTGGGCCTATATCCTGTTGATGGGCGGCGAAGGCCTGACGCAGGCGACCAAGGTGGCGATCCTGAACGCCAATTACATCGCCAAGCGTCTGGAAGGGGCCTACGGCGTTCTTTTCAAGGGCAAGCAGGGCCGCATCGCGCATGAATGCATTCTCGATACCCGCCCCTTTGAGGAAAGCGCCCATGTCACCGTCGATGACATCGCCAAGCGGCTGATGGATAACGGGTTCCACGCGCCGACCATGAGCTGGCCGGTGGCGGGCACCTTGATGGTAGAGCCGACGGAATCGGAAACCAAGGCCGAACTGGACCGCTTCATCACCGCGATGCTGTCGATTCGTGATGAGATCGGGGCGATTGAAAAGGGTGAGATGGATGCCGAGAACAACCCGCTGAAACACGCGCCGCACACGGTTGCGGCGCTGATCGGGGATTGGGACCGGCCCTATAGCCGCGAACAGGGCTGTTTCCCGCCGGCCTCGTTCCGGGTCGATAAATACTGGCCGCCCGTGGGCCGCGTCGACAATGCCTATGGCGACCGCCATCTTGTCTGCACCTGCCCGCCGCTGGAGGATTATCTGGACGCGGCTGAGTAATCAGAAATGAGGGGTCGGTAAATCCCGGCCCCCCAGGGGTTCACTGGCTGCCAACTCGGGCACGCAATTCCGACAAGGTGTAATGCTTGTCCACCGGTCCGCGCGCGTCCAGTTGGCTGTTGGGGTCAGCGGGCAGGCATTCCGCGCCGCAATACTGGTGGATCTCGCCGGTCTGCCCGTTGATGAACCAGAGCCGGCCGCCCGGCGTGGCGAGCCAGCCGTTGATCCCCTGGGACATGTCGCCTTCGACATCGATCAGTGACGGCACCTCATTGTCATACCCTTCGGCCCAGGCCGCATGGGTGTGCCAGGATGACACCACCTGATATCCAGCCGGTGGCGGGATAATGGCGCAGGAGGCAGCGCCTCCCCAGCTGACCTTGCCAACCTCCAGCCGCCCGGCCGGGTTGCGCAGGATATGGCCGCAAACCTCGCGGTCATAGGTGATGGATTGGGCGTTGATCGACCGAAACATGGCCTGAACCAGCGCCGCCTCGGGCTCGGACTGGGCGCTGGCAAGGGACGCGGAAAACAGTGCAATGCAAAACGTCAGAACAATACGCATATGCGGTCTCCAATATCTTTAATCTGGCAGGAAGATAGGGCGGTTCGGGGGGGCAGGCCAGACTTGTCTTTGGACGGGACGGGGGCCATGGTCGGCGAAACAACCAAAGGATGCCCCATGCCTGATGACGTCGTCCCCGAAGGCAATCTGACCCTACGCACCATCGCCATGCCCTCAGATGTGAATGTGAACGGCGACATTTTCGGCGGTTGGGTGCTGAGCCAGATGGATATTGCCGCCGGCATCCTGTCGCGCGAGCGCTCGCGCGGGCGGTCGGCGACGATTGCGGTCGACGCGATGAAATTCATCCGGCCCGTCAGCGTCGGCGATGTGCTTTGCGTCTACACACAGCTCAAACGGGTCGGACGCACGTCGATGGCGATCGATGTCGAGGCCTGGGTGAACCGCGGTGTCATCGGCGCGCGCGAGAAGGTGACCGAAGCGATTTTCACCTTTGTGGCAATTGATGAAAACGGCAAACCGCGCCCGGTGCCGGACCTGGACTAAGCGGTCGCCGTCAAAGAAAAACAGGACATGCCGGGGCAAGGCACATCCTGTTGTTCCGGGTCTTGCGGACAGGTGGGTCAGATCATCGCCCAATCGGTAAAGCGAAACGGGGCCTGCGGCTGACGGACGGGCACCTCGGCACTGCCGCGGCGGGGGGAGGGGCCTGAGCGGTAGTTGGAGAGGTCGGGGCGCATCGTCTTTCCTTTCATGGCCTTTTGGGCGGTTACATCTGTTGGTCGTGTGGCCCGCCTTGCGGGTTCAAACTTTCCTTTGTTGCTAACCTGAATATAGGGGCTGCTTGGCGCGCCGCTTGCGATGTTTCAGCCATTTGGCGCGTATGTGACAGGGGGTGAAAATGCCGTGTTTCAGCGCCGCAGGGCCAAGGCCGCCAGCGTCAGCGCCAATGCCGCGACCCCCGCCATGGTGCCGATCCAGCCGAAAAACCAGAACTGCCCGGCCAGAGCGCTGTCGCCGAACGAGGCCACGAATGCCCGCTTGCCAAAGAACGCTGCCGCTGCGGCAAATGCTGTGACGCCGGTGAAGATTACAAGCCGCGGAACGGCGGCAATCCACATGGCAGCGATCCAGGCGAGCGCCAAACCGATAGGTGCGCCGATCAACGCGGATTTACCCGACCACTGTGGGTGCGCGCCAAGCGTGGCGGGCAGGTCTGTTGCCCAGATCAACGCCACGAGGGCGAGGGCGGGGATAATGGCCGCTGGGCGCATGGTCGGGCCTTTCTTGATGCCTCGCCGGTGAAAGGATCGGCGCAGGTAGGCGAAAGGGGCGGTCACGCGGAAGTTTTCAGGTGTGAGGATGCGCCGATCAGACGGAAACGGGGCTGTGCTGGCGGACGAAGGCTTCGATCTCGGCCCTGGGGCGGGCACCGGACAGGCGCGCCACCTCGCGGCCCTTGTGGAAGAGGATCAGGAGCGGGATGCCGCGAATGCCGAATTTCTGGCTAACGGCGGAATGGTCCTGAGTGTCGATCTTGGCGAGCCGTGCCTTGGGGGCGAGAGCGAGGGCCGCCTGCTGGAACTGCGGAGCCATTTGGCGGCAGGGGCCGCACCACGGGGCCCAGAAATCGACGAGGAGCGGCAGGGTGTCGTTTTTCGTCGCCTTGGCGAGGGTTTTTGGGTTGAGCGCGCGCACCTTGCCGTCGGTCAGCTTGGCACCACAGACCCCGCATTTCGGTCCGGCGGAGAGTTTTTCAGCGGGCACGCGGTTGAGGGCCGCACAGTCCAGGCAGGTGAGGGTGAGGGGCATTGCGGTGCTCCTTGGGGTGATTGACTGTGTCAATAAGTGGGGGAACCTGGTGGGGTGTGCAAGGGGATGGTCTTGCGATTCCGCCCGGAATCAAGGCGTAGCCGCCGGGCGAGCGCCTGCCCGTTCCGGCGGGCTGGCGCTTTGGTGAGGCAATCGCGACCCAGAGGAAGCAGATGTCGGCGGCACTATTAAGTGCGCCTAACAGATGTTGGCTGCGCCACCCCACGGGCAGGCGCGCGCCCTCCGGAGCGGGTTACCTCACAAACTTCTTATGCTTCAACCGCTTCGGCTCGAGGGCATCGGCCCCCAACCTGCGTTTCTTGTCTTCCTCGTAATCCTCGAAATTACCCTCGAACCATTCCACTTTCGCTTCGCCCTCGAACGCCAGAATATGGGTACAGATGCGGTCGAGGAAGAAACGGTCGTGGCTGATCACTACGGCGCAGCCGGCGAAATCGACCAGCGCATCTTCCAGCGCGCGCAGCGTTTCGACGTCCAGATCGTTGGTCGGTTCATCAAGCAGCAGGACATTGCCGCCCTCTTTCAACAGCTTCGCCATATGGACGCGGTTGCGTTCGCCGCCGGACAACTGCCCGACCTTCTTTTGCTGATCGCCGCCCTTGAAATTGAAGGACGAACAATAGGCGCGGGAATTGACGGTGGCGTCGCCCAGTTCGATGATCTCGGCCCCGCCTGAGATTTCCTCCCAGACGGTTGCACTGGCGCTCAGCGAATCGCGGGACTGGTCGACATAGCTCAGATCGACCGTATCGCCATATTCGATGGTCCCGCCATCGGGCTGTTCCTGGCCCGTCAGCATGCGGAAGAGGGTGGATTTACCGGCCCCGTTCGGGCCGATCACGCCGACAATGCCGCCCGGCGGCAGGGCAAAGCTCAGCCCCTCGATCAACTGCTTGTCGCCGTAATGCTTGGCGAGGTTTTCGACCTCGATCACCTTGCCACCGAGGCGCGGGCCGTTGGGGATGACGATGGTCGCGCGGGACAGTTTTTCGCGCTCGGACGTTTCGGCCATCTCGTTATAGGCGTTGATCCGGGCCTTGGATTTGGCTTGGCGCGCCTTTTGCCCTTGCCGCATCCATTCCAGTTCGCGCTCCAGCGTCTTCTGCTTGGATTTATCCTCGCGCGCCTCCTGCGACAGGCGCTTGGCCTTCTGCTCCAGCCATGCGGAGTAGTTACCCTCGTAAGGAATGCCGCGGCCGCGGTCCAATTCGAGGATCCAGCTGGTGATGTCGTCAAGGAAATACCGGTCGTGGGTGACAATCAGGATGGTGCCCTTGTAGTCGATCAGGTGCTGTTGCAGCCAGGCGATGGTTTCGGCGTCCAGGTGGTTGGTCGGTTCATCCAGGAGCAGCATGTCGGGCGCTTCGAGCAGCAGCTTGCACAGCGCCACGCGGCGGCGTTCACCGCCCGAGAGGTTTTCCGGCATGGCATCGTCGGGCGGGCAGCGCAGCGCCTCCAAAGCGACATCGATCTGGCTGTCTAGATCCCAGAGGTTTTCGGCGTCGATCTCATCTTGCAGCGCGGCCATTTCGTCGGCGGTCTCGTCGCTGTAATTCATCGCCAGTTCGTTATATTTGTCGAGCTTGGCCTTTTTCGTGGCGACGCCAAGCATGACGTTGTCGCGCACGCTCAAGCTCTCATCAAGGTTCGGCTCCTGCGGCAGGTAGCCGACCCTGGCCCCCTTGGCGGCCCAGGCTTCGCCGGTGAAATCCTTGTCCAGACCGGCCATGATCTTCATCAGCGTCGATTTACCGGACCCGTTGACGCCGACGACGCCGATCTTCACGCCGGGCAGGAAGCTGAGGCGGATATTCTCAAAGCATTTCTTGCCACCGGGATAGGTCTTTGAGACGCCATCCATGTGGTAGACATATTGGTAAGCAGCCATTGCGCGGATCCCCTGGGAAAAGCCTGAATTTCGCGCCTTGATAGCGGGGATGCAGGGCAGGGGCAATCGGGCGGAAACCGGTCTAGCCGTCGCCGGGATCCTGTCCCGCCGCCAGCAGGACCGGCTGGCCATGCGGCGTGGCCCGATAAGCGCGGGCCCATTGGTTTTTCCGGGTTTCCAACTGGCGGGCCGTGAGATCGGTGGCCTCGGTGGTCAGCGCCTCGAGCGCGGCAAGGGCGGCGGCGTAATAGGTTTCGGCGGTGTCCGGTGCGCCTGCGGTCTCTGCGGCGCGCAGATGCGCCCCGAGGGTGTCGGCCCAATCGCCCGCGCTGAACCGTCCCGCGCGCACGAATGTGTCGGCCATGGCCAGAACCTGCGCGTGCCAGGGTTCGTCAAAGGCGGGCTTTGGCGGTTTCAGCGGGTCGTCAGGCTGGAACAAGATAGCTCTCCCATAACTCCAGCGTCACGGTATCTGCGGGATGGGCATCCGCGCCCCAAAGTTCCCGCGCCGTGAAGCTGACGGTGTAGAGATGCTGGCCGACATGGCGGCCTTTCGCGCCTTCATCGGGCAGCAGGTGAGCGCCGTGATGCGCGATGACGGTGCCGCTGCGGTCGCGGGCATAGGCGGGCAGGCGAGTATGCGGGGCGGTGCCGTGGGGCAAGGTCCGGACGGTGTCGCCGACGCCGAAACGAGCGGCGGTGTCGGCGGGGGTTGAGAAATCGGTGCATCCGGCACGGACCTGTTCGACTATCTGCGCCGTGGTCTTGGGCGCGGCCGGGGGTGCGGGCTGCGCGACATGGCCCGCCGCGATTTCATCCAGCGTGGCAATGCCGTCATCGGCGAAGATCATCAGGTAATTCGTCGCCCATTTCTGGAAATAGGAATAGGTCAGGTAATCGCCCGGCACCATCAGTTCCAGCCCGTGGCGGAACCAGTCGATGGTGATCGAGGGCACCAGTGCCTCGCGCGCCAACCCCCACATGCGGCGTTCCCAGTCATGGGCAAACGGCGCGTCGCCGGATTGAACGGGAACCGGGCCGTAGCCTTCCTTGCCGCCGAGATCGTGAATGCCATCCATTTCTTACGCCCCTTTCAGCACACGGTCAGTGCCGATCATGGAATTGCGGGTGACGGTGGCAGCGAGGCGGTCCTCGTCCCAGCCTTCGGTGCCGGGCGGGCGTTCGGGGATCACGATATAGCGCAGTTCTGCGGTTGAATCCCAAACCCGAACGGCGACGGTATCGGGCAGGGTAACGCCGAACTCCGCCAGAACGGCGCGTGGTTCGCGCACGGCGCGGGACCGGTAGGCGGCGGATTTATACCATGCCGGTGACATGCCCAGGATCGAAAAAGGGTAGCAGGAACAGAGCGTGCAGACGACCATATTATGTTGCGTGGGGGTGTTTTCGACAGCGTGCAAGTGGCCAGTGGCGTTGCCCTCGAACCCGAATTCAGTGATGGCGGCGGTGGCGTTTTCCAGCAGCCGCGCCTTGAAATCGGGATCGGTCCAGGCGCGCGCGATGACTTTGGCCCCGCGCATCGGGCCGATATGTTCGGAATAGGCCTCGACCCAGGCGTCAATCGTCTCGGGCGCGATCAGGCCGCGTTCGACGGCAAGGCTTTCCAGCGCCTTCACACGCAGGGCCGGATCGGGCGGCAGGTGACTGTGCAGGTGCCGGTGGATGTCGGCCGCCTTTTTGCTGTCGAAACTGGTCATGGGGCGCGCCCTCCTGACCGATAGCAGAGCCGGGGGATGGGCGCGTGTCAAGCGTGTGGCCTCTGGACAGGCGTGGCCCGGCCCGCGACAAAGGGCACGATGATGCGCGCAGGGATGCCATATGCCCGCCCCGGTATGACCGTGGGCCTGTTCGGGGGGTCGTTCGATCCACCGCATGCGGGCCATGTCCATGTCAGCCGTGAGGCGCTGAAACGGTTCGGGCTGGATCGGGTCTGGTGGCTGGTCAGCCCCGGCAACCCGCTGAAAACCACCGGACCCGCGCCGCTTGAGCGTCGGATGGCGGTGGCACGGGCGCTGGTCACGCACCCCCGGATCACCGTGACCGATATCGAGGCGCGGTTTGGCACCCGTTATACCGCCGAGACGCTGGAGCGGCTTTTCGCGGCCTATCCCGGCGTGCGGTTCGTCTGGCTGATGGGGGCTGACAGCCTGGCCGATTTTCATCGCTGGCAGCGGTGGCAGTGGATTGCCGAGAATGTGCCGATGGGGGTTCTGGCGCGGCCCGGGCAGCGAATTTCGGCGCGCACCGCCAAGGCGGCACAGATCTATCGCGGCTGGAAGGTTCCGGCATCGGCGGCGCAGGGGTTGGCGCATATGGCCCCACCCGCCTGGTGTTTTCTGAATGTGCCAATGGTCGATGTCTCCTCCACTGACATCCGCGCGCGGGGCGAATGGCCCCGATAGACGCGACAGGGTGGAAGATCGCGACCGCCGAAAGGGTTGAGCAAATTCAAGAGCTGGGGTTTAGTTGGCGGGTCTGTAAGGTTCTTTGCTAAAATGGTTTCAAGGCGTTTATTTCTGAGCGGTGCTCTGGCGGGGCTGGCGCAGGCCGGGTTTGCCATGCCGCCCGAGACCTCGCTTGTGCCGCAAATCCGCCCTGGTCCGCCTTCGCTTGGGGCCGTTCGCCCGGCGGCAGACCTGATTTCCGAGGCGGCGTTGGGTGGCAGCGTCTCCTATGTCGTGGCCGATGCCCGGTCGGGCGACGTTCTTGAAACAGCCAACCCGCTGCGCGCTTTGCCGCCCGCATCGGTCACCAAGGCCCTGACGGCGGCCTATGCGCTGGACCGGCTTGGCCCGGGATACCGGTTTCGCACCCAGGTGGTGGCCGACGGCACGCTGACCAATGGCCGCCTTGAGGGGGATCTGTGGCTGATCGGTGGGGCCGATCCGCTGCTGGATACCGACCGCCTGAACGACCTGACGCGCGCCTTGGCAGAGGCGGGTCTGCGTGAAGTGACGGGGCGGTTCATGGTGGCTACGGGGGCCCTGCCCTTTATCCATGAGATCGACCCGGATCAGCCGACGCATGTCGGATATAACCCGGCTGTGTCCGGGCTGAACCTCAATTTCAACCGGGTCTTTTTCGAATGGGAACGCGCGCAGGATGGTTATACCCTGAGCATGGACGCGCGGTCGCAATCTCTGCGCCCGGCGGTGTCGATGGCGCGGATGCAGGTCGTTGATCG
>CAXBGQ010000067.1:0-12124 GCA_963975135.1 uncultured Nioella sp. | reverse complement strand
AACACCGACAGCGCCGCAATCGCCCCGGCGCGTTTGGCGACCGCACCGCCAAGCATGCGGTGCAATTCCCAGATGCCGACACCGCCAAGCGCAATCAGACCCGCGGCCAGGGGCAGGCTGCCGATATAGAGCAGGCCAAATCCAACCCCTGCCATGCCCAGACCCCAGATCGCCCGCGGCGCGAGGTCGCCCCATTTGCCCGCGACGCTCATGGCGTGACAGCACCAAAGCGGCGATCCCGCTTGCCGAAACGCCCGACAACGCGGCCAAATTCCGCCTCGTCAAAATCGGGCCACAGCGTGTCGATGAATTCATATTCGGCATAGGCCGACTGCCAGAGCAGAAAGTTCGAGATGCGCGCCTCGCCGCTGGTGCGGATGACCAGATCGGGATCGGGCAGGAAATAGGTATCGAGGTATTTCGGCAGTGTTTCGTCATCAATGCCGCGCGGATCGAGCTTGCCCGCCGCCACATCATAGGCCAGCCGCTGCGTGGCGCGCGCCACCTCGTCGCGGCCGCCATAGTTCAGCGCGATGGTCAGATGCACGCCGTCATTTTCCGCCGTCAGCAGTTCCAGATCATCCATCATGTCCTGCAGACGTTCATCCAGCCGCACGCGGTCCCCGATAAAGCGCACGCGCACATTCTTGCTGTGCAACTCTGCCGCCTTGGCCGAGATGAAGCGTTTGAAAAGCCGCATGAGGCCCGCCACCTCGCTTTGCGTGCGCTTCCAGTTCTCGGTCGAAAAGGCAAAGATCGTCAGGTATTTGACGCCCAGGCCGGGACAGGCCTCGACGATCTCCTGCACCCGCTTGGCTCCGGCATGATGGCCCACCAGACGCGGGCGTTTGCGCAATTGCGCCCACCGGCCATTGCCATGATGATCGCCACATGCCGCGGAGGGGTCGGTGCTTGGTCCTTGGGGGCCATGGGCGCTCCGCTTTTTTGGGGCGATCAGGCAGGGGTTCAGACCTGCATGATCTCTTCCTGCTTGGTGTTCAGGAAACTGTCGACCTTGCCGATATGGGTATCGGTCAGCTCCTGCACTTCGCCTTCCCAGATCTTCTGATCATCCTCGGACATGCCGTCGGCCTTGGCCTTCTTGATCTGGTCCATGCCGTCGCGGCGCACATTGCGGATCGCGATACGGGCGTTTTCGGCGTAATTTGCGGCCACCTTGGTCAACTCGCGCCGGCGTTCTTCGTTCAGTTCGGGGATCGGCAGCATGATGATGGTGCCATTAAGCTGCGGATTGATGCCCAGACCGCTTTCGCGGATCGCCTTTTCGACTTTGCCGACCAGTCCCTTGTCCCAGACATTGATCGTCACCATGCGCGATTCGGGCACATTGACGGTGCCGACCTGGTTGATAGGCGTCGGGCTGCCATAGGCATCGACCATCACCGGCTCCAGCATCGAGGCCGAGGCCCGGCCCGTGCGCAGCGACGCGAATTCGGTTCTAAGCGAGGCCAGCGCGCCTTCCATCCGGCGCACCAGATCGTCCAGATCAATCTCAATATCGTCGGACATGCCGTATCTCTCCGTCAGGTCGTGTGTTTTGCCGGTCTTTTATCGCTATCAGCACACCTTTGTATAGGTGCCTTTGCCTGCCAGAATCCCCCGCAACCCGCCAGGCTCATCCAGCGAAAAGACAATGATCGGCACTTCGTTTTCGCGCGCCAGCGCAATCGCAGAGGCATCCATCACCCCCAGATGCTGCGCCAGAACCTCATCGTAAGTGATCCGGTCATAGCGTTTGGCATCGGCGTGTTTGACCGGGTCCTTGTCATAGACGCCATCGACCTTGGTGCCCTTGAAGATCGCCTCGCAACGCATTTCATTGGCGCGTAGCGTGGCGGCGGTGTCGGTGGTGAAATAGGGGTTGCCGGTGCCGGCGGCAAAGATCACCACGCGCTTTTTCTCAAGATGGCGCACGGCGCGGCGGCGAATATAGGGCTCACAGACCTGATCCATCGGGATGGCGCTGATCACGCGGGTGTGGATGTTCAGCTTTTCCAGCGCCCCCTGCATCGCCAGCGCATTCATAACCGTGGCCAGCATGCCCATGTAATCGGCGGTGGTGCGTTCCATCCCCTGCGCGCTGCCTTGCAGGCCGCGAAAGATGTTGCCGCCGCCGATCACCATGCAGATCTCGACCCCCATTTCATGAACCGATTGCACTTCGGCGGCGATCCGTTCCACGGTTGGCGGATGCAGCCCGTAGCCCTGATCGCCCATCAACGCCTCGCCCGATATCTTCAGCATGACACGGGAATAGGCGGGTGGGGCTGCGGGATCGGTGGGCATGAGGGACGTCCTGTTTGAATGGCGGTGTTGCGGCCGGGTTTTGCGGCCCGGGCCAACATGGCCTAAATGGGGGCCGGGTTCAACGGGCAAACGGCGCTGTCGAACGGCACCTGATCTGCATTAGGAAAGGCGCGCAGGATATTGATTGATATAGATACTCTGTCGGATGAGCTGCCGATTCTCATTGCCGGTCCAACGGCATCGGGAAAATCGGCGCTGGCACTTGAGATCGCTGAACGACAGGGCGGGCGGATCATCAATGCCGATGCGCTGCAGGTCTATGATGGCTGGCGCGTGCTGACTGCGCGGCCCTCGCCTGAGGATGAGGCGCGCGCGCCGCACGCGCTTTATGGCCATGTGCCGTTTGAAGGCGATTATTCCACCGGCCAATGGCTGCGCGAGGTGGTGCCGCTGCTGAGGGGCGGCCCCCGCCCGATCATTCTGGGCGGCACGGGGCTGAACTTTGCCGCCCTGACCGAAGGGCTGGCCGATATCCCGCCGACACCGCCCGAGATCCGGGCGCGCGCCGATGCCCTGCCCCTGCTCTCGATGCTGGCCGATCTCGACCGGGAAGACCCCGCGATTGCCACGCGGATCGACCGGGCCAACCCGATGCGGGTGCAGCGCGCCTGGGAGGTTCTGCATGCCACCGGGCGGCCGCTCTCGGATTGGCAGGCCGACACGCCCGCCCCGGCCCTGCCGCTTGCCGCCTGCCAGCCGCTGCTGCTGGAGGCCGATCCGGGATGGTTGAATGCCCGGATCGAAACCCGATTCGATCAGATGCTGCGGGCCGGCGCATTGGACGAGGCCCGCGCCGTTCTGCCCCGATGGGACAGGGCCAAAGGCGCGCGCAAGGCGATTGGCGGGCCCGAGCTGATTGCCCATCTGCGCAGCGAAATCAGCGTTGAGGCGGCGCGCGCGGCGGCAATCATCGGCTCGCGTCAATATGCGAAACGGCAACGGACATGGTTCCGCGCACGGATGGGCAATTGGCGGCGAATTTCAGCCGACTGTGGGTAATTCAACAAACTATTGCGCCAGCGTCCGAAAGTGAGGGGTTTCCTTTCACTTTTCGCACCTTTAGCGTTCCTCCATGCAAGCCTCCTATGCCGTGACCCCCCTTGCGCAATTGCGCGCGCGCGCTGAATGGCGCTACGCAACATTGCATTCAAAACCGCATGCACGGCTCTTCTGGTTCACCCGCGGACAAGGGCGGTTCACCATCGGCGCGATCACACGCGGATACGGGCCACACACCGCCGTTTTCGTTCCCGCGCGGGTCATGATGTCGCTGGAACTGTCGACGCAGGCGCAGGGCGTGCTGGTCAAGCTACCGGTCGACCCGACCCTGGATCTGCCGCCACAGCCGATTCACCTGCGCGTCGGAACGGTTGAGAGCCAATCGGCCCTGTCGGGCTATTTTGACATGATCGAACGCGAACTGGCCGGGTTCGGCCCGGCCCGCGAACAGGCGCTCAGGGCCTGGGGGCTGCTGATTTCGGTCTGGATCGCGCGGCAGCTGGACAGGCAGGATGGCTCGATCCTGCGCGACCGCACGCATATCCTTGCGGAAAAATATGCCGAATTGCTGGAACAGAGTTTTCGCAGCGGCCAGGGCGTGGCCGATTATGCCGAAACGCTTGGCGTGACGCCGACGCATCTGTCCCGCATCTGCCGCGACAGTGCCGGACGCCCGGCATTGGCCATTTTGCAGGAGCGCCTAATGCATGAGGCCTGCACGCTTCTGGTCGATACCGACCTGCCCGCGCGCACCATCGCCGAGGATCTCGGCTTTTCCTCGGCCGCTTATTTCACGCGGTCCTTTGCCAACCTGACCGGGCGCACGCCGTCGGAATTTCGCCGGCTCTACCCCGCCCAACAGGTGATCAAGGCAAGCTGACGCGCGCGCAATGCCTGCGCAAAACCACCCCGCCAAATTCCATCATGTCGCTTTTGATCGGTCTGCCTGTCGCAAATAGACCCAAAAACCCACCCCGACACCATTGACCGATGGCCGCGATTGATGCCGTAATGGCCGCCAAGACTGACGGCGACCGAAGTGGTTCGGAAAACAACCGCCGCAACGAGACCCAACAAGATCGTGTCACAGGGAGACAAGAATGACGCAATCCACCCAAATTTCGACCAAGACCCACCCCGCTGCAGAAATGTATGCCAAGGAATACAAGGAAGGTCATCTCGACCGCCGCGAATTCCTGGTGCGCGCAACCGCTCTTGGCGTCAGCACAGCGGCCGCCTATTCGATGATCGGCATCAGCCCCGCGAACGCCATGGTGCATCGCCAGACACCGCCGATGGGCGGCACCCTCAAGATTCAGATGGAAGTGCGCGTCGGCAAGGACCCGCGCACCTATGACTGGTCGCAAATGGCCAATCTCAGCCGCGGTATCTGCGAATACCTGGTTGAATATAACAATGACGGATCGTTCTCGGGCATCCTGCTGGAAAGCTGGGAAGCCAATGACGACGCCACCCAGTATATCCTCAATGTCCGTCAGGGCGTGAAGTGGAACAACGGTGACGATCTGACCGCAGAGGACGTGGCCGCCAACATTATCGGATGGTGTGACGCCACCGTCGAAGGCAACTCGATGTCCACCCGCATGGGCGTGCTGGTCGATCCCGACACCCAGCAGGCCATCGAAGGCGCGATTGTGGTTCTGGACAGCTCGACCGTGCAGTTGAACCTGCCTCGCCCCGACATCACCATTATCCCCGGCATCGCCGATTACCCGTCGGCCATTCAGCACCGCGACCTGATTGGAACCGATCCGCTGGAGCATGGCGTCGGCACCGGTGCCTATCGTCTGGTCAACCACGAGGTTGGTGTTGCCGCCGCCCTCGAACGCAATCCCGATCATGACTATTGGGGCGAGGCCTATCTGGACCGGATCGAATTTGTCGACCTCGGCACCGACCCTGCCGCGTGGATGGCAGGTGCCGAAGCCGGTGAAATCGACATGACCTACGAAACCGTGGGTGATTTTGTCGATCTCTTCACCTCGATCGGGTTTGAACCCACCGAAGTGGTCACCGCGGCCACCATCGTGATCCGCCCCAATCAGGCCCATGCACCCTATGACAACCAGATGGTGCGTCAGGCAATGCTGATGGCGGTCGACAATCAGGTGATCCTGGATCTGGGTATCGCCGGTTTGGGCACGACGGCCGAAAACCACCATGTCGCGCCGATCCACCCCGAATATGCCGAATTGCCGCCGATGACGGTGGACAAGGAAGCAGCCCTTGCTCTGTTGCAGGAATCGGGCAATGCCGATCACGTGTTCGAAGTGATCTCGATCGACGATGGCTATCGCCGGGATTCGACCGATGCCTATGCCTCGCAGCTGCGCGATGCCGGCTTCAACGTGGATCGGACCGTGATCCCCGGTTCGACCTTCTGGAATGACTGGACCAACTATCCGCTCAGCTCCACCAACTGGAACCACCGCGAACTTGGCGTGATGATCCTCAACCTGGCCTACCGCAGCGGTGTGCCGTGGAACGAGGCAGGCTTTGCGAATGAAGAGTTCGACACGCTTCTGGATCAGGCCAACGGCATTCAGGACGCCGATGCGCGTCGTGAAGTGATGGTGCGGCTTCAGACCATCATGCAGGAACAGGGCGTGACCAATCAGCCGTATTGGCGCTCGCTCTATCGCCACGCACGTCCGGGTGTTCTGAACGCCCAGATGCATCCCAAGTTCGAGATCAACGTCCACTACCTGGGCGTCGAAGCTTAAACCTCTGATGAGGGCGGCGCTGAAACCGGTGCCGCCCTTTTTTGCCCATCCATATGGATGGCGCACCCGTTCCGCAGCGCATGGTTCATCAAGAAACCGAAACCGCATGTGGGAATTGGCCGCATAACCAACGGGGACCCCCATGGGACTGTTTATTCTGCGCCGTCTTGGCGTGATGATCCTTACCGCCCTTTGTCTGACGTTCATCGTTTTCTTTTTGACCAACCTAGGGCCCAACCTGGAAAAGCTGGCCAAGACCCAGGGCAACAACCGCATGTCGGATGCCGAGGTCGTGCAATGGCTGGATAACCGGGGCTATTCACGGCCTTTGGTTGTGCGTTACGGCGAATGGTTGGGGGTTGTGCCGGGTTGGACCCGTGTGGCCGATGATGGCGAGGAAACCGGGCGTTGCGTCGATTTCGGCATGACGATCGCGGATGCGCCCACCTTGTGTGGGCTGTTTCAGGGTGATCTCGGATTTTCGACCGTCTCCGATGACGAGGTGTCCAATATCGTCGGCGGGCGGCTGGCGCTGACCGGGTGGCTGATGCTGATCGCCTTTTCGGTGATGGTGCCGGGGGCGCTGACCATCGGCATTCTTGCCGGCATGAAGGAAGGCAGTCGCACCGACCGGACGCTTTCGACCATATCCATCGCCTCGACCGCGACGCCGGAATATGTGTCGGGCGTAATTTTCATTATTTTGCTGGCCTCCTCGACCGCCGGGCTGTCGCCCTGGCTGGCTGAAAATGGCTGGATCGAGGGGCGCACCCTGTTCCTTGGCTCGTCGCGATCGGCGATGGACGATATCACCTTCTGGAATTTTGCCCTGCCGGTGATGACCATCGCGCTTTACGGCATGGGCTATATCGCACGGATGACGCGGGCCTCGATGGCCGAGGTGATGACCGCGCAATATATCCGCACCGCCCGGCTGAAAGGCGTGAGTTTCCGCAATATCGTGCTGAAACACGCGCTCAGGAACGCGCTGATTGCACCTTTCACGGTGATCATGCTGCAAATCCCGTGGCTTTTGACCGGTGTTGTGATCGTCGAGACCCTCTTCAACTATAACGGCTTTGGCTGGACCCTGGTGCAGGCGGCATCGAACAACGATATCGAGCTGCTCTTGAGCATCTCCATCGTTGCCGTGATCGTGGTTCTGACGACGCAGCTGATCTCCGATATCGGCTATGTCTACCTGAACCCGCGCATTCGCATTTCCTGAAGGAGAACGAGCAATGGATCCCCTTACCTGGTCCGGGTCTCTGGGCCCCTTCCTCAACCCGCTGATGCTGGGTGCCGTGCTGGTCTTTGCGGCGGCACTTGCGCTCAATATCATCATGAACATCATCGGCATGCGCCCGGCCGAGCCGATCGTGAACGCCGATCACACCATCAGCTATCGCCTCGGCGCGCCCGATTACATGCTGCTGGCGATGAAATACGCGGTCTTTGTCTTTCTGGCCGCCGTGGTGATCTACATTCTGGGCGGCATCTTGCAACCCAGTTTCGAGGCCAAGGGCATCATCGGGGCCGTGGGCGCGCAGTTCCTGCCGGTCTGGATCGCGCTGATCGCGACCTATGTGGTCTCGATCAAGTTCAAGCGCCGCCTGGGCCTTTACGGCAAGCTCTTTGACAACCTTGTCGGCATGATCGGCTTTGGCATGGTGATGTTCTGGGTCTTCACCGCGATCTTTGCCGGCATGGTGGCCACACATGGGCCTATCGACGTGATTTCAAGCCTGCGCAACGATCCGCCGGGCACCGGTGTGACCGGGGTCGATGGCGCGTTTCCCTATTATCTGCTTGGCGGCGACGGTCTGGGCCGCGACGTCTTCAGCCGCATGGTGATGGGGGCGCGCGAGGTGCTGACCATCGCGCCTTTTGCCACGCTCTTTGCCTTCATGGTCGGGATCACGCTTGGCCTGCCCGCGGGCTACTTGGGTGGACGGTTTGACACTCTCATCACCTTCCTAGCCAACCTCGTGCTGGCCTTCCCTGTAATCCTGCTTTTCTACTTGCTGGTGACGCCCGAGATCATCGAGGCGGGCGTGCCTGTCTATATGGCGGCCATTCTCTTTGTCTTGCCGATCGGTTTCATCTGGGTGCTGCTCTATTCACGCTACCGGGCGCAGCCGCATATCATCAAATGGGTCGCTGTGCCGATCGTGCTGCTGCTTTTGCTCTTCTATCTCGGCACCGTGTTCCGCTTTGACCCGATCGTCTGGCTGGCCACGTCGTTTATCGGCTACCTCAATCAGGGCAACCCGGTGGGCGAATGGATGCAAACCACGCAGCAAGCCTATGAGCCGCTCATTGGCATCAATATCGACGGCAATCTCTTGATCGTCTTTGTCTCGGTGGTGTTCGTGAACAGCCCCACGGTGTTTCGTATCGTGCGGGGCCTGGTGCTGGACATCAAGACGCGCGACTATGTCGCCGCCGCCCAGACCCGTGGCGAGGGATCGTGGTATATCATGTTGTGGGAGATCCTGCCCAATGCGCGTGGGCCGCTGATCGTCGATTTCTGCCTGCGCATTGGCTATACCACCATCCTTTTGGGAACCCTCGGCTTTTTTGGCCTCGGCGTGGATCCCGAAAGCCCGAACTGGGGCTCGACCATCAATGAGGGCCGCCGCCTGTTGACGGTCTATCCGCACCCGCCCCTGCCGCCGGCGCTGGCGCTGTTGACGATGGTGCTTGGCCTCAACCTGCTGGCCGATGGCCTGCGTGAAGAAAGCCTGAAGGACTGAGCCATGAAGATTTTTCCTGAAAAATCTTCGGCCCGAAAAATCTTCTCCAAGATTTTTCTTTCCCAATCGGTGAGAGGACAGACCCAATGACCGACGACACCTATGACGGCCCGATCCTCGAGATCGACAGCCTCTCGATCAGCTTCTTCACCCGGCTGCGCGAAATTCCCGCGGTGATGGATTTTTCGACCAAGGTGATGCCCGGCGAGGCGATGGGCCTGGTTGGCGAATCCGGCTGCGGCAAATCCACCGTGGCGCTTGGCGTGATGCAGGATCTGGGCGTGAACGGGCGCATCGTGGGCGGCTCGATCAAGTTCAAGGGGCGCGAATTGAACGAGATGTCGCCCGAAGAACTGCGCCATATCCGCGGTCGTGAGATCGCGATGATCTATCAGGAACCGATGGCCTCGCTCAATCCGGCGATGAAAGTCGGCAAGCAGCTGATGGAAGTGCCGATGATTCATGACGGCGCGTCGGAAAAGGAAGCCTACGAGCGCGCGCTTGAGGTCGTGACCGATGTGCGCCTGCCCGACCCCAAGCGAATGCTCGACGCTTATCCGCACCAGTTATCTGGCGGCCAGCAGCAGCGCATCGTCATCGCCATGGCGTTGATGGCGAACCCGTCGCTATTGATCTTGGATGAACCCACCACCGCACTTGATGTGACGGTTGAGGCCGCCGTGGTCGACCTGGTCAAGGATCTGGGCAAGAAATACGGCACCTCAATGCTGTTCATCAGCCACAATCTGGGTCTGATTCTGGAAACCTGCGACCGCATTTGCGTGATGTATTCGGGGGAAGCGGTCGAAACCGGTTCAATCAAGGATGTGTTCGACAAGATGCAGCACCCCTATACGCAGGCGCTGTTCCGGTCGATCCCGTTGCCCGGTGCCGATAAGAATTCGCGCCCGCTGGTGGCCATTCCCGGCAACTTCCCCCTGCCCCATGAACGGCCCAATGGCTGTAATTTCGGCCCCCGCTGCGACTACTTTGAATCCGGGCGCTGTGATGTCGGAGATATCCGCATGGGGCCAGTCGCGGGCGATGACCGCCACGATTCGCGCTGTGTGAAATTCACCGAGATTGATTGGGACGCGCCGATTGCGGCTGCGATCAAACAGGAAAAGGCCCCGATCGGCGAGGTCGTGCTGAAGGTGGATAACCTCAAGAAATATTACGAGGTCGCGGCCAGTGCGCTGTTTTCCTCGGGCGAGACCAAGGTCGTCAAGGCCAATGAAACGTTGAGCTTCGAGGCGCGCGAATCCGAAACTTTGGCCATTGTCGGCGAATCGGGTTGCGGTAAATCCACGCTGGCCAAGGTCTTGATGGGGCTGGAAACCGCCACTGACGGCCATGTTGCGCTGGACAATAAGGGGATCGAGGCGGTTCCGATCCAGGAACGCGATACCAAGACCGTGTCCTCGATCCAGATGGTGTTCCAGAACCCGTTCGACACGCTGAACCCGTCGATGACGGTGGGCCGGCAGATCATCCGGGCGCTGGAGATTTTCAAGATCGGCAATAACGAGGCCGAGCGGCGTCAGCGCATGCTGGAACTGCTCGATCTGGTGAAACTGCCCCGCGCCTTTGGCGATCGCATGCCCCGGCAGTTGTCGGGCGGGCAGAAACAGCGGGTGGGCATTGCGCGCGCCTTTGCCGGCGGTGCCCGGATCGTGGTGGCGGATGAGCCTGTTTCGGCGCTCGATGTGTCGGTGCAGGCGGCGGTGACGGATCTCTTGATGGAGATCCAGCGCGAGGAAAAAACCACGCTGCTCTTTATCAGCCACGACCTTTCCATCGTGCGTTATCTCAGCGACCGGGTGATGGTGATGTATCTCGGCCATGTGGTTGAAATCGGCGATACCGATCAGGTGTTCTCGCCGCCCTACCACCCCTATACCGAGGCGCTGCTGTCGGCGGTTCCTATCGCCGATACTTCGGTCAAGAAACGCCATATCGTGTTGGAGGGCGACATCCCTTCCGCGATGAACCCACCCTCGGGCTGCCCGTTCCAGACCCGGTGCCGGTGGAAATCCGAGGTGCCGGGCGGGCTCTGCGATATCGAGGTTCCGCCAATGAAAACCTTGGCGACCGGCCATCAGATCAAATGCCATCTGGCGGATGATGTTCTGGCACGGATGGAGCCGGTGATCGAGCTTTCAGGATCTGAACCTGCCGACGCGATAGTGGAGGCCACGACGGGTGCCTGACCTGAAATTCAGGTGAGCGTCGCCTCGTAAGGCTTTGAACAAAAAGAAAAAGGGGAAGCCAAGGCTTCCCCAGTTTCGCTGTTCAGGCTCACTTATTTATACCGCCCGTGTTTTCTGCCTGCGGCCTGAACCGCGTCGGGGGCGAGCGCACCCGCCCCGTGTCTCAGATCCCGCGCCGGGGCAATGGCGCGGAAATCCGATTTCATGCGCAACCAAAACTCTTCGAAGAGTTTTTCGCCGCGCTCAGCTACACCCGGATGTTCCCCCGCAGGTGTTGCATTTCATGCAGGTGCCGTTGCGCACCAAAGTGTAGTTGCCGCATTCGCCGCAGGCTTCGCCCTCATAGCCCTGCATCCTGGCCTTGGCGCGCGGATCCATCGACACCGACCCGCTGGCCACCGCTGTTGTGGTCGAGACCGAGACCGTGCTGGTCGCCACCTCCGGCACCAGCGTTTCCAGCGACGCCACCGGATCGCCCGAGGCGTCATAGGCCGTGATCGCGCTGGCCCCGCCCTGCAGCACCACCAATTCCTGCGGCACCCGCTTGCGCAAATAACCGGTCGAGGAAATCTGCCTCAGCACGTCGATCGGAGAGGAGGCGCGGCTCTCGGGCACTTCCTCGAAATTGCGCACGCCCTCCTCATGGCCGCGGCCGAGATCGTCAAAGCTGGCCCCTTCGGGCTTCACATGCGCCAGATCGGTGCGGTCGAGATAGCTGACCGCAAGTTCGCGGAAGATGTAGTCCAGCACCGATGTGGCGTTCTTGATCGAATCGTTGCCCTGCACCATGCCGGCCGGTTCAAACTTGGTGAAGGTGAAGGCATCGACAAACTCCTCCAGCGGCACGCCATATTGCAGGCCGACGCTGACGGCGATGGCGAAATTGTTCATCATCGCCCGGAAACCGGCACCTTCCTTGTGCATGTCGATGAAGATCTCGCCCAGATTGCCGTCTTCATATTCACCGGTGCGCAGGTACACCTTGTGCCCGCCGACGATGGCCTTCTGGGTATAGCCCTTGCGCCGCGCCGGCAGCTTTTCGCGATGCGCCTTGATAATCTCCTTGATGATCACCTTTTCGACGATC
>CAXBGQ010000066.1:0-12160 GCA_963975135.1 uncultured Nioella sp. | reverse complement strand
TGACCGGTAAAGCCGGGAGGCGATCCTTTCAAAGTCCGATTGGCCCTGCGCGCAGCCGTCGCGCCCAGTGGGGCATAAAACCGAGCGTCACCAAAGGACTGCTCCATTTAACACAATCTAATAAAATTGACCGCGTTAACCTTTTCGCCCAAGTTTTGCCACCTTCCTCACCATAGTTAATGAAAACCCGGCAATTTCCGGTTAAAAAAGGCACGAAAGAGTAGTGATGCAAACTCAAAAAGACATGCGAATTCTTGCAGTTGACGATGAGGTCGTGTTTCTCGACATTCTGCACACCCTGTTTGCCTACCAAGGCTATACGCGCAACGTTCAGGCCCGGTCCGCCAATGAGGCACTGGAATTACTGCGCGATCCTGATCAGCAGTTCGACTGTATCCTGTTGGACATCCAGATGCCCGGAATGAACGGGATCGAACTGTGCAAGGCCATTCGGAACATGCCGAAATATGCGTCGACCCCGATCCTGATGCTGACCTCGCTTTCCGAACAGGTCTACATTGACCAGGCGTTCGGCGCAGGTGCCTCGGATTACATCACCAAACCGATCAACGAAACCGAACTGAACGCACGCCTGCGTTCCGCCTTTAACTCGATCACCGAAAGAAAACGGGTCGAGGCGCTTGCCTACAAGGTTCAGACCAGCTCGGTCGATCAGGTCGGGCTTAATTTCTCGGATCCCATCTCCCTGCCCGAGGTGGACGACCTCATGGGATACCTGGCCATGCAGAATTACCTGCTGACGCTTGGCACTTTGCGGTCGAATGCGTGGTCGGCCATCGGGTTCCACATCATGGGGGCGGCACAGGTCTTTGCCAACGCCCACCCCAGGGACTTTCTGGATATGATCCAGGATGTCGGCATCACGATCCGCGAGGGGCTAAAGACCAGAACATTTCTGCTGTCCTACAGCGGCAGTGGCGAATTTGTTGCGCTGATTGACAAGAAAACACCAATTGACACAGACTACCTTCAGGATCAGTTGAACGGTTTGTTGGAACCTTTTAGGGAATTTCACGTGGCGGCATCGGGGCAGAACGTCAAGATTTGCGTCTCAAAGCCTTGCAGCAAGGGTCTTTTGACATTTGCGTCACCGACCGCGCCGCTCGATGCCGCGTTGCTTGCGGCAAGGCAAAATCCGGCGCTGGCGCAATCTGGTGCCAGTAGCCCCATCCAATAATGCACACCGGGGACAGTATCGTGATGGCCGAGAAAACCGATGGTATGAACGAGGCCTTGCGAGAGGTCCGCAACCGGTTTCTCTTTGATCTGGATCAGCGCATCTGCGATTTCGAGCATCTCAAAGCGCATATCGTGAACGGGCCCGACCGCATCGAGGCCGTTCGGGCGGTTGCCATGCTGGCACATAAGATCCGCGGCGTTGCACCGACATTGGGCCTGGCGCAGTTGGGAGCGTTGGCCACATCGGTCGAGGATCGTTTTTCAAACGCCGCCAGCCATCCCAGCCTGTCCGAGTTCTGGCGCGGCGCGGCACCTGACTTGGAGAACCTGCTGGATGAAATGGAGCGCGTGCAGCCAGATTATTCCATAGATTAGTCGCGCACGCCCGGGCAACGGGCGGCAATACCAGCGACATTACAGGGGCCAACAACAGCCCGGACAGGGCGGCTAAAACAGGAAAAGGCGGAGTGGGGCAGTGTTTTTGAAAAGGCTACTCAACAATCTCCTGCATCTGTGGGGGGCGGAAGTCAGGCAATATATTCTGGTCGCCATTTTCGTCGGCTCCATTGCGACGGCCGCGGCCGTGACCTTGATCCGAACGGATTACCGAAACGGGCTGTCCGAACAGCGACTGGACGCGATCCGGTTTTTCGAACGCCTCCATTTTCGGGTTGAGACCACATTGGATGGCTATGGCGTGCTCTCGGAAAGCATCGCGTCCATTTTGGCCGGTGATCCGGAGATGTCCCAGGAAGAGTTTTCCATGGTAGCCCAGAACGCCCGGATCGGATTTCCGGAGGTTCTGAACATCGCCGCCGCACCCAATCTGGTTGTGCAATATGTGAACCCGTTTGAACCCAATCAGAGTGTCATTGGGTTGGACTATCGCAACGATATAGTGACCCTGGCCGCTATTCAACGCGCGCTCAGGTATCGGGTTCCCGTTTTTTCAGGGCCACGGCCTTTGGTTCAGGGCGGCAACGGAATTATCGTACGCACCCCGGTTTATCTGGACGGTGTCGCAGGGGGGGATGCACGGTTTTGGGGCGTCACCGCCATCGTGGTCGAATTGCAGACATTTCTGGAAACCGCCGGCGTAATCAATGCCGCCGAAGAGTGGCAGGGATCGATGCGGCGCGTGGTTTCGTCGACCGACCTCGGGGAAGTATTCTACGGCGATCCCGCCCTGTTCAGGCCGAGCTCGGTGACCGATACGATACAGTTCGAAGGCCAGGCGTGGGAAATTGCCATTGCCCCGCTTGATGGCTGGCTGATCTCCGCCCCCAACGGCACCCTTATCCTGCTTCTGATCGCATCCATTTCACTTGTCCTGTTGACCGTCGCGTTGCTGTCCATTCGGATGTTCTTTGAAAGGGAAAGGGCCAGGATGCAGCTTCTTGTGGCCATCGAGTCGATCCATGATGGTTTCGTCTTGTTCGACGACAAAGAGCGTCTGGTGCTGTGCAACGATCGTTACAAGGAAATTCACAAGGAGCATGCCGATCTGTTGGTTCCCGGACAATGGTTTCCCGGCATTCTTCGGCACTCCGCGCCAAGCAGCCAGATCCCCGACGACGATGGCCGCAAGGCCAGATGGATTGCCGATCAGATCGCGCAAAACCCTGATGTCGACAGCGTGATCGAGCGCGCCGGAGGCGATGACACCTGGTTGAAAGTGTCCAGCCAGCACACCACCAATGGCGGCATGGTCGAGCTTAGCACCGATATCACCGAGCTGAAAAACGCAAAACTTGTCGCGGAAGCGGCAAGCGAGGCCAAGTCCGAATTCCTGCATCTGGTCAGCCACGAACTCAGGACACCTTTGACGATCATCCTTGGCTATCTGGCTTTTCTTGCCAGACCGGAAAAGATTCCCGCCAATGTCGCCTTGCGCAAGCAGCTCAGCGATATGGCGGACGACAAGAGCAGTGTCGAAAAGCTCTTTGACCAGGTTCACGCAAACTATGCCGCAATCGCTGTGCGGGCAGAGGCATCGGGCAAACACCTGTTGGCTCTGCTCGGCGAAATACTGGATCTCTCCATGATCGAAAGCGGTGAGATCGCGCTTGACCAGGTTGATCTGCCGGTTGCGGGTGTGATGGACGAAATCCGCGACCAGTTTACCGGTTTGGCCAGCGAAAAGGGCCTGAACCTAACGGTAACAGGCGGAAACTTTACGGTTTTTGCGGATCGCCTGAGATTGCGGCAAATACTGATCAATCTGGTTGGGAATGCCGTGAAGTTCACCAAACAGGGTGATATTCGGGTCTGGGCAGATACCAGTGGCGGCGATGTCTGGTTTCATGTCGAAGATACCGGACCCGGCATCCTGGCATCCGATTTCGAGATGATTTTCCAGCGCTTCAAGCAGGTTGACGCATCGTCGTCGCGATCTGAAGGCGGCGTTGGATTGGGATTGTCGATCTGCAAGAATTTGGTCGACCTGCATGGTGGGATTATCGAAGTTGAAAGCGAAGTCGGCACCGGTACGCATTTCAAGTTTTCGATTCCCCTTCGGAACGCGGTGAAAACTGCGGCATAGTCAGCGCGGCGCAGGACGGGCAACCGCTGCAAAACACCGTTCGATTTTACCATTTTTTATATAAAATGAAACACTTACAAGGCATCCTTTACGCCTTTGCATGCCATCTTTGCGACTGCCTCATACCGGTCAAAATTTGGGCCACCTGCGAAAAAGAGCCTTAAAAACATCATGTTTGAGACCGAAAGAAATCCGATTGCACGGTTAAAACTTACCCCAAGTCACCTTCAACCGTTCGAGTTTCGGGACAGGCAATAGCAATGAAACTTTTAAACTTCTTCGGAATCGTCATCGGCGCGGTCATCCTGGGCGCAGCGTATCTCGTTTCCGCCGCGGCATTGCATCATGCCCAGGGTACCGGTACTCCCTTGTTTGGTATTGAGGGCCTGGCGGATACGACGCTCTTGATTGCTCTGATTGCCGTTGTCGTGTGCTTTGCCGTCGGTTGGACCGCAGCCTATAAAATTCTGAAACAGAGCTATCGGCATTCAGTCCAGGACCTGCGACAGCATTTCAACAGCGAAATAAGGTTGCTCGATACCGCGATCGACCAGCACTCTATCGTCAGCGTAATCGATCGTGATGGCGAATTCGTGAAGGTGAACACAAACTTCGAAGCGGCCTTTGGCTACAGCAGCAAGGAAATTATCGGGAAAAGCGCCTCGATCCTTTATCTCGCCGACCAAAAGGATGGCGCGATGTCCAACGATCCCGGCGATTTCCACCCCGCGACCACTTTTTCCGATGTTCACAATTCGGTGCGAGAGGGACAGGTCTGGTCGGGCGAACAGACGTTGCGGCGCAAAAATGGTGACATCATTCATGTGATGAGCACGATCCTTCCGCATTTCGACAAAAACGGAAACCACACTCAAAGCGTCAGCCTGCGGACCGATATCACGCAAAAGCGGATGACGGAATCGCAACGGCAATTGACCCGCATGCTGGACGAGCTTCAGGACGAGGTTTTCCTCTATGATGTCGATACGCTGAGACTTTCCTATATGAACAAATCGGCCCTGGCCCGCTGCGAATGGACCGCCGAGGAGGTGTTGGGCCGAACGATTGCAGATACGGCTTCAAATTTCTCTACCCCCTTGTTCCGGGCACATGTCGCCCCGTTGATGGATGGCAGCCGCGACGTCGTTTCGATCGAGACCAAGCACGAAAAAGGTCCGGTCGAGGTCAGCACGCGCATCTATACCGGCCCGAATGGCAAACCTGTTTTCCTGTCCGTTCTGCGCGACACCTCGGAGCGGAAAAAACTCAAATCCGTGAAAATGAACACCATGGCGATGGTGAGCCACGAGCTGCGCACCCCGCTCACCTCGATCAAGGGGGCCCTGCGGCTGCTGCAATCGGGCGTGACCGGCGAGCTGAGGCCCGAAGTGAAAAGCATGATCGACATTGCGTCGCGCAACAGCGACCGCTTGCTGCACATGGTCAATGACATTCTCGTTCTCGAAAAGATGAATGCCAACAAGGATGATTTCGCGCTGGAGGAGACCGATCTTGCGTCGCTCATCCAGGAAGCGGTTTCGGTCAACAAGGGTTACGGCGATGAGCTTGGGGTAACTTTCCTCCAAGACCCGATCCCGGTGCGCGCACTGGTTGCGGGCAACGGCATCCGGCTTATGCAGGTGATGACAAACCTGATGTCGAACGCCGCGAAATATTCGCCAAAGGGCGGTGTCGTTCGCGTCGGCGTGCGCCGTGAGGGACAGTTCCTGCGCGTCTATGTGACGGATAACGGACCGGGTGTGCCGGAAAATGCGCGCGCCACAATCTTTGACAGTTTCACCCAGTTTTCCGCGGCTGACGGAACCACCCGGCCCGGAACCGGCCTGGGGCTGCAAATCTGCAAAAAGATCGTCGCCCGCCATAACGGTCGCATCTCCTTTACAAGCGACCCCGGCGTAGAGACGACCTTCTTCTTCGATCTTCCCAGGATGGCAGGCGCGCCCGATCTGACCGTGGTCAGATCCGACAGCCCGTCAGTGCGCGAAGATACGAAACGGCATCACGAAGAAACCAACATGGCAAGCAACGGCTAAACGAAAGAGGACAAAATGAGTGAGCTGAAGAAAATCTTACACGTGGATGACGATCAGGACATCCGGACAATCGCACAGATGTCGTTGGAGATGGTGGGAGGATTTGAACTGAAGCAATGCGCATCAGGCAAAGAAGCCCTTGTCGTCGCGCCGAAATTCCGGCCGGATCTGTTGCTGCTGGACGTCATGATGCCCGAAATGACCGGCGAGCAGCTTTGGAATAAGCTGATGCAGATGCCTGAGCTTGCCAACACACCGACCATATTCATGACCGCAAAGGTCGAACGCAGCTTCCTGACCCATTTGCTGCACGACGGCGCGCTTGCCATTGTCGAAAAGCCGTTCGATCCGATGGAGCTGAGCCAGGAAATCCTTGCAGCGTGGAACGCCCGCCGACAGGCGGCCTAAGCTGAAACCTGACCTGGTCGGTCAGTCGCCTGGCTGAACGGGCCGGGGTGACGTGATCTCAGCTTGCCACGCAGCTTGGAGGCCGAGCCAGGATGCAACGCGATCCTGCCTCGACCCACCACGTTCAGACCGTCGCCCTTCAGCCGCCGGTCACACAGCCTCCCCTTTCGGAGCGTCAGGCCGATAAGGCGCATCTGCATCCTTGAACACCACGTAGATGGCCGGGATCACCAGCACCGTCAGCAGCGTCGAAGAGATCAGCCCAAAGAGCAGCGAGATCGCAAGCCCCTGAAAGATCGGATCGGTCAGGATGACCGAGGCCCCGATCATCGCGGCAATCGCCGTCAGCAGGATCGGCTTGAACCGGATCGCGCCAGCCCGCAGCAGCGTTTCGCGCAACGGCTCGCCCTCCACCGCGCCATGGCGGATGAAATCGACCAGCAGGATCGAGTTGCGCACGATGATCCCCGCCAACGCGATGAACCCGATCATCGAAGTGGCGGTGAATGCCGCCCCGAACAGCCAGTGACCGAAAACGATACCGATAAAGGTCAGCGGCACCGGCGTAAGAATGACAAAGGGCACCCGGAACGATCCGAACTGCGCCACCACCAGCACATAGATCCCCAGGATCGCCACCGCGAATGCGCCGCCCATGTCGCGGAAGGTGACATAGGTAACCTCCCATTCGCCATCCCACAAAAGGGTCGGGGTGGCGTCGCTTTCAGGCTGGCCATAGAGGCTGATCTCGGGGCGCGGCACCGCATCGGACCAGGGCCGCGCGTCCAGCGCCTCCTGCACCGCGATCATGCCATAGATCGGGGCCTCGAATTCGCCCGCCAGCTCGGCCATCACCATTTCGGCAAAGCGGCCGTTGCGGCGATAGATGGGATAGCTGCCATCCTCTTCGCTGACCGAAACCACATCGCCCAGTTCCACCACACCGCGGTCGCCCGGCAGCAGGTTGGCGGGCACCGGCGTCGAGGCCAGGCGTTCGGACCAGTTGCGTTCCTCACGCGGCAGGGCGACGCGGATCTCGGCCGGGTCACGGCCGTCGCCACGCTGCGAATAGCCCACCGGGATACCATCCATCAGCACCCGGATCGTGTCATAAACATCGCGTTGGCGGACCCGGAAGAACTCAAGACTGTCCTGATCGATGGCCAGCCGCAGGCGCGGGCGGGGCTCGCCGAAACTGTCTTCGATATCGACGATATAGGGCACCGAGGCAAAGGCCGCCCGCACCTCGCGGGCCACCGCGCGCCGGGTTTCGGCATCGGGCCCGTAGATCTCGGCCAGAAGCGTGGCCAGAACCGGGGGCCCGGGCGGAACCTCTGCGATACGGAAGGATCCGCCTTCGGGTAGCTCGATATCGGCCAGCAATTCACGGGCCTCAAGCGCGACCTCATGAGAGACCCGGTCGCGTTCATCGCGCGGCAGCAGGTTGACCTGCAAATCGCCCAGTTCGGGACGGTTGCGCAGGTAATAATGGCGCACCAGACCGTTGAAGTTAAAGGGCGCGGCGGTGCCGGCATTCATCTGGATCGAGGTCGCCTCGGGCAGAGCCGCAAGGCGTTCGCCGGCCTCGGCCAGAATGCGTTCGGTGCGTTCCAGGCTGGTGCCTTCGGGCATGTCGAGGATCACCTGAAATTCGGATTTATTGTCGAAGGGCAACAGCTTGACCGTCACGGTGCGATCGAAAAAGAAGGTCAGCGACCCCGCCGTCATCGCCAGCACCACCACAAGCAGCAGCCCCGAACGCCAGCGGCTGGCGACAATCGGCGTAGCGACGCGGCGGAAGATCCGGCCAATGAAACTTTCCCGGTCATGGCCGTGGCCATCGCCTGCCTTGCCGCGCCCGGCGATGCGCAACATCAGCCACGGCGTCAGGATCACGGCCACGAAAAAGGAAAAGATCATCGCCGCCGAGGCATTGACCGGAATCGGAGCCATATAGGGCCCCATCAGCCCCGAGACGAACAGCATCGGCAGCAGTGCGGCCACCACGGTCAGGGTGGCGACGATGGTGGGGTTGCCGACCTCGGCCACCGCCTCGATCACCGCGCGGCTGCGCGTGCGGCTGTCGCCCATGGCCCAGTGCCGGGCAATGTTCTCGATCACCACGATGGCGTCATCGACCAGGATGCCGATGGAAAAGATCAACGCAAAGAGCGAGACCCGATTGATGGTGTAGCCCATCAGGTTGGAGGCAAAGAGCGTCAGCAAAATGGTGGTGGGGATGACAATGCCCACCACGATCCCTTCGCGCCAGCCGATGAAAAGGATCACCAGCAGCGCGATTGATATCGTCGCAAGGCCGAGGGTAAAGAGCAGCTCATTGGCGTTTTCGTTGGCGGCTTCACCATAATTGCGGGTGATTTCGACGGAAATATCCTCGGGGATGAGATCACCGCGCAACAGCTCCAGCCGTTCCAGCACGGCTTCGGCCACCCACACCGCATTGGCCCCTTCGCGTTTGGCGATGGCGAGGGTAACGGCGGGCAGTTGTGTCCACTCGGTCTCGCCCTCTTCGCGGGTCAGGGTCCAGCTGCGGGCCTCGACCGGCGCGCCGCCAACGACGACATCGGCAACATCGCGGACATAAACCGGGCGCCCGTCGCGTGTTGTCAGCTGCAACAGGCCGATATCGCCGACGCCGCGCAGGGTCTGGCCGGCAATTACCGACAGCGTGCGGTCCATTCCTGTGACGCTGCCGGCGGGAAAGGACTGATTGGCCTCGGATATGCGATCGGCCAGCTGTTGCAGGGTCACGCCATAAAGCGCCAGCCGCTCGGGGTCGGGCTCGATCCGGATCTGATCGGCGCGTCCGCCCACGACATAGGTCAGCCCGACATCCTCGACCGACATCAGCGTCGCGCGCAGCTCCTCGACCAGCGAATACAGCGCGCGGTCATCCCAGTGATCGGCGGCCTCCGATGTCGGCGACAGCGTCAGCGCCAGGATAGCCACATCATTGATACCGCGCCCCACGATCAGCGGCGGCGAAATACCCTGCGGGATCCGATCCATATTGGCCATGATCCGTTCGTTGACGCGCAAAATTGCATCGTCGGGATCGGTGCCCACCTCGAACCGTGCGGTGACCATCACGCGGTCATCCTCGGTCTGGGAATAGACATGTTCGACCGCGTTGATCGAACGCAGGATGGTCTCCAGCGGTTCGGTCACCAATTCGATCGCATCGGGTGCGCGCAAGCCGTCGGTGCGCAGCATCACGTCGACCATGGGCACCGAAATTTGCGGCTCTTCCTCGCGCGGGATAACCGCCAGCGCGATCAGCCCCACGGCCAGCGAGGCCAGCAGCAGCAGAGGCGTCAGAGCAGAGTGAACAAAGACGCGGGTCAGATTGCCGGAAATACCAAGTTTCATGGCCGCACCAATATGTCGCCTACCGAAAGACCGGCCAGGATTTCATAGCCAGCGTCGGTTTCCTCACCAAGCAGAACGACGATCTCACTGGGCCCGTGGTCGGTCGAAAGCGTCACGAAATCATTGCCGAACCGGGTGCTTATATAATCCGGCGGCACCAGCAGAACCTCGCGCGTATCGACCGTCACATAGACCCGCACCCGTTCGCCCACGAAAAAGCTGCCCAGCCCATCAACCTCGGCATCGGCGACGACGCGGCCATTGACGATGCGCGGATAGACCTGGCGGATCAGACCGGTCGTGGCAACATCGCCGCCCAGGGCGGCGCTGCCGACTTCGATCTCGTCGCCCTCCGAAATCGAGCGGGCATGGCGTTCGGGCAGGTTCAGCCGCAGCATGTATTGATCGGACGCAATAACGGCCACCGGTTCGCCGGGCAGCATGACGCTGCCTTGCGGGCTTTGCACCTCCAGAACGCGACCCGCGGCGGGGGCAAGCACCTGGCCTTCGCGCTCCTGTTGCACCAGAACGTCGCGCGCCTGCGTTGCCGAAGCCAGCCGCCCTTCCAGAACCGCGACCGCCGTTTGTGCCTGATCCAGACGGGTCTGGGCGATGATGCCGCGCTCGAACAGATCAAGAGCGCGGTCCAGATCCTCACGCGCCTGCGACAGCTCGGCCTCCAAGGCTTCGGCCTGCGATCCGGCCGATGCGATCTGTGGCGCGATCTGTTCATTCACCACCAGCGCCAGCACATCGCCGGCCGAGACCGTATCGCCCTCATCGACCAACAGCTCCGCGACGGTGCCGCCGACCCGGGTGCGCGCGGTCAGCGTATCGACGCTTTCCACCGTGGCGAAAACCGCCTTGCGGTCGGCAATGAGGGTGGAGGTCACCTCGAAGGTCGCCGCGGTCTGGGCCAGGGCCGGTGTGGCAATGAAGAGGGAGAGCAGAAGGATTTTATACATGGCGAAACTTTCGGCATCTGACAGGCAGGGCGCATGGGCGGCATGCGATGTTGACAACTAAATTAGTAAACGCTAATTTAGCAACTACTGAATTAGTGTCAACCGAATAGATGTAATCTTATGTCGCAGACCGATGGCTCCGCAATGACAGACCTGGAGGCGCGCGCCGAAGAGGTTGCCGCGCTGCTCAAGCAATTGGCCAATAAGCGCCGGTTGCTGATCTTGTGTCGGCTTGCCGCGGGCCGTGCCACGGTGTCAGAGCTTTGTTCGGTTGCAGGGCTTTCGCAATCCGCGATTTCGCAGCATTTGGCGAAGATGCGCAAGGACGGGCTGGTCAAGGGTGAGAAAGACGGCCTTCAGATCCATTATTCGATCATTGATCCGCAATGCCTGGACCTGCTGACTCACCTGAGTTGCCGCAGTGATGTGCGGGCCAAACAAGCGCGCTGACCTGCCCCCCCTAAACCTTCTCCAGATTTTCGCAGGCTCCGCCCACGATAAAGTTCCCTGCATTATACCGACCACGCATGCTAGAGTTTCGACTGGTAACTTGGAGGGGATTTCATGAGTGTCGTTGTCGTCACCGGTGCAAGCCGGGGAATTGGAGCCCAGATCTGCAGGATGGCCGCGGGGGATGGCTGGTCCTGTTGTGTAAATTACGCAAAGGACGAAGCCGGGGCGCAAGCGGTGGCCGCTCAGATCAGGGATGCGGGCGGAACGGCCATCGCGGTTCAGGCCGATATTGCCGACGAAAGACAGGTTGCCGCGATGTTTTCCAAAGTCGACCAGCAGCTCGGCCCGGTACAGGCCCTGGTCAACAATGCAGGTGCCATGGGCAGCGAAGGCCGCGTCGAGGATCTGGATATCGACCGCACCCGCCGCCTTTTCGAGGTTAACCTGCTGGGGCCGTTTCTGTGCAGCAAGGAGGCCCTGAAACGGATGTCGACCCGCATGGGCGGGGCTGGTGGCGGCATCGTGAATATCTCGTCTGCGGCCGCGAAACACGGCGGCGGCGGCTCTTATGTCGATTATGCCGCGTCAAAAGGCGGGCTCGACACTTTCACCGTCGGGCTGGCCCGCGAACAGGCCGCCGCCGGGGTCCGGGTAAACTGCATCCGCCCCGGCGCGATCCTGACCGAGATCAGCAAACTCTGGATGGAGACCCATCCCGAATGGCTGGATTCGGTGGTTGCGCGCACGCCCCTGGGCCATCCCGGAGAAGAGGCCGATATCGCCGGTGCCACTATGTGGCTGCTCTCGGACGCGGCGAAATACGTCACCGGAGCGATTCTGGATATATCCGGCGGATGGGTCAGCCCATAGCGGCCCGCCGCATCGCCAGATAACGCCCGCGACAACCGGCGACCCGTTTCCTAAAATTGCCGTTTTCCTGTGATTTCCTCCTTGGCCAGTGACAACCAAAGGAACATTGAAACATGGAGACTCTGTTTCAGGGCCACAGTGGCCGGCTGCTCTTTATCCTGCTTTGCGCGGTGGCCTATCTGATTGGCCTGTCGCCGCATCTTCTGGCCTGGTTTACCACCGGCGCGCCGCCCGATGCGCTGGTCTGGAACATGACCCATTACCATGTGAGCTATGTC